>CAXUNX010000150.1:0-7406 GCA_964252545.1 uncultured Acetobacteraceae bacterium | reverse complement strand
GCGCCTGGCCATCCTTGCGCGGGTCCGATCCCGCCACATAGCCGTGTTCGGTCCGCAGCACGATCTGGGCGCCGCCGAAGCCGAAGCTGGCATCCACCGGCTCCACCACGATCTGGTGGCCGCGTTCCCGCAGCGCGTCCACCAGTGCCGGGCCCATCGCGGGCTCCACCGCGAGCCGGCGTGCGCCCAGCAGCCGCCATCGCGGTGCGTCGGCGGCGGCCTGAGGGTTCTGGCCGCAGCGGAGGATGCGCAGCGCCATCTGCACGTGGCCCTGCGCCTGCATCGGGCCGCCCATCAGCCCGAACGCCATCAGCGGCCTGCCATCGGCCTCCGTCGCGAAGCCGGGTATAATGGTGTGGAACGGCCGCTTGCGCGGGCCGACCCGGTTGACATGCCCCTCGCCCAGCACGAAGCCGGTGCCGCGGTTCTGCAGGCTGATGCCTGTGCCGGGCACCACCACGCCCGAGCCGAAGCCCATGTAGTTGGATTGTATGAACGACACCATCATGCCGTCCGCGTCGGCCGCCGACAGGCAGACGGTGCCTCCGGCGCCGGGAGCGCCATGGCCGGGGTCGCCGGCCCGGTTCGGGTCGATCATCGCGGCCCTTTGCGCCAGGTAGCCCGGCTCAAGCAGCGCGTCGGTGGAGAGCACCATGCTCGACCGGTCGCCGACATGCTGCATCAGGTCGGCGATCGCGAGCTTGGTGGCCTCGATCGCCAGGTGGGTCTGCGCGATGTCGTCGGGCGCGTCCGCAACCCAGCCGTGGGCCTCGAGGATGCCCAGCGCCATCAGCGCGGCCAGCCCCTGCCCCGCGGGCGGCAGCTCGTGAACCACGGCGCCGGCGAACGGCTGCAACAACGGCGCGATCCATTCGGGCTCGTGCGACGCCAGGTCATCCAGCGACAAGGCTGCGTCGTGCCGCCTGGCGTCGCGGGCGATACGCTCCGCCAGCGCGCCGCGATAGAACGACTCGCCCCCGGTGGATGCGATGCTCTCCAGCGTGTCCGCATGGGAGCCGGCGCGAAACCGTTCGCCGGCCTGCGGCGGGCGACCGTCCGGCATGAAGCATTCGGCGAACCCCGGCTGACCGCCAAGCAGGATCGCGCCGCGCCGCCACTGCTCGGCGATGATCGGCGTCACCGCGAAGCCTTCGCGCGCATGCCGGATGGCCGGTCCGGCAAGCCGCTCCAGCGGCAGCCGGCCGAAGCGGCGGGCGAGGGCGACCCAGCTCGACACGGCTCCCGGAACCGTCACCGAGTCCCAGCCGCACTCCGGCATGGCTTCCCGGCCACGGAAGCGCTCCGGGGTCCATCCCGCCGGCGCGCGGCCGGACGCATCCAGCCCGTGCAGCCCGGTGCCGTCCCAGACAATGGCGAAGGCGTCGCTGCCGATGCCGCAACCGGTCGGCTCGACGACGGTCAGCACCATCGCGGCGGCGATGGCGGCGTCCACCGCGTTGCCGCCGGCTGCCAGCATCTCCATCCCCGCCATCGACGCCAGCGGCTGCGACGTGGCGATCACCTCCTGTCCCAGCACCGCGGACCGCGCGGACGGGTAGGGCATCGAGTAATCGATCGGGCGCATGGGCGTGGGTCCTTCCGGGTCAGGCGATCAGTTGGTGCGGACCGGTGTGCTGAGATCAAGCCGGCGCGGATCGTTCCGCATCTCCCATTCCGCCCAGCGCCGCGCCCGGTTTGCCGATGCCGGGTACTGCGCGATCGCCGAGACGATCCGCAGGCTGAGCCGTCTCGCAACACCGGATGCGTCGCATCCCGGCTCCCGTTTCCCAACGCCCATCAACCGTTCCATCGCCCGGAGGTCCAGGCCGACTCAGCCACGGTTGAACGGGCCATGTGGGCGGCCTCCTGGAGCTGGCTATAGGCCACTCGTACTGAAGCCCACCCCACCTGCCGGAAGGACCACAACAAGGCATCGAGCAAGGCATACTGGTGGTGCGTGATCCGCCCCAAACCCAGCAGTCTTCTGGCGCGGCCGGCGATAAACCCCGCATCAGCAGGGCTAAGCCTATCGTTCATCGCGTTCTCCACGCCGAAGGCGCTCGTTTATGGCACCCTTTTGACAAAACCAGAGCGTGCCCCTTTGGGGGGTTGCAAAACGATAGCGATGTCCGATCTTCCTAATGCCGCCAAGCATTTCGGAAGATCGTTTAGGGGACCTCCTTCCGGAGGCCTTCGACGTTTCCAGGTCATGGTCATCCTGGGAAACCGAGAACCGGAGCGGGACGCACCGGCAATGAAACGTAAACCCGTTCCAACAAGCCCCGCAATCCTCCGGGCACGGATCGCTTTTACGGCAAGGGGAGCGACTCCGGGCCAGCCGCCTCGCACCCGAAAGAACCTACAAGACCGGCGTCGGGGCGTAGGCACGCTCAACACGCTCGGGATCGTTTGAAATGACCCGCAGGTAGCTCCGCGCCGCCAGATCGGGCTCCCGGCGGCCGGCCTCCCAGTTCCGCACGCTCTCCACATCAAGCCCATAACGGATGGCAAACTGCTCGCGTGTCAGCCTCAGGCGCTCGCGCAGCTTGCGCACGTCCGGAACCTGCAAGGACGGCTCGACCACACCGGCCGCAATCCCTGCCGCGGCAAGCTCCCTCGCCAGGACCGCTGCATTCTCGACCGTCGGCAGTTCAACAAACACGCTGCCTGTCTCCACCAGGGTTTCGACGGCGCGCTTCGCCTGCAGCATGGTCAGTCCACGACGAGCCAAGGCATGGGTCGCATCGATCGTCTTAGGAACCGCGCGGCTCTGCGGCAGGCGCAAAACAAACACGGCGGGAGAACCGGAAGGCACGCGGCCGACGTCCCGGACTGGCCCCAGTCGTCCGAAGCGCTCCCTCAACGACGAATCCATCGAGTTCCATCCTCTCCATCAGCACCCGTGCGAGCACCAGCAGACTGCCTGCGCCGACACTGTTCGGGGTGCCGTCCTGCACATGAACCGCTCTCGCCACCATGACCCGCCCCTCGATGACCGGCTCGCCCATGAAAGTCAGCTGACCCGCAGGGGTGAAGACCCTCAGGGTCAACACGGGGTCATCAGTCATGTCGTCCACGATCTCGAACGAGATATCGTCAGCGGCCCACATCGGTATCTACTGGTCCATTGACCCAGTCAACTCAAGAGCAACCTGCTTGCGACCTCGCAGACCTCCTAGTGTGGAACTGGTCGGCGTCACGTAACCAGAGCGGCGCAGCCGCCTGACGCGCATCCACGGTACTCAACGGATTGATCCTCCAACTTCCTGTTAGAGCTCAGACATGAACGACAGCGAACGCCGTCTCCTCTACGCACTCGCATGGATGTGCGAACAATACCTTGCTCGCAAAGACCCTGATTGTCTGGATCATCTATGCATGCACGCTGGTGAATGGGCTGTCGAAATACTTGTTCAATATAAGCTAGTTGAGCCATGGGGACGAGGAGGCAACTGGACCGAGGCGGGTAGAGCTTTGCTTGATTCTCGACCTGGTTGAAATACTCACCAACGTGGAACCGGTCAGCATCGTTTAATCAGAAGGGCGCAGCTGATGCGCATCCATGGTGCTCACTGGATGGATACGTAGGTGCGGCGCCTCGCGCGTCCCCGCTCCGGGGCGCCTACCCGGCGCCCCTCCCGCTGTTCCTCGTGGGGCTCCACCTCTCCCCGCTGCGCCCGGTCGCTGGCGCGCCCGACCAGCCGTTCGTTGAGCTGTTCGAGCCGCCGCGATCCTGTTCAACGCCTCCTGAGCCTTTTGCTCGGCTTGGTTCCAAACGACCGGAACTACGATCAAAGATTCTGAAGGCTTGGAGTCACCCCGCCCGGCAGACTCGCGTGAAATACCCTGCGGACCACCTCCCAACAGCAGCCGATAGGTGTTCGGCAGCTGCTTCCAGACACGCCCTCCGTTGGGAGCGATGGCTAGCACACGGGCCTTTGTCTTCTCGATCAGGCCCAGCTGCTCAAGTGCCGTCAGGCCCATAATCCCGGCAGGAGATCTGTCAGCGGCGCACCACAGACACTGCTACGCTGCCGCCGGGCATCGCCCGTGGGAGTGTTGGAATGAC
The DNA here is from genome assembly GCA_964252545.1 of uncultured Acetobacteraceae bacterium. Classification (GTDB taxonomy): domain Bacteria; phylum Pseudomonadota; class Alphaproteobacteria; order Acetobacterales; family Acetobacteraceae; genus Lichenicoccus. The sequence goes on along the minus strand of CAXUNX010000150.1, from coordinate 3,337 downwards.
GGCGTCGGCCGGATTCGAACTGCGGCAGCTTGGGCTCGACGACATGCACCGGGCCGCCCGGGTCCACCGCATCTCCTTTGACGAGCGGCTGCCCTGGTTGGCGGGCCTGCATACGCCGGAGGAGGATCGCTGCTTCTTTCAAGAGCGCGTGTTCCGCTCGGGCACGCTCTGGGGGGCATCCAGCGGCGATGTCCTGGTCGGCATCATCGCGTTCCGGGCAGGTTGGATCGACCAGCTCTATGTCTTGCCAGAGGCCCAGGGACGTGGTGCCGGGACGTGCCTGCTGGAGATCGCCAGATCCCGTGCGGACGCGCTTTCGCTTTGGAGCTTCCAACGCAACGAAGCCGCACGGAGGTTCTATGAGCGGCGCGGCTTCGTTGTTGTGCAGCAGACCGACGGCGCGAACAACGAAGCGCACGAGCCGGACGTGCTTTACCGCTGGATCGCACCGGCCAGAACCGCATGGCGGCACGCCTGACCCGGATCCGGCCGCCCGGCTGACAGCCGGCATTCACCGCCCGTCGGCATCCTGGCGGCCGCGCGTGCGCCGGCAGATATCATCGCACGCGGCGGGCGCACGCGGCGGGATCAGGCCGCCGCTGCCTGATCCCGCGGGCACAGGAGACCGGCGCTGAACGGCACCGGTTGCGAGTGCATCGGACCACCCACCGGCAAGCGGTGTTCGCCGTCGCGCAGGATGAAGCCGCGTCCCCAGATGGTGCCGAGCAGGTGGCCGGCGCCGGCTGCCTGCAGTTTCTTGCGCATCTTGCAGACGAACACGTCGATGATCTTCATCTCCGGCTCGTCCATGCCGCCATACAGATGGCTCAGGAAGGCGTCCTTGCTCACCACGCTTCCCTTGCGCAACACCAGTAGCTCGAGGATGGCGTATTCCTTGTTGGTGAGGTGCAGCGGCCGGCCGTCGACGAAGACCTTGCGGGTGTCGAGGCTCAGCTGCAGCGGCCCGACGCGCAGGGTGGGTTCGCTGTATCCCTTGCTGCGCCGCAGGATCGCCTGCATGCGCGCGACCAGCTCGGCCTGGTCGAACGGCCTGGTGACGAAGTCGTCGGCGCCCACCGCGAACGCCTTTACCTTGGCCTGCGGCCGGCACAGCGTGGAGAGCATGATGACCGGAGGGGAAAGCCGTGCGGCGCGCATCCGGCGGACCACCTCGTATCCGTCGATGTCGGGCAGCATGAGCTCAAGCAGGATCAGGTCGTAATCGTATCGGCGAATCATCTCCAGCGCCTCGCCGCCGGCATCGGTGTGATCAACCGTGACGCCGGACGATCTGAGAAACACCGAGGTCTTTTGAGCCGTAACGCCGTCTTCAACCAGAAGAACACGCATCGGAGCCACCACCAGTTTGCAGGCAGGGTGGTATCATTCCGAGGCCGTCGCGGTCGAGGTCGATGCGGGGCAATACTGAATTATTAACGCGTACTACTAAGCTTATACTGTTGTCTTCACAGGCACTTTACTTTAGTATTGATATAACATCTCAGTTTTTAGACAGATCGATAACAGCTCGTGAAGCGAATACTTGTTGGATGCCGGCCAACTACCATTTGGACAGGCCCACCGCTCCGCTACATCCCGGCGCGCTAAGCCTCGACCCCGCCATCCCCGGGTTCACGGCTCCCTCACCGTCCGGCCGGGTCGCGCCAGCAGCTCGAGCAGCAGCTCCACCGTAGCTTCGATGCTGCCCAACCCCTTGGCTTCCCGGGCGCGGCCGCCGAGTTCGAGATCAATCGTTCCGTGCAGCGTGGCGTAGATCAGGCCCGCGATCCTTGCGGTCTCGATCACCGGAAGGCTTCCCTCCGCCTGGCACCGACGCACGATCGCGGCGAATGCGGTGAACGCGCCAAACGCCGCGACCTCCAGCCTGTCGTCATCCGACCTCAGATCCGGGTCGCTGAACAGCAGCCGGTAGCGCGCCGGGTGCTTGCGCGCATAGCCGATCACCACCATCAGCGCGCCCCGCAGCGAGCCGCGGCCGTCCGGCATGATCTCGGCCTCGGATCGGAACGCGCGCCCGAGCTGGTTGAAGTCCCGTTCGGCGACCGCTGCCAGCAGGGCGCTGCGGTCGCGGAAATGCCGGTAGGGGGCGTTGTGCGACACGCTGACCCGCTCGGCGACCGCCCTCAGCGTGACCGCTGCCTCGCCGCCGGCATCCAGCAGGTCGGAAGCCGCGTCGACGATCCGCTGCTTGGTGTTGTCGACCATGCCGTTGCATCTGGCCTCCCGGGTTGACAGCGTCAACTGCGGTCACCAGGTTGACATTGTCAACAAGGAACAACGAGATGAGAACCGTGGTGATAACCGGAGTCTCGACCGGCATCGGCAAGGCCGCCGCTTCCGTGCTGATCAGGCAGGGCTGGCGTGTGTTCGGAAGCGTCCGCAGGCAGGCCGACGCGGAGGCGCTGCAGGGCCAGCTCGGGCCCGCATTCATGCCGCTGCTGTTCGACGTCGGGAACGACGACGCCATCCTGGCCGCGGCCGGACAGGTGCGCTCGCACTTGGCGGGACGCACCCTCGACGGCCTGGTGAACAATGCCGGCAGCTCGTTCCCCGATCCGCTGCTGGTGCAAAGCGTCGCGGACTTCCGCAAGCAGATCGAGGTCAACCTGGTCGGCCTGTTCGCGTCGACGCGGGCGTTCGCGCCGCTGCTCGGGGCGGACCCGGGTCTCGCCGGAAGCAGGGGACGCATCGTCAATGTCAGTTCTGTGGGCGGCACGATGGGCGTGCCGTTCCTTGGCGCCTATGTCGCCGCCAAGCACGGTGTCGAGGGCCTTTCCGAAAGCCTGAGGCGTGAGCTGCAGCTCCTCGGCATCGACGTCATCGTGGTCGGACCCGGCTCGGTCGCAACCGCGATATGGGACAAGGCGGAGGCGCTTCCGCTCGAGCATCTTGCCGGCACGATCTGGGACAAGCCGTTCCGGACCTTCACCAGCTTCATGATCAGCAACGGACGCAAGGGCCTCGCCCCGGAGCAGGTCGCAACCGTGATCGCGACGGCGCTGACGGCATCGCGGCCAAGGACCCGCTATGCCGTGGTCCAGAACAGGTTCGTCAACGCGACGCTGCCGTCGCTGCTTCCGGCTCGCCTGCTGGACCGTCTGATTGGCAGGCAGTTCGGATTGGTGCAGAAGCGGGCCTGATCACCGCGCACCTCGATGCGCTCGCGATCCTGCGACACCGGATGGGAGACCAGACGCATGGCTGAAACATCGGAGCGAGGCGAGACCGTGGGGTTCATCGGGCTGGGCGCGCTGGGCGCGCCGGTCGCAACCAACCTGCTGGAGGCGGGCTATGGCCTGCGCGTGTTCAATCGCAC
>CAXUNX010000149.1:0-7449 GCA_964252545.1 uncultured Acetobacteraceae bacterium | reverse complement strand
CCGCGTAAGGCTTGCGGCTCCTGGAACGGTCCCGCGGATCGCCGCGGCAGAGGGTGCCTACGCCGCTCGGATCAGCGTTCCCGGTCCCGCCGCCGTGAACAGCTCCAGCAGGCAGGCATGCGGCACCCGTCCGTCCAGGATCACCGCCGCCTTGGCGCCCTCGCGCACCGCCCGCAGGCAGGTCTCCACCTTTGGTATCATGCCGCCCGAGATCATGCCGCTGGCGATGCCGCGCTCCGCCTGCTCCTCGCTCAGCTCCTCGATCAGGCGCTTGTCGTGGTCCAGCACCCCCGCCACGTCGGTCAGCATCAGCAGGCGGGTGGCGCCCAACGCGCCGGCGATGGCGCCCGCCGCGGTGTCGGCATTGATGTTGAAGGTCTCGCCCTCCGCCCCCACGCCCACCGGCGCGATCACCGGGATCAGCCCGGAGCCGGACAGCGCATACAGCAGGCGGGTATCGATATGGTCGGGCTGGCCCACGAAGCCGAGATCGAGCGCCCGCTCGATATGGCTCTGCGGGTCGCGCACCGTGCGCCTGAGCTTGCTGGCGCGGATCAGGCCGCCATCCTTGCCGGAGATGCCGACCGCCATCGCGCCGGCACGGTTGATCAGCTCCGCCACGTGCTTGTTCACCGAGCCCGACAGGACCATCTCGATGATCTCGACCATCGCCGCATCGGTGACCCGCAGTCCCTCGACGAAGCTCGACTTGATCGCCAGCCGCTCCAGCATGCTGTTGATCTGCGGCCCGCCGCCATGCACCACCACCGGATTGACGCCCACCAGCTTGAGCAGCGCGATGTCGTGGCCGAACGCCTGCGCCAGCGCCGGGTCGCCCATGGCGTGGCCGCCATACTTCACCACCACCGTGTCGCCCGCGTAGCGCCGCAGGTAGGGCAGCGCGCTGGCCAGCGTCGCCGCCTGCTCGCGCGCCGCCTGGAGAGCTTCCTCGCTCCGGCTCATGCTGGCACCTCATCCTCTGGCGGCATGTCCCGGCCGCACGCCCCGGAGCCTGTCAGCTTTGCGCCGGCAGCGCCAGTTCCGCGAGATCCGCACGCAGCTCGGCGATGCCGAAGCCGGCCTGGCTGCTGGTGGCGATCACCTCCGGATGCGCCGCCGGGTGCGCCGCCGCCGCCGCCTCCACCGCGCGTCGCTTGTCGGCAAGCGCGTCCGGCCTGACCGCATCCGACTTGGTCAGCACCAGCTGGAAGATCACCGCCGCCCGGTCCAGCAGCTTCATCGCCTGCTGATCGATCGGCTTGATCTCGATGCGGCTGTCCAGCAGCAGCACCACCCGGCGCAGGGTCGGCCGGCCGCGCAGGAAATCGAACATCATACCCTGCCAATCTTCCTTCACCGCGCGGGCCGCCTCCGCGTAGCCGTAGCCCGGCATGTCCACCAGCGTGAGCCGGTCGCCGAGGTTGAAGAAGTTGAGCTGCTTGGTGCGACCCGGCTGCGAGGAAGCGCGCGCGAGTGCTCGCTGGCCGACCAGCGCATTGACCAGCGAGGACTTGCCGACGTTGGACCGGCCGGCAAACGCGATCTCGGGACGCTCCGGCTCCGGCAGCTGCTCCAGCTTCTGGGCGGCATGAAAGAACCGGCATTGCTGCGCGAACAGCAGCCGGCCCGCCTCGATCGCCGCGTCCCGCTCGGCGGCCGACCGGGGAGCCGGCGTGAAGCCCTCGCTCAGCTCCGCACCGGCCGCACCGCGCGGCCGCCGCCAAGCCGCGTGCTGCGCATGATCAGCCATTGCTGCGCCACCGTCAGGGTGTTGTTCCAGCAGTAATAGATCACCAGCCCGGCCGGCTGGCGTGCCAGCACGAAGGTGAAGATCAGCGGCATGATCTGGAACAGCTTGGCCTGGGTCGGGTCGGGGGGCGGCGGGTTCATGCGCTGCTGCATGAACATGGTCGCACCCAGGATGATCGGCCAGACCCCCAGATGCAGCATCGGGCTGATCGTCGTGGGATCGAACGGGACCAGGCCGAACAGGTTGAACAGGTTGGTGGGGTCGGGCACCGACAGGTCGCGTATCCAGCCGAAGAACGGCGCCTGGCGCATCTCGATGGTGACGTAGAGGTCCTTGTAGAGGCACCAGAAGACCGGGATCTGCACCAGCATCGGCAGGCAGCCGCTGGCCGGGTTGACGCCCTCGGTCTTGTAGAGGGCCATCATCTCCTGGTTCATCTTCATCGGATCGTCCTTGAAGCGCTCGCGCACCGCCGTCATCTTCGGCGAAAGCAGCTTCATCTTGCTCATCGAGCGGAACGATTTCGTCGCCAGCGGAAAGAACAGCGTCTTCACCAGCAGCGTGAAGGCCAGCAGCGCCAGCCCGAAATTGCCGAGCTGGTTGTTCAACCAGTCGAGCACGAAGAAGATCGGCTTGGTCAGGAACGCGAACCAGCCGAAATCCACCGCCTTCCAGAAATCGGCGATCTGCAGCCCGTCCATGTAGCGGTCGAGCAGGTGCACCTCCTTGGCGCCGGCGAACACATGGCTGACGCTCGATGCGGTCTGCCCGGGCGCCACCACCAGCGGGCTCGCCGCGATGAAGTCGATCTGGTAGGTGCCGGCCCCGGCATTGGGCACGTAGCGGTAGCTCGCGGTCTGCGCCGTCGAGGCGGGCGGGATGATCGCGGTGAGCCAGTATTTGTCGGTGATGCCCGCCCAGCCGGCGAGGGCGCCCGCCGGCTGGGCGGCACTCCAGGCGACGCCGCCGTTCGACGCCGAGTCGTTCTGCAGGCTCTTGTAGGATCTCTCCTCCAGCCGGCCGGCGATCACGCCGAGCGGCCCCTCATGCACCAGATAGCCGCCGGTCACCGCCGGCGTGTAGGCGCGGCTCACGCGCGACCAGGGATACAGCGACAGCGGGTGGCCGGTGGCGTTGCGGACCCGCTGCTCGACGGTGAACATGAAGTCCCGGTCGACCGAGAACACCAGCTGGAAGGTGACCCCGCCGCCATTGTCCCACGACAGCGTGGCGGGCGTTCCGGGTGCCAGCGTGGCGCGGTCGCTGGTCCAGCGCGTATGCCGGTCCGGCAGCGCGATCCCGCTATCCGGCGCAGCGCTCCATCCGAGCTGCACCAGGTTCGGCTGCGGATCCGTCGCCGGCTCCAGCACGCGCACCTGCGGCGAGCTCGGCTGCACGGTTTCGCGGTAGTCGCGCAGCACCACGTCGTCCAGCCTGGCGCCGGTCAGGTTGATGCTGCCGCGCATCCGGGTGGCCTCGATCGGCAGCCGCGCGTCCCTGGAGGGCGCCTGCTTGCCGGGATCCGGCACCGCAACCGGCGAGTTGCCGGTCGAGGCCGGGTCGATCTGCGCCTTCGGCGCGTCGGCGGCCGGGGTCGATTGCGTGCTGTGGATAGCCTGCTGGCGCAATGCCTGGTGGTTCTGCTTCGGCATGATCCACTCGAAGCCGAGCAGGATCGCCACCGAGAGTGCCACCGCAAGGATGAGGCGATTATTGTCCATCAGCGCGCAGCCGGGCTTTCACAGCGGAGGATCGGGGAAGGCGGCACCGGGTCGTGGCCGCCCGGACACCAGGGGTTGCAACGCAGCACGCGTCGGAAGGCAAGTCCAGAACCGCGCAGCGCGCCATGCCGCCCGAGCGCTTCCAGCGCATAATCGCTGCAGGAGGGCAGGAAGCGGCAGTTCGGCCCCAGCACCGGCCGCAACCCGAGCTGATAGGCGCGTATCAACAGGCCCAGGGCGGCGGCGGCGGGGCTTTGCATCAGCCCAGGCCGGTCTTGCGCAGGGCGCGGCCGAGATCGTCGATCAACGCCCCCAGCGCGCGGCCGCGGGTGCCGTCGCGGCCCACCAGCACCAGATCCACCCCGACCAGGGTGCGCTCGCGCATCAAGAGGCGCGCTGCCTCGCGCAGCCGGCGCTTGGTGCGGTTGCGCACCACGGCGTTGCCGACCTTCTTGGTCACGGTGAAGCCGAGCCGAGCAGGCTCCGAGTCCGGCCGCACGAGTGCCTGGAGCACCAGGCCGGGCATCGGCGCCTTGCGGCCCTTGGCGGCCACACGGAGGAAATCGGCCCGACGCTTCAGGCGGAACGCGGCTGCGGCCATCAGGCCCGTCCTGCAACCGGCCGCGCTGGCGGCCGGACCCAACATTAAGACGTCGAACGACGCATGATCCGGCAGGGCGTGCCTAGGCGGAAAGGCGCTTGCGGCCCTTGGCACGGCGGTTGGAGAGCACGCGACGGCCGCCGACGGTCTCCATGCGCGCCCGAAAGCCATGACGCCGCTTGCGGACCAGCTTGGAGGGTTGATAGGTGCGCTTCACGACGACACTCTCCTGACGATAGACCGGAGCTTTGCCGCGACGGCGACCGACCCCTTTTTCGAGCGCCGGCTTATAGTCGCGCGTTGCCCGTTTCGTCAACTCGCGAGAAGGAGGTTGGGTGTGACACGCAGCCCAGAGGATCAGCTGCTGATCGATGAACTGACCGAGCGCACCGAACGGGCGGAACGCAGGATCCTGGACCATGCCGGCGAGTTGTCGCGGCTGCGCCATGACCTGCGCGGCATCCTTTCCCCTGCCCTGCTGCTCGCCGACCGGCTGCTGACCAGCAGTGACCCGATCGCCCAGCGCACCGCCCAGGTGGTGATCCAGACCATCGAGCGGGCAGAAGCGGCGCTGGCGAAGAAGCCCTAGGCTCCGGGCTCACACCACCAGCGGCAGGCGGGTCCGGGGCCGCTGCCCCGGCGGGGCGCGGGGCAGCGCCCCGCTTGGGTTAGCGCCGGGCGCAGGATGCGGGTTGAGCCGTGGCAAGAGAAACGCTAGCGTCCGGGCATCACGTTATAATATCGGCAGACGCATGGACCTCGATCCGCTTTCGCGCATTGCGATACGCCAGGGCGGCGACAAGTTCGGATCGCATGTCTATACCCCGATCTACCACCAGCTGTTCGGCGCGATGCGATATCTGCCGCTCCGCCTGCTGGAGCTCGGCATTGGCGGCTACGGCGATGAACGCGCCGGCGGCTCCAGCCTGCTGGCCTGGGCGGAATACTTTCCCTACGCCTCGGTGGTCGGGCTCGACATCGCGAACAAGCGCCTCGAGCTCCCGGGCAACGTCACGGTGTATCAGGGCTCGCAGAACGATCCCGTGGTGCTCGGCACGGTGGTGGACCGGCACGGCCCGTTCGACATCATCATCGACGATGCGAGCCATCAGGTCGGACTGACCGAGCAGACGTTCATGCATCTCTACCCGGGCATGGCACCCCGCGGCATCTACGTGGTTGAAGACACCCAAACCTCGTTCTATCCGAACCTCGGCGGCCGCCCCGCCGGCCGCCAGACGATGTTCCACGTGGCGCACGCGGTCAGCCTGGCGATGCACCGCTCCGAGGGAGCCAGGGCCGACCCGGCGGCCTCGCCGTTCGACCCGGCCACCGCCTCCATGTTCCCGGATCACCAGGCCAGCCTGGCGCGGTTCGGCGAGATCACCGAGGCGGTGCGCATCCACCGGAACCTGATCATCTTCCACCGGGGAGACAACAGCTATCCCGCCAACACCAGCTTCGACTTCACGCATCCGCAGGTGATCGAGCATTACCGGACCATGGAGCAGCTTGCCCTGTCGTCGCCGTCCCCCAGAGACAGCCTGGCCCGGATCGACATGGATCTCTGGGCTGGACGCAACGACCAGGCGGCGGCCCTGGCGATGAAGGCCGCGCGCTCCTATCCGAACGAGGCGATGCTGCTGCACGAGCTGCGCTTCCTGATGCGCCGGGCCAACCGCGGTTCGGAGATCGCGGTGCTCGACGGGATGATCGCAGCGCTGTGAGCCGGGCCGTGGGCGAGCCGCCCGGAGGCAAGCCGGGACCGGCTTGGCAGGCCGGGGAAGGTCATCAGCGATGAGGCCGCGTTGAGCGGGCCGGTGATCCGGTGCGCGCTCAAGGGCAACGCCGGCAACGTGATGTTCGTCTATCTCACCGCCCTGAAGCTGCGGCAGGCGCTGGGCACCGGGCGCATCGTCGGCGTGAACCTGCCGATGTGGCAGATCGACATCGCCGAGGAATACAAGGCCGGCAAGAGCACGATGCATTTCCCACGGCCGCTCGAGGCGCGGACCCGGGGGCGGGTTCCGGTCGAGGCGATCCGCAGCTACGCCCGCGACCACCGCATCGAGCAGATCGAGCTGGAGGGGTTCTGCCAGCACGCAGCCAACCTGCCCGACCGCCACAGCATCGATTTCAGGCTGATGTTCGATGGCCGGGAAAGCGGCGCCGCCGGCTATGGCGACGACACCCTGCTGATCAGCATCCGTGGCAACGAGATCCTGGGGGCGGTGCATCCCGACTACACGCTGCTGCCGGCGCAGTTCTATGCCGAGCTGGCGGAGTCCACCGGATTGCGGCCGGTGGTGTTCGGGCAGATCGCCGACAACCCCTATGTCGACGAGCTGCGCAGGGTTCTGCCCGGAGCGGTGTTCCAGCCGGGGCGCAACCCGCTGCATGATTTCGAGGTGATCCGACGCTCCCGCAACATCGTGGTCAGCGTGAGCACCTTCGCCTGGCTCGCCGCCTGGCTGTCGGACGCGTCGCGGATCATCCTGCCGGTGTCCGGCCTGTTCCATCCGAACCAGCACAAATCAACCTGCCTCATCCCGCACGGGGATCCCCGCTACGAATACTACCTGTTCCCGATCAACCGGGCGGTTCCGGTGCACCTGTTCCAGGCCGCGCACCGGCCGATGGCGGGACGCTGGCGCCGGATCAGCGATGCGATGCTGCGGGAGATGTTCGAGGGCGCCCCCCGCCATCCGGTGCGGCTCGGCAAGTATCTCGAGGCGTTCGACGCGCAATCCTATGTCGAGGCCTATCCCGACCAGCAGCACAACCGGGCGGCGCACGGCGACAACGCGGTGTTCGACCATTTCATGGCGGAGGGGTTCTGGTCCGGACGCGCCCCGTTCCGGATCGACCCGCACTGGTACTGCCAGACCTATCCCGACGCGGCGTGGGAGATCGGCCAGCACGACTTCATCGACGAGGCGCACCATTTCGTCGAGATCGGCCGCGAGCGCGGCTACCGGCGGCACGCTCCCTGAGAAGCGCCGGGCCGGACGCCCGGGGGGCGTCGCGGCCCGGCCCGAGCTCAGGCGCGCTCGATCAGCTCGATCTTGTATCCGTCGGGATCCTCAACGAAGGCGATCACGGTGGTGCCGAACTTCACCGGACCGGCCTCGCGGGTCACCTTGCCGCCGCCGCTGCGCACCTGCTCGCAGGCCGCCGCCACATCCGGCACGCCGACCGCGAAATGGCCGAAGCCGGTGCCGACCTCGTAGCCGCTATCCTGGCCCCAGTTATAGGTCAGCTCGAGCTCCGCCTCGCCGTGCGCATTGTCGCCGTAGCCGACGAACACCAGCGTGTATTCTCCGGCCGGCACCTCGCTGCGCCGCAGCTCGCGCATGCCGAGCAGTTCATAGAAGGCC
>CAXUNX010000148.1:1615-7460 GCA_964252545.1 uncultured Acetobacteraceae bacterium | reverse complement strand
GCCACGTTGCGGGCCAGGGCCGCCAGCATGCGCTGCATCGCCTCCGCGTAGGGGCGGGCGGCCTCGGCGCGCCCCTGCGCCCGGCGCAGCTTGGAGGCGGCGACCATCTTCATCGCCGCGGTGATCTTGCGCGTCGACTTGACGCTGGTGATGCGTCCGCGCAGCTCCTTCAGGGAGGGCATGCGCTCATGCCTCCCCGAACCGCTTGCTGAACTCGGCCAGGAAGCGGGTGAGCTTGTCCTCGGTGTCCTTCTTGATCTCGCGGGCGTCTCGGATCGCGCCCAAGAGGGCGCCGCCTTCAAAGGCGCGCAGCTCGGAGAGCATCGCCCGCTCGAAGCCGACCACCTTGTCGACCGGCACATGGTCGGTGAAGCCGCGGGTGCCTGCGAACAGCACCGCCACCTGCTCCTCGACCGGGTAGGGGGTGTTCTGCGGCTGCTTGAGCAGCTCGGTGAGCCGCGCGCCGCGGGCGAGCTGCTGCTGGGTGGAGGCGTCGAGATCGGACGAGAACTGCGAGAACGCCGCCATCTCGCGGTACTGCGCGAGCTCGAGCTTGATCTTGCCCGCGACCTGCTTCATCGCCTTGATCTGTGCGGCCGACCCCACCCGCGACACCGAGCCGCCGACATTGACCGCCGGGCGGATGCCGCGGAAGAACAGCTCGGTTTCCAGGAAGATCTGGCCATCGGTGATCGAGATCACGTTGGTGGGGATATAGGCGGACACGTCGCCGGCCTGGGTCTCGATCACCGGCAGCGCGGTGAGCGAGCCGCCGCCGTACTCGTCGGACATCTTGGCGGCGCGCTCCAGCAGGCGGGAATGCAGGTAGAACACGTCGCCCGGATAGGCCTCGCGCGCCGGCGGGCGGCGCAGCAGCAGCGACATCTGCCGGTAGGCCACGGCCTGCTTGGTGAGGTCGTCATAGACGATCAGCGCGTGCATGCCGCGGTCGCGGAAGAACTCGCCCATCGCGCAGCCGGTATAGGGGGCGAGGTACTGCATCGGCGCCGGATCGGACGCGGTGGCGGCGACCACCACCGAATATTCCATCGCGCCGTTCTCTTCGAGCGTGCGCACGATCTGCGCCACCGTGGAGCGCTTCTGGCCGATCGCCACATAGATGCAGAATAGCGACTTCTTGTCGTCGCCGAGCGCGTTGATCGTCTTCTGGCCGATGATGGTGTCGGTGAGGATGCTGGTCTTGCCGGTCTGGCGGTCGCCGATGATCAGCTCGCGCTGGCCGCGACCGATCGGCACCAGGCTGTCGATCGCCTTGATGCCGGTCTGCATCGGCTCGGACACCGACTGGCGCGGCATGATGCCCGGCGCCTTGACCTCGGCGCGCCTGCGCTCGACGTCCACCAGCGGGCCCTTGCCGTCGATCGGGTTGCCGAGCCCGTCGACCACGCGCCCGAGCAGGCCGCGCCCCACCGGCACGTCGACCACCGAGCCGGTGCGCGACACGGTGTCGCCCTCGCGGATCATCCGGTCGTTGCCGAACACCACGATGCCGACATTGTCGGTCTCGAGGTTGAGCGCCATGCCGCGCAGGTCGGAGCCCGGGAACAGCACCATCTCGCCCGACATGATGTTCTGCAGCCCATAGGCGCGGGCGATGCCGTCGCCGACGCTCAGCACGGTGCCGGTCTCGGAGATGTCGGCCTCGCTGTCGAACGAGGCGATCTGCCGCTTGAGGATGTCCGAAATCTCGGCGGGACGGATCTCCATCACGCGGCTCCCTTCATGGCGTGGTTCAGGCGGGTCAGGCGGGACCGCACGCTGGTGTCGTAGAGCCGGGCACCCACCCGGACGATCAGGCCGCCCAGCAGCTCCGAATCGACCTGCTCGCGGATGTCGACGCGGCCATAGCCGGCCTCGGTGAGGCGGGCGCGCAGCTGCGTGCGCTGCAGGTCGGTGAGCGGGTGGGCGCTGGAGATCTCGGCGACGGTGATGCCGCGGCGCGCCGCCACCAGAACAGCGAACGCGGCCAGAATGGCGCGCAGCATCGACAGCCGGCGGTTGGACGCCACCACGCCTACGAAGTGCCGCAGGGTGACGCCGAAGCCCTGCTCCTCGAGGACCGCGCGGGCCGCGCGCGCGGATTGCCCGAGGTCGAGGGTGGGATTGGACAGCAGGCTGCGCAGCGGCGCGCTCTGGTCGATCAGCCGGCCCCGCGAGGGGGCCTGGGCCGCGGTCTCAGCCAGGCGTCGAGGCGCGTCGGCGAACTCGTAGAGCGCGGTGGCGTAACGGCCGAACAGCCCGCCGGACGGAGACCCGGCGGACGGGAAGGGTGTCGCTTCGGCTTGTGCCACGCGTGGCGGTTCCATCTTGAGAGCTGTGATCGTGGATTATCCGGCTTGCGCCGCTGGTGCGGCCTCTACCATGGGGGAAATGGCCACGCAACCGAACCAAGCCCCGCCACCCGCCGGCCGTGGCCACGCCCCGCTGCTGCTGACCCTGGGCCTGGCGGAGCCGGCGCAAGGAGTGTTCCAGGCGCTGCGGCTGCGGCACTTCCCGCCGGAGCGCGACCAGGTGCCGGCGCATGTCTCGCTGTTCCATGCGCTGCCCGGAGCCGAGCGCCGGGAGATCCAGCGCGTGCTGCATGCGCTGGACGCGGTTTCTTTCGAGATCACCGTCGGGGCGCCCCGCTCGCTGGGCCGGGGCGTTGCCTTTCCGCTCGGCTCGCCCGAGCTGACGGCGCTGCGCGGCCGTCTCGCCCGCGCCTGGTCGGACTGGCTGACGCCCCAGGACCGCGCCTCGTTTCGGCCGCACGTGACGGTGCAGAACAAGGTGACGCCGGAGCAGGCGCGCGCCACCCTGGCGCATCTCGCCGCGGGCTTCGTGCCGTGGCGCACGGAGGGGTGCGCGCTGCTGCTGTGGCGCTACTTGGGAGGCCCGTGGGAGCTGGTCGAGCGGATCGCGCTGAAGCCGCGCCAGGCTTCGCCCCCGCCTGCCGATGCGCTATTGCGCTGAAGGTTGCAGGACCATCCCGTGCGGCGGGTTCGTTGTTGCGCAAACGCGGCGGTCCGGACGGCCTGCCCCACCATCTTCCCCCGACCGTCTTCCCCCCACTGGCGACGCGCATCGAACCGTTTGTCCGCCTGGTTCAGCCAGGCATCCAAGATCATGTGTGGCAGGGTCAAGCCGGCGAGAAGCTGCACGGTGATGCATACCAGGCGCACGGGAGCGGGACCGGCATGGAGTGGCCAAAGCGCGCAGCCGATGGCCACCGTCAGCAGAGTGGTGGGCAACGCGAGCCGCCAGGCGGAGGCGGCGTCGCGCACGCGCGGCGTTCGTCGGGGATGGCGGATCAACGCCGCGATGTGGGCAGGCGCATGAACCGCAACGAAGTACAGGCTGAACGCGGTGAGTGGGGGCAGGATGGCGAAGGCGACACACAAGGCTGCGGGCAGCGCCATGCCCCGCCCCTGCGAGCGCAGCACCATCACGGAGGAGGGGATCAGCCAGGCGATGCTGCCGGCGAGCAGCCAGTGCGGGATCCCCTCGAGCGTGAGGCCAGTCACCGCAGACAGCAGGCGTGCCGTCGCAGTTGGCTGAAGCAGGACCGGGATTGCGATCGGCAGACCGCCCCGGGCCAGCGCCGGCAGGCCGCCACCGCCGGTGTCTTCGGTGCCGAAATGCCAGATCGAGGCGAGAAGAAAGCCGGCGAGCGTTGTCTCCGGAGCCCAGCGCCACGCCAGCAGCACGACGCCGACAAGAAACAGATAAGGTAGCGCGAAGACCGGGAACCACCAGCGGGACAACCGGCCGCGAAGCAGGTTGCGGCCGATCTCCACGTCGAGTGCGCCGTGTGGGACACCGAGCACGATGATCGCGGCTATGGCGCTGATCCAGCCGTCCTGCCAGGGCAACGCAGCGCCCGCGACCAGGGCCGGCAAGAGGAAAAGGATCGGGGCGGCGCGCCCGCTGGTGGACACCGCCCCGGCCTGGATCAGGCAACCTGCCGGATGGATTGCTTCAGTCTCGGCTCGCCTTCGGCCAGGTCCCGGTCGGTCGCCTTGGTGTCGGACAGCACCGACATCAGGCCGTAGACGACCTTGGCGATGACATCGAGGATCGCGATGACCAGCACGCCGACCGCGTCACTGACGACGTTGAGCCCATCCGGCGAGACCGCCAGGATGATCGGGTAGATCAGCCACACGACCGACAGGATCGATGCGTTGCGGCGGTAGGTCGACCGGACGTCGTCGCGCTGGGTGGAGTTCGCCTCCATCTGCGGCTTCCAGATGGCGTAATACACGCCCAGGAACGCAGCGCAGGACACGATGAACCAGGTCCACTTGGTCCAGTCCTTCAGGGATGCTGCGAAGATGAACGCGGTGATGATCATCATCACGTCCGCCAGCACCGAGCCGACGATCGCGCCGTGGCGCTTCGGCCCGTGACGCATGGCGGTCAGCCCGAGGGACAACAGCAGCAGCGGGGTCGTGAACGTCCAATCAATATAGCGGGCGAAGTAGAACACGCGGGTGGGAGCGGCCTGTCCAAGCGCCACCGCCACGTCGGTGGGCAGTGTCACCAGGCCCTGGCCAGTCGCCATGGCAAGGTAGGAGCAGGCCGCGATGATCGGCACCACGCCGTGCAGCACGGTGTGAAGACCTTCGGAGTGGGTTCGTCGCTTGCCGATGGCCAGGATGAGCAGGCCACCAGCCAGCATGATGATCGTGGTCACCCAGAGGATCTGGTTCGAGGTCATGGAAGCTCCTGTCGAGAAGCCTCGAAGAATGCCTTCCCTGCAAAGTTTCCATGCCGTCAGCGCGTGAGCGAAGCTGCCGATCAATGTGGAAGAACAATGTTGTCGGCTTTGTGCAAGGCAGCATCACGAGGTTTCGTGGCGGATGCCGGGCCATACGTTGCCGCTGCTGTCGCCGATGTGTTCGAGCGGCGCAGAGAAATGGAGGCGATCCCGGTTCCGCGCGCTGATCGCTCTGGCGCCGGCGCCGGCTTCGGGCACAATGCCGAAACCCAACCGAGCCGGACCTCGCCATGACAGCACAGCATCGCCGCCCGCCCGCAGCCGCCCCCACGCTTGCAACCGGACTGCTTGCAGCCGGACTGCTCGCAGCCCTCCCGGGTGCTGAAGCAAGCGCGCAGCCGGCACCGGCAAGCAGCGATCCCGGCAGCGTCCAGAGCGGCCAGTACGCGGTCGAGCCGCAACACACCCAGGTGCTGTTCAGCGTCTCGCACATGGGCTTCTCCACCTATTACGGCCAGTTCGCCGATGCCAGCGGCTCGCTGTCGCTCGATGCCTCGGCGCCTGCGAACAGCAGCTTCGCGATCCGGGTGCCGGTCCGCTCGGTGACCACCTCCAGCCCGAAGCTCACCGCCGAGCTGAAGAGCAATGCGTGGCTGGACGCCCGCGCCGACCCCGAGATCGTGTTCCAGTCCACCAAGGTGACGCCGATGGGCCATGGGGCGGCAAGCGTCACCGGTGATCTCACGCTGCACGGGGTGACCCGGTCCGTGACGCTGCAGGCGAAGCTGGTGGGTGCCGGGATCAACCCGCTCGACAAGAAGTACACCGTCGGCTTCGATCTCACCGGCAGCATCAGCCGCAGCGCGTTCGGCGTGCGGACCTATGTGCCGCTGATCGGCGACACCGTCACCCTTACCATTTCGGGCGCGTTCGAGAAGCAGGGCTGACCAGCCGGCATCGCGGCCAAGGGAGAGATCTGGTTATTACCGCCTGGCGATCCTCGGTTCAGGCCGGCGGCGGTGCCGAGCCGGGCAGGCCGACGTTCGTGCATGCGACGATCGCTTGGCTTGACGATCCCGAGCCGCCGCTCGGCGAGCAACTGGATCTGGCCTGGGGGGAAGGGGG
>CAXUNX010000148.1:0-1605 GCA_964252545.1 uncultured Acetobacteraceae bacterium | reverse complement strand
CCGCCCCGGGGCGCCCAAGTGCAGGGGCCGGGGGGGGAGGGGGGGGGGCGCTGAAGGCGCTGCTGGGCGATCTCGGCGACTGATCCACCGCCGGCGCGCGCTCTGTCCGCATCGGACTGGCTGGCCGGTTGGCGGATGCAGGCTTCAGGGGGTGTCCGGCTGGCGCGGCAGCATCCCGGCTGCCTTGCGGCGCGCGGGCGCCGCGGGATCGGTGACGCTGTCCGGCACCATCACGATGCGAGACGGCAGCAGCGCCACCAGCACCGCCGAGACCAGCGCCCCGCAGGCCAGCGCGTAGAGCCCGGCGGCCGGGCCACCGAAATGCGCGCTGGCGGAGGCGCGCAGGTTGGGTGCGACGAAGCCGCCGAGATTGCCGAGCGAGTTGATCACCGCGATGCCGCCGGCCGCGGCCAGGCCGCCGAGATAGCCGGTGGGAAAGGTCCAGAAGATCGGCTGCACGCAGATCGCGCCGGTGGTCACGAAGCAAAGTGCCAGGATCGCCGGCAGCGGCGGCAGGTTGGCGGACAGCACCAGCCCTATGCTGATGAACAGCAGGAACATCAGCGCATAGGAGCGCGACAGGCCGGTGCGCACCGCCCGGTTCGGCCAATAGGCGGCCATCAGGGCTGCGCACAGCCAGGGGATCCCCACCACCAGCCCGACCACCAGCCCGATCTTGACGCCGAGCAGGGCGCTGACCTGGCTGGGCAGGTAGAAGGTGACCCCGTAGACGCTGATCTGCAGGAAGAAATAGATCCCCAGCAGGTGCAGCAAATGCGGGTCCCGCAGCGCCGGCCACAGGCGCAGGCCGCCGCGATCCTGCTTGGCGGCGGTTTCGCGCGCGATCGCCTCGCCGAGCGCGGTCCGCTGCGCGGGGGTCAACCAGGCCGCGTCGGCGGGATGGTCGGTCAGCGCGAACAGCGCGGCAACGCCGACCGCGCAGGCGAGCAGCCCCTCAATCAGGAACATCCACTGCCATCCCGCCAGGCCCAGCCTGCCGTCGAGCGCCAGCAGGCCGCCCGAAAGCGGACTGCCGATGGTCAGCGCGATCGGGAAGCCGAAATACAGCATCCCCAGCACGCGGCCGCGCTCCTGTGCCGGGAACCAGTAGGTGACGAACAGGATCGCCCCGGGAAAGAAGCCCGCCTCCGCGGCGCCGAGCAGCAGGCGCAGGCCGAGCAGCGAATAATCGCCGCGCACGAACATCATCGCCGCCGCGACCAGACCCCAGCTCACCATGATCCGGCACATCCAGATGCGCGCGCCGACGCGGTGCAGGATCAGGTTGCTGGGAAGCTCGAAGATCGCATAGGTGAGAAAGAACACCCCGGCGCCCAGTGCGAACGCCTTGTCCGACACCCCGGCGTCCTGGTGCAGCGCCTGGGCGGCGAAGCCGATGTTGGTGCGGTCGAGCATGGCCACGAGATACATGGTCAGCACCAGCGGCATCAGCCGCCAGCGTGCCTTGTTGATGGCGCTCGCCAGCACGGGATCGTCGGCCATCCTGTTTTCCTTCCTGCCGCGTTCCTTCACCGGGGAACGTTCTTGGTTGTCGGGCGCAGAGGTAAGTGCCGATCACCGGCAGCGTCAATCAACGCCCGGCTC
>CAXUNX010000147.1:0-7520 GCA_964252545.1 uncultured Acetobacteraceae bacterium | reverse complement strand
GCGCTCCGCCGCCTGCATGTAGTCCCGGGTCAGCGGCAGCGCATCCACCGTGCGGACGAGCTGGATCTGGAAGTTCATCTGACCCTGCCTGCGGAAAGCGAGTTCCGCGCCCGCCAGGTACAGCTCGAACATGCGGCAGAAGCGCTCGTCGTAGAGCGAGGCGATGACGTCGCGGTTGGCCGCGAAGCGCCGCCGCCAGAACTCGATCGTCTTGGCGTAGTGCAGGCGCAGGATCTCGACGTCGGTCACCCACAGCCCGGAGCGCTCGATGGCGGCCAGGGTTTCGCTCAGCGCCGGCGCGTAGCCGCCTGGAAAGATGTACTTGTCGACCCAGGCGTTGGTGGCGCCCGGCCCGTCGCTGCGTCCGATGGAGTGCAGCAGGGCGACCCCGTCCTCAACCAGACAATCCCGCACTTTCTCGAAAAATCCAGGAAACTGCACCACTCCCACATGCTCGAACATGCCCACCGAGACGATGCGGTCGAAGCGTTCGCCCAGGTTGCGGTAATCGAGCATCTCGAAGCGCGTGCGTTCGGACAGCCCCTCGTTGCGGGCGCGTGCCCGCGCCTCGTCGAGCTGCTCGGTCGAGAGCGTGATGCCGGTGACATGGGCACCGTAGTCGCGCGCCAGGGTGAGTGCGAGTCCGCCCCAGCCGCACCCGATGTCGAGCACGCGCAGACCGGGCCGGTCGAGCTTCAGCTTGGCCGCGATGTGGTGCTTCTTGTTCTCCTGCGCTTCCTCGAGAGTTTCATCGCCGCGTGCGAAATAGGCGCAGGAATATTGCCGGTCGCGATCAAGGAACAACGAATAAAGCCGTCCGTTGAGGTCGTAATGGTGCGCCACGTTGCGCTGCGCGCGTGCCATCCGGTTGAGCTGCGACCAGGAACGTTTCATGGTGCGGATGCTGTTGACCACGCGCGCCGCCGGATGCGCGGTCTGGTCGCTGTTGAGCATCAGCACGTCCATCAGCTCGAACAAGGTGCAGCCCATCGGCTGCATGCTGCCGTCCATGTAGCTTTCCGGCAGCAGCAGCGCGGGGTTGACGATCATGCCGCGCACCGCGGCTGCGGTCTTGAGCCAGATGCCTGCGCGCGGACCCGGATCCCGGCTGGGCGAATCGTAGCGCCGCATGGTTCCGTCCGGATAACGCACGCTGAGCGAACCATGCCGGACAAAACGCTTCAAGATCGTATCGAGCACTACCGACATCCGCCCGCTCCCCTGCAACTCCACTCCCAGCAACTACAAGGACGATATTACATCCTTGTTGTCGCGGAGCTTTGGCGTGGCCTCGCGGGAAAGTGACGCTTGAAGGCAAGGCTAGATGCGCAGCCCTTGCGCGCCCGTGCCGTCGCGCCTGCCTCCCACGGTGACAACCAGGCCGAGCTGCTCGCCGAAGCGCTGCAGCGATTTCTCGGCGGTGGCCGGCAGCGGGATATGCTGCATGTTGCAATACAGGATGACGGCTGCGGCGAGGCTCGCGGTTTCCACCACGATGTCCTGCTGGGCGGCGTTGCTCGGCTTGGAATACATCTGGCCGGCCGGGGGATCGAGCGCCAGCTTGATGCGAAGCCGGATCGCGCCGGCCGGCTCCTCGGTCTCGACGGCATAGCTGACCACAGTTCCGCTCGGCAGCGGCTGGCGCGATCTGCGGTGGTATTCCCGCACGGCCTGGATGATCTCGGCCGGACGGAACAAGATGTGGCGCAGTTCAGTGGGCACGTTGCTCTCCCGTGAGAAGGCAGAGTGTGACCGCGCATCATGAATCAAACCTTAGCGCACGGCCAAACCCGGCCGCCGCTAGAACATGTTCGGTTCGCATGGGCGCAGGACTCATGTTCCGGGGCGTTGTTTCAGCGTCGGGAGGCGCCGCGTGGCCTGCCGTCCGCGTGCCCCACCGGCGGCGTCCACTCGCCGCGCTGCCGCGCCGTCCAGGCATAGCGCGCATCTCCGCTCAGCAGCTCGGCATGCTCGGCCAGGCGGTGCCGCTCCAGCCAGCTGATCGCCGCCTCGAGCTCGCCAAGCGTCATCTCGGTGCGGCTGCGGTTTCCCATCACCCGCTTGAGGATGGCGTTGTAGCGATGGTACAGCCCTTGTGCTCTCGGCGCGAGCAGCCCGGCCTCGTCCTCCACCGCCTGCATCGCCACCATCTCGCCCAGCCGGACGCGCAGGCGGCGCTCGGCCGCCGAGGGGGCTTCGAGCAGCTCGGCCTGCGCCGCCTCGTGCTCGGGCCGGCGCAATGCGAGATCCGGCCCGGGCTTCAGCTCGGCATAGCGCAGTGCGAGCGCGTTGCTGTGCAGCGGCACGATGCCCTTCTCCGCCGGCTCCCCTTCGTTGATGCGCTCGCGCAGCCAGAGTGGCAGCATGCTGCGCTGCTGCGGCTTCGGCTTGCGGGACAGGGTTCCCTGCTCGGTTTCCATGCGCACCCGGAAGCGCGCGAACAACGGGTCGTCGGGGTGGAACACCAGCGCGCGCTGCCGGGCATAATCGCCGGCATGCGGGTCCACCCGGGTGGCGCGCGCCACCATCTGCTCCAGCCACGGCCGGCTGCGTATGTGGGTCAACGCCGCGACCACCGCCACCTCGGGCGCGTCCAGCCCCTCATAGGCCATCGCCACCGTCACCAGCACCGATGGCTCCGCCTGACGGCGGAAGCTCGCCAGGCTCTGATGCGCGTCGGTCTCGCTCGATGTTGCGACACGCACGCTGCCGGCCTGGGTCGGCGGCATCCATCGCCGCAGCGTCTCGAGATAGTGCCGCGCGACCGCCTGATCCGGCGCCACCACCAGCAGCTTGCCCAGTCCGCGTCCGGATGCGTCCGCCGCCAGGCGGCGCTCGCCTCGGCGCGCCGTTCTCAGCGCGCGCGTGGCATCGAACGCCCGGCGCAGCATCTGCTCGGCGAAGCCGGTGCGAAGCGCGGTGAACAATGCCGGGCGGGTCGCCTCGGTCGGCCAGTGATTGAACAAGCGGTGCGGCCCGCACGCGGCGCCGTTCTCATCCAGCCAGCTGGCTTCGCCGTCGAGAGCTCCGAACAGCACCGGCAGCACCGCGCGGTCAGCCAGCGCCTGCGCGCGGCTGTAGCCCACCACCGCCCATCCCGGGGCGCTGAAATCGATCTCCCGGGTGCGGCTTCGCGGTCCCTGGCGATAGGGCAGCCACAGGATGGCGCGCCCATCCGCGCGCTCCAGGGTTCCCGACAACAGCAGGCGCAAGCGGGCGGTCTCCAGCAGCGGCAGCAGCGCCTGGCTCCAGCTCGAGGCATCGTCGGAACCGGCCTGCTCCGGGGCGCAGGCGGCCTCCGGCGGTGCCGGCAGGTGGTGCATCTCGTCGATCACCAGCAGATAGCGGTGGCGGCAGAATTCAGCCCGGTGCAGCGCCGGTGCTGCGGCAATCGCCTGATAGGTGGTGACATAGCCCGCGAGCCCGCGGCAGGGGTCGGCTGCGTTGTCGGCGGCGCGCACCGAGAGCGCATGACCGAGACGTCCGCGCCAGGTGGCGTCGGCGAACGCCTCCTCCGCCTGCAGCCGCAGGCTGTCGCGCGGCACCACCCAGCAGACGCGCTCGGCGATGCCCGCCTCGATCAGCCGGGCGGCGGCGATTACCGGTAGCAGCGACTTGCCGCCGCCGGGCGTCACCGCAGCCAGGATGTCCGTCAGATCCGCAGCCGCGCCGGCGGCCACGGCGCTGACGATCGCCGCCACCTGCGCCTGGTGCGCACGCAGAAAACCGTTCGCTGCAGACAACCGGAAACCTCCGAACCCACGCCGCGGGAGGAGTCTCGGTCAGGCGAGCGGTTTTGTGAATCCCCTCTCCCGCCCCCCGGGGCTGATTACCGTTCCGGCCGGATGCCGCGCGGCGGCGGGATACACCCGATCTTTACGGTTTCCGATCAAACTGCTGTTGCCGGCCGGAACATGCCTGCGTCGGCAGCGGCGATGGCGCCGGCCCCGACATCCACGCGGAAGGTGCTGATGACAGAAGCGCATGAGGCAGGCCTCCCGCTGAAGACGATTGAAACAATCCAGCACGTGGTTGCGGCCTGTGCTCGTTTCCGGAGTTTGGCGCGAGGCCGCAGCGACAACCTGCGCGAGATGCTGATGCGCAGCGAGGACACGCTGGCCAAGTCACGGCTCAGGCTGCTGATGTGGCGCGATTCCAGGTGGAAGCCGCACGCGCCCGCCTCCGGAACGCTTCAAGCGGATCCGGCTCGAGATGTCCTGCGCCAGCCACCCTACGCCGCCGCCGCCGGCCCCGTTGGCCGGAAGGATGCGGCACCGCCTGCGGCTACATCCTCCCGACGAGGCGCCCCGTCACCCCCGGTGCGATGCGCAGCAGCACCGGAAGCCAGCGAACCGGGCCGGGCAGGATCTCCGCACGGTTGCGCGAAGCACCTCGCAGCGCCTGGCGGACCACCTCGTCCGGCGACAGCTTGGCGCCGCGCCTGGTGCGCACCGCCGGGGTGTCGACCAGAGGCGGCAGCACCTCGGTGAGACCGATCCCGAGCGGCGCCAGCTGGCGCCTGCTCGCCTTGCAGAAGCTGTGCAGGCCGGCCTTGGAGGCCGAGTAGACCGGTGCGGCGGTTGACGGCGCCAGCGCGAACCCGGAACTGACGACGATGATCCGCGATGGTGCCGCGGCCCGCAGGGCGGGCATGAAGGCGCCGATGAGCTCGATCGGGCCGGCAAGGTTGATTGCCACCTCGCTGGTCGCGGAGGCTTCGGCGAAGCCGGGATCGCCCAGCGCGAGCATGCGCAGGATGCCGGCATTGCTGACCAGCAGGTCCAGCTCGGACGACGATGCGAGAACCGCGGCGGCAAAGCCGCGGACCGCCCGCGGATCGGCCATGTCGCAGACCAGGCCCTGCACACCGGGGAAATCCTGTTCCAACTGGCGCAGCCGCGCGGCGTCGCGCCCGCAGCTGAATATCCGGTAGCCTGCGGCGTGGAGGGCTGCGACGAACGACCGTCCGATCCCGGAAGATCCGCCGCTGACCACGGCCACCGGCGCACGGTCCGGCCGGCCACGCGCCGCGATCGAATGGAGTGGCATCTGCGATTCCCTTCCGGAGACCAGCGTTCATGACCGGTGATCGGGCTTGCGGCGCCATCAATCATGGGTGCGGTCGAGCCGTCCCCGGGCCGCGTGGATCACGCACCCGCCGCCTGGGGCGCGATCGCCCGCCAGTTCCAGCACCGTCGACCCGTCCGGCGCGGCAAGCAGCGCAGAGGAATAGTTCTGGCAGGCATCGAGCGCGATATCCGGCACTTTCACCGGAGCGTCCGCCAGCTTCCAAAATCCCGGGTCGCCCGGATCCGCGTTGACAAACAGCGTGCCGCCGCTGAGCGGCGATGTGGTGCCGTCCGGCTGCAGGACCTTCTTGGCCACAAGCACGAATCTTCCGTCTGGGTCGGTCCTGGACGGCGCCCAGATGTTGACCGGTGCGCTGAAGAGGGTATCGCCGTCGCGGGTTCGGGCCCTGACGCCGAGCGCCGAGGGATCGCCGAAGTTCCAGCCGTCATCCGAGGTCCGCGTGAACACCGCGCACGAATCAACCGGCCCGCAGATCTCATAGGTCATCAGGAAGCGACCTGCCGGCGAGCGGCTGACGGTGGCCATGCCGGGCCGGTCGGCGAAGCGGGCGCTTGCCACGGTGTCGCGTTCATCCTGCCAGCGCAGGCCGTCATAGGTGCGTAGCTGCGCAAGCTTCTGGCTGTGCTTCGGGTCGGTCTCGTCGGACCAGAGCATCACCAGCGCGCCGTCACGGGCAATCTCGAACTCGGGTTCCCACAGGCCGTGGCCGGCCGGCCCGCCGCGTCGGACGGGAGCGCCAAGATAGGTCCAGCGTAGGCCCTGGTCCACGCTCGCGAACACCGCGATCGCGGCCACGCCGTCGACCCAGTAAGAGGCCGCAAACAGCAAGGTGCCGGCGGACAGCGCGCCGACCGGCCTCCGGAGCGCGATGAGCGCCTCGCAGCAGCGCAGCCGCCGGTGGCCGCCCGGGGCGACGCTGCCGACATACCGCCAGGTCGCGCCCGAATCGTGGCTTTCAAACAGCCTGGCTTCCGAGCTTGCCAGCAGACCGCCGTTGGGCGTTCCCGAGGCATCCAGCAGCCGCACCACGCGGGGGTAGTTCGTGCTGTTCTCGATCCGCTCGCCGGTGGCCACCGGCGACGGGCCGGCGCCGACGCATCCGCTGCCGCCCAGGCAACCGAGCAGCACGGCGATCCGGAACAACCAGGACGATCTGCGGGTCATCGGTTCCCTTGCGGGCAGCATCGGCTGTCGACCCGTCATCAGGCCAGCCCGCGAGACTAGCCAATGGATCGGAGGCGAGCTACCAGACCAGGCGCCGCGCGATGCGCGATCGGTGCGCTGGTCACGGTCGCCCGGCATCCCCGGCGCGTCGCAGGCTCGGATGCCTGCAAGGCGGCGGGCGACGGTTCACGCCGGCTTCGGAGGCTCCACCGGGATGGTCGGAATCGATATCCTGACGGCGGTCAGGCCGGTGATCGTGCTGCTGGCGCTCGGGATCGCGGCGGCGATGGCCAGCCGGGCGCTGCGCTTCAGTCCGGTGGTGGGTTACCTGCTGCTCGGGATGATGCTGAAGGCGGCAGGCAAGGTCGCGATCATCGACAGCAACACCATAGCGATCCTGGCGCAGCTCGGCGTGGTGTTCCTCCTGTTCGATATCGGGCTGCATTTCTCGCTGACGCACGTGCGGGAGCAGGCGGGCGACATCTTCGGCTTCGGGCCGGTACAGGTGCTGTTCGGAACGCTCGGGCTCGCTGCGGCAGGATGGCTGTATGGATTGCGGCCGGCGCCGGCGCTGCTGCTCGGGGCGGTGCTGGCGTTGTCGTCCACCGCGGTGGTGGCGCGCATCATCGCCGAGCGTCATCAGCAGAACTGTCCGGTGGGGCTGACCGCAACCGCCATCCTGATCTTCCAGGATGTGGCTGCGATCTTTCTGCTGATCATCGTCGGCGGAACCGCCACCGACCTCGCCGAGATGACCCGGTCGGCCGGGCTCGCCCTGCTCAAGGCCGCAGGCTCGTTCGGGGTGGCGGTGCTGCTGGCCCGGCTGGTGGTGCGGCCGGCGTTCGCGCTGGTGGCGCGCGGCGGCAACGAGGAGGTGTTCACCGCCATCGCCCTGCTGATCGCGCTGGCGGCGGGATGGGCCACCGGCGAGATCGGCCTGTCGCTGACGCTCGGCGCCTTTCTGGGCGGCATGATCGTGGCGGAAACCAGTTTCCGCTCCATCGTGCAATCGGAGATCAAGCCGTTCCGCGGGCTGCTGCTGGGGTTCTTCTTCATCGCGGTCGGATTGTCGCTCGACGTGTGGTCGCTGCTGCAGTTGTGGCCGGCGGTGATCGCGGCCGCCGCCGCGATCGTGGCGATCAAGGTGGCGACCAACGCCGCCGCCAGCCTGGTGTTCCGCTGGTCGGTGCCGGGCTCGGTCCAGCTCGGCTTCCTGCTCGCCCAGGGCTCGGAGTTCGCCTTTGTGGTGCTGGGGCTGCCGGTGG
>CAXUNX010000146.1:0-7592 GCA_964252545.1 uncultured Acetobacteraceae bacterium | reverse complement strand
TTCCCGGACCTGCCGGAACGCCGCGTCGGAGTCTGCAACGTGGGCGATCAGCGGGTTGTGCGCGGGGCGGCGCTTGGCCTCGAACAGCCTGGCCACGGCGTCGGCGTTGCCGGCGTCGGCACCCAGCCCATAGACCGTCTCGGTGCCGAACGCGACCAGCCGGCCCGCGCGCAGCAGCCTCGCCGCCTCGGCGATGCCGCAGGCGTCGGCACCCAGGCGCTGGGTGTTTGTTGTTTGCATCCCCGACCAATCCGGCATGCCGCCTCGCATGCTCCCCTTTATGCCGCCGTCCCTTTGTGCCGTCGCCCTGGCACCTTCCCGCCGGTTATATCTTGCCGCGGCACACGAAGTGCGGGTTTTCCCAGCCGGGCTTGCCATAGCCGAGCGGGGTGCCGTCGAACAGCCGCACGCTGCCGCCAGCCGCCTCGACCACCGCCTGCGGCGCCGCGGTGTCCCATTCCATGGTGCGGCCGAGGCGGGGGTAAAGATCGGCGCGCCCCTCCGCCACCCGGACGAACTTGGCGGCGGAGCCGATATTGCCCAGGCTCGCGACCCGCTGGGTGCCGAGATAGGCACGCAGCGCCGGATCGTCGGCATAATGGCGCGAGGCCAGCACCGCGAGCCCCTCGGTGGGTGGCGGCCTGGCTTCTATCCTGTGCTCGCCGGCCGCGTCGCGTCGCACCGCGCCGTGTCCAACGCGGCCCAGATAGAGCTGCCCCGCCGCCGGCAGGGCGACGGCGCCGAGCACCGCCCGGCCGTCGCGCACCAGGCCGATATTGACCGTGAAGCTGTTGTGTCCGGCCGTGAACTCGCGCGTGCCGTCGAGCGGATCGACCAGCCAGAAGCAGCGTCCGGGCTGCACCAGCCGTCCGGACGCCACCTCCTCCTCGGCCACCACCGGGATCGGCGCCTGCCCCGGCACCGGCTGGCGCAGTCCTTCCAGGATGAGCAGCTCGGCGGCCTGGTCGGCCTCGGTGACCGGACTCTGGTCCGGCTTGGCGTGGGTCTGGAACCCGCGCGCGCGGACTTCCATGATCAGGTCGGCGGCCCGGCTGGCCAGCACCGCGGCCTGCTCCAGCAGATCGGCGTCGTTCATGGCCGAGGAGTAGCGGCAAGCGACGCGCAAGCAAAGCCGGGCGCGTAAAGCCGGCTGCAGGCTGGTCCTCCCCGGAAATGTCACATAACAAAGGAGCCCAGTTCTGTCCGGAGATGCGCAATGTTGGAGATCGATTTCGCGGAGCCGCTTCTCGACGCCCTCCCCGAGGCAAGCGGACTGGCGCTGCTGGCGACCGAGGATGGCGAGCGCTCGCCGCTGTTCCAGGCCGCCGACCAGGCGACCGGCGGCGCGCTGTCGCGTGGCGTCGCGGCTTCCGAGTTCGGCTTCGGCCGGCACAAGAGCGTGGTGCTGCCGGGACCCGGCGGCGGCCTTGCCCGGATCGTGGTGATCGGCCTCGGCAAGGCCGCCGAGCTCGACGGGCGGGCGCTTGAAGCCGCCGGCGCCGCGGCCGCCTCGGCCTTGAAGAACAGCGCCCGCGGGTTCATCGCCGCCGACGGGCTGCCGGCCGAATTGCCTGCGGGGCTGGCTGCCCATGCCGGGCTGGGCGCCGTGCTCGGCGCCTACCGGTTTGATCGCTACCGCACCCGCGAGAAGGGGGAAGACAAGCCGCGGCTCGCCTCGCTGAGCGTGCTGATGGCGGATCCGGCGGCCGGGCGGGCGGCCTGGGGGGCGCTGGCCGCGGTCGCACAAGGGGTGTTCATCGCGCGCGACCTGGTCAGCGAGCCGGCCAACGTCTTGAGCCCGCCGGTGTTCGCGAGCCGGATCGAGGCGCTGAGCTCGCTCGGCCTCGCCGTGGAGGTGCTCGGGCCCGAGGCGATGCGCGGCCTGCGGTTCGGAGCCCTGCTCGGGGTCGCGCAGGGCTCGGACACCGAGGCCCGCACGGTGATCATGCGCTGGAACGGAGGTGCTGCCGGCGAGGCGCCGCTCGCCTTTGTCGGCAAGGGCGTCACGTTCGACTCCGGCGGCATCTCGATCAAGCCGGCCGGAGGCATGGAAGACATGAAGTGGGACATGGCCGGCGCCGGCGCCGTGGTCGGGCTGATGGCGGCACTCGCCGGCCGCAAGGCGCGGGTCAACGCGGTGGGCATTGTGGGGCTGGTCGAGAACATGCTGTCCGGAAGTGCCCAGCGGCCGGGCGACGTGGTGACCAGCGCCTCCGGGCAGACGGTCGAGGTGATCAACACCGACGCGGAAGGCCGGCTGGTGCTGGCGGATGTGCTCTGGTACGCGCAGGAGCGCTTCAAGCCGCGCTTCATGGTCGATCTCGCGACGCTGACCGGGGCGATCATCGTGGCCCTCGGGCACGAGCATGCCGGGCTGTTCAGCAACGACGATGTTCTGGCGCAGAACCTGATCGAGGCCGGAACCGCGTCCGGCGAGGGGTTGTGGCGGATGCCGCTGGGCGAGGCCTATGACAAGCTGCTGCGCTCGGACATCGCGGACATGAAGAACATCGGCGGACGCCCCGGCGGGTCGATCACCGCGGCGCAGTTCCTGCAGCGGTTCGTCAACAACGTGCCATGGGCGCATCTCGATATCGCCGCCATGGCCTGGAGCAGCAAGGACGCGCCGACCGTGCCGAAGGGCGCCACCGCGTTCGGGGTGCGCCTGCTGGATCGTCTGGTGGCGAGCCGTTACGAGGATGCCGGCGCGGCGGGCTGAGGGCCGCGGCCCGCGCCATGCTCCCGGATGCCGCCGCCTTGAGCATCGGCTTCTACCATCTAACCCGCAGCAGCGTCGAGCAGGCGCTGCCCCGCCTGCTGGGCCGCACCCTCGAGCTGGGCAAGCGCGCCCTGGTGCTGGTGCCCGATCCCGGGCGCGCGGCGGCGATCGACGAGGCGCTGTGGCAGGCGCCCGAACCGGCCTGGCTGCCGCACGGCACCGCCGCACTCGGCTATCCGGAGCTGCAGCCGGTGTGGATCACCGATCAGCCGCTGGCACTGAACGGCGCGAGCTTTCTGTTTCTGATCGACGGCGTGCCGGCGCCGGCCCTTGAACCGTTCGCGCGGGTGTTGGATCTGTTTGATGGCGGCGCCGAGGTCTCGCTCGCCGCTGCGCGCAGCCGCTGGGCGCAGCGCCGGCAGGAGGGCCGCGAGCTCGCCTACTGGCGCCAGGAACCGGATGGATGGCGACGGGCGGGCTGACCGGAGACATACCGGGGCTTGGCTGCCGGGTTCCGATCGGGATTGGGAGGTCATCATGCAGGACGACAACAAGCAGAACCCGCCGATGGAGCCGAAAACTCCGGCGGGACACGATCAGATGAACGGCGAAGGCATGAGCAACGGCGTCCCCGACGCCATCGCCCAGGGCGAGTCGAAAGCCTATCCGCATGACGAGCGGACCGGCTCGGAGACCGCCGCAGGCGAAAGCGGTTCCGGTTCGTGACGGCCGACGGCCTGCGCCAGGTTCGTCTGCATGACGGTTCCAGCGTTTCGGCACTCGGGCAGGGCACCTGGAACATGGGCTCGGACCGCGCGTCGCGGGGCGCGGAGCGCGACAGCCTGCGGCTCGGCATCGAGCTCGGGCTGAACCTGATCGACACCGCCGAGATGTATGGCGACGGCGACGCCGAGACCCTGGTGGGCGAGGCGATCGAGGGGCAGCGCGAGCGGGTGTTCCTGGTCAGCAAGGTGCTGCCGATGAATGCCAGCAAGGACGGCGTGCAGCGATCCTGCGCAAACAGCCTGAAGCGGCTCGGCGTCGAGACGATCGACCTCTACCTGTTGCATTGGCGCGGCAACGTGCCGCTCGGCGAGACCATCGACGGCTTCGAGGCGCTCCGGCGGCAGGGCATGATCGGCGACTGGGGGGTCTCGAACTTCGACCTCGAGGACATGCAGGCGCTGGTCGGACTAGCCCGGCCGCGCGGCTGCCTCACCAACCAGGTGCTCTACAATCTCGAGCATCGCGGCATCGAGTTCGAGCTGCTCCGCTACAGCATGGATCAGGGCGTGCCGCTGATGGCGTATTCGCCGGTGGCCCAGGGCGGGACGCTGCTGCAGCATCCGGCACTGGCCCAGCTCGCACGCAAGCACGGCAAGGAGCCGGCCCAGATCGCCCTGGCCTGGACGCTTCGGCACCCGAACGTGATCAGCATCCCGAAAGCCGCATCCCCCGCGCATGTGCGGCAGAATGCCGACGCGTTGAAGCTCGTGCTCGACGCCCCGGACCTCGCAGTTCTGGACGAGGCGTTTCCGCCGCCTCAGCGCAAGACGCGCCTCGAGATCATCTGAACCCGGTTCGCCCGAGACGGGACCGGTCAGGCATTGCTGTCCCCGGCACGCGCGCCGGGCGGCGGCTCGCCGGGAAGCTCGTCCGGGATTTCCTCCTGCAGCGCTTCCGCGTCGCGCTTGAGCCTGTGGAAGCTGCGTCGGCTGAACGGCAGCATCACCAGGTAGATCAGCCCGGCTGCGGCCAGGGCTCCCCATGGATCGGCCACCAGCACGGCGACGAAGCCGCCCACGCCCAGCAGCATCGGCAGCACGAACTCGGCGGGCACCTTGAAATTCTTGAACGACCATACCGGCAGCGTGGAAACCAGCAGCAGCGCCACGCCCACCAGCATCACGGCGCCGAACAGCGGATGGCGCGCGGCCCAGAACAGCCAGCCCCAATGCAGCCTGTGCGCTTCCAGCCCGAGAAACAGCGGAAACAACGCGAGGCCGGCACCCGCCGGCGCCGGCACGCCGGTGAAGAAGTTGGAGGCATAGGTCGGGCGCGCGGGATCGCCGGCGATCGCCGAATTGAAGCGGGCGAGGCGCAGCGCCATGCACACCGTGAACAGGATGCAGGGAAGAAAGCCGTACGGGCCTCCCGCCTGCAGGGACCACAGGTAGAGAATGAACGGCGGTGCGACGCCGAAGCACAGGAAGTCCGACAGGCTGTCGAACTCCGCGCCGAAATGGCTGGTGGCGCGAAGCAGCCGGGCGATGCGGCCGTCCAGCCCGTCGATGCAGGCGGCGAACAGCAGGGCCGCGGCGGCCAGGCCGAAGCGGCCATCCAGGCCCAGCCGCATCGCGCTCAGTCCGGCGCAGAGCCCCGTCATGGTCAGCAGGTTGGGGATCAGGTGGTTAAAGGAGAGGCCGCGGAAGCGTGGCCTGGACTGGCGCCGGCCGAACCGCCGCAGACGCCGCCGCCGCCGCCTGCGGGGCTGCGCCGGCTCCGATCCCTCCGCACGATCCGACCGTCCGAGGCCGGCAGGATCGATCGCGGCCGGCTCAAAGCTGGGCAAGAACGGTCTCGCCTCCGATGGTGGTCTGCCCGACCGCCACCACCGGCGCGACACCCGGCGGCAGGTAGAGGTCGGTGCGGCTGCCAAAGCGGATGATGCCGAAGCGCTCGCCGGCCGCGTAGTAATCGCCTTCGATCGCCTCGCACAGGATGCGGCGGGCGATTAGCCCTGCGATCTGCACCACCGCCATCTCGCGCCCGTCGGCCAGCCGCAGCGCCAGCGCGTTGCGTTCGTTCCGTTCGCTTGCCTTGTCCAGGCTGGCGTTGAGGAAGCTGCCGCGATGGTAGACCGTGCGGGTCACCGTGGCCGCCGCCGGCATCCGGTTCACATGCACGTTCAGAACCGAAAGGAAGATCCCGACCCGCCAGCGCGGCTCGGTTCCGATGTTCAGCTCGGGCGGCGGGGGCACCTGCACGACCGAAACGATGCGGCCATCCGCCGGCGCCAACACGACCCCGGCCTGCACCGGCGGCACACGCTTGGGATCGCGGAAGAAATACAGGCAGAACGCCGTGAACAGCGCGCCGCCCCGGCTCAGCCAGCGGAACCGGCGCCCCAGCAGCCAGCCGCACAGTGCCGCGGCGCCACCTCCCAGCAGGAACGGTCGTCCGGCGGGATGCGGCGGCGCCAGAACAAGCCGGAACGATCGGATCAGCGAGAACATGCGAGCGGGTTCATGGATGGTTCACCTTTCACGGTCAAGCTTGGCCCAGGTCGAGATTGGCCCAGGTCTAGGTTGGCCCAGGTCTAGCTTGGTTTGGAGCAAGTCTGGTCGAGCCGAGGTTGCGCCGCGCCAGGCGGAAGATGGGAGGAAGCAGGGCGCATCCGTCATCCGGCCGGAACCAGCACACGGCGATGCGCCCGCTTGCCGGTCGGAACGGCCGCATAAACGTCCTTCACCGCCTCGATCAGCAGCACGCCAGGGAAGTGCGGCGCCACCCGGGCACCGGCCCGCTCGACCAGGTTGCCCATGCGAAGCAATGGCCGCAGGTCGCCGGGCGGCAGCCAGAGGGCGCCGTCGGTGCGCTCGATCCGGAACAGCGACTCCGCCAGCAGCCGCTCGACCTGCCGCCTCGAACTCGGCGCCCCCTGTCCGAACGGCGTGTTCTCGAGATGCGCCCAGAGCCCGCGCCGGTTTGGAAGCATCAGCAGCAGCCGTCCGTCGTCGCGAAGCACCCGCCACACCTCGCGCAGCAGCCGGGGCGCGTTCACCGCGGTTTCCAGCGCGTGGCTGAGCAGCATCCGGTCGAAGCTGAGGTCGGCGAACGGCAGGCGGCTGTCATGCACGATGCAGGAGGCGGAGGCGAGCAGGTGAATGTCGGTCCGCGCCCGTTCCCCGGCGACGCAGGTGCGCGCCTGGTTTTCCCACAGCGACAGGAACGGCTGGGTGTGGCCAAGCCCAAGCACCCGCAACCCGGCGGCGTCGGGCCACATCTGGCCCAGCCGGCGGCGCAGCAGGCGCGCGGCGATCCTGCCGCCGCGGGTGGCATAGAAATCGGTCACTTCCCGCAGGTCGGCTCGCATAGCATCCTCCCATAGCACGTCGCGCCATGAATGGCCGCTGAACCGGAGACCGCCCTTGACCCTCAGAATCACGCCTGTGCCGATCCTGTCAGACAACTATGCCTGGCTGCTGCAGGATGGCGCCAGCGGCCCGCTCGCCATCGTCGATCCGGCCGAGGAAGCGCCGGTGATGGCGGCCATCGACAAGGCGGCAGGCGGGCTCGAGTTGATCCTGCTCACCCACCACCACGCCGACCACATCGCCGCCGCGGACGCCCTGCGCGAGCGGACCGGCGCTCGCATCGTCGGCGCCGCCGCCGACCGCCATCGCCTGCCGCGCCTGGATCAGGCGGTGAGTCCCGGCGATACCGTGAGTTTCGCCTCCAGCCAGGCGGCGGTGATCAACACGCCCGGACACACCCGGGGGCACATCGCCTTCTTTTTCGCCGAAGCCCCGGCGGTGTTCTGCGGCGACACGCTGTTCAGCCTCGGGTGCGGCCGCCTGCTGGAAGGGTCGGCGGCCGAGATGCATGCGAGCCTCGGCCGGCTCGCGGCCCTACCGGCCGACACCCTGATCTGCTGCGGACACGAATACACCGAGGCCAACGCGCGGTTCGCGCTGGCAGCACTGCCGCACAACCAGGCGGTGGCACGCCAGGCGGCGGTGGTGACGCGGCAGCGGGCGCAGGGAGCGCCGACGCTGCCGGTGCGCCTGGAACAGGAACTGGCCGCCAACCCGTTCCTGCTGGCCCACGATCTCGCCGAGTTCACGCGGCTGCGTTCTTGGAAGGACCGCTT
>CAXUNX010000145.1:0-7612 GCA_964252545.1 uncultured Acetobacteraceae bacterium | reverse complement strand
TCCGCCTTTTCGGTGGGGTTGGACAGGGCGAAGATGATCGGGCGGTCGTTCAGCTTGGCCATCGCCTCGACCACGCGCTGGCTGAAGGCGCCGCCTCGGGTGCTGACCCCGATCAGCACGCTCGGCTTGAACGTTTCGATCGCCTCAGTAAGGTCTTTGGACGACGTCGCCTTGTGCGCATAGACGCGTTGCGACGGCGACAGGTCCTGGCGGGACGACTCGATCAGGCCGTTTGCGTCGAAAAGCGAAATGCGGCTTGCGGCATCTTCCTGCGACAGGCCCTTGTTGCGCATCGCGGTCACCAGGAGGTTGGCGATGCCGACGCCAGCCGATCCGGCTCCGAGGAATAGCACGCGTTGATCAGTCAGTCTGGCGTCCAGGATCTGCAGCGCCGTGGTCAGGCCGGCCAGCGTCACGCTGGCCGTGCCCTGAATATCGTCGTTGTAGCACAGCACCTTGTCGGCGTAGCGGTCCAGCAGCCGGATCGCATCCGTGCCCTTCCAGTCCTCGAAGTGGATGCAGCAGCCGGGGAACACCTCGCCCACCGCCTGGACGAACTCGTCCACGAACGCATCCAGCTCCCCGGTCGGCGGCGGCGTCTGGCGCAGGCCGAGGTAGAGTGGGTCGGCGCGCAGCGCCGCGGTGCTGGTGCCGATATCGAGCAGCACGGGCAGGCAGGCGTCCGGCGGCACGGCGGCGCAGGCGGTGTAGAGCTGCAGCTTTCCGATCGGGATGCCCATGCCGTTGGTGCCGAGGTCGCCGAGGCCCAGGATGCGCCCGCCGGTGGACACGCAGATGAAGCGCACGTCGCGCCGCGGCCAGTTGCGCAGCACGTCGGCCACGCTGCCCTTCATGGCGTGCGACACGTACATGCCGCGCGACTGACGGTAGATGTGGCCAAACTTGAGGCAGGCCTCGCCGACCGTGGGATCGTATACAATGGGCAGGAAGCGCGCCGGGTCGCTCATCACCACGCGGTAGAACAGCGTCTCGTTCCGGTCGAGCAAACCGGTCAGATAGATGTAGCGCTCCAGGTCGGACGGCTTCTGGTCGAGGTGCCCCAATGCTCGTTCGGCTTGGCGGTCCAGCGTCTCCACCGCGTGCGGCAGCAGGCCGTGCAGCCCGAAGCGGCTGCGCTCTTCCAGCGTGAATGCCGTACCCTTGTTCGTGCGGGGGTCGTTGAGGACGAGGGCTCCCTCGGCAGCATGGTCAGCTCTGCCTTCAGTGCTCATGTCAGCTCTCCTTGCGTTTCGGCGTCCGGGTAAGTGCAGGCTTCGGGGGGAGTGATCCATCCAGGTGTTGGCTGACCGGGCAGCGCGGCTTGTTCACGAGCCGACCTGCCGCATGGATGAATCCCCCGCTTACCCGCGTGCCGCAGCCTCCATCGCTGCAATCGCTGACGCGTAGTCTTCCTCCGCGTGGGCTCGGTCGGCGTAGGCGTATATCTGCGCCGCTGCGGCCATGGTCGGGATTGGTGCGCCGCGTTCCCGGGCGTCCGCGAGCAACAGGCCCATGTCCTTGGACATGAGGTGGGTCGGGAACTGCGCCGGATAGTTCCCGGCTTTGGCCATCGCCAACTTGCGCTTGTGGTGCTCGGACACAAGGATGAGGTCCGACAGCACGTCAATCAGCACATCGCGGTCCAGCTCGGCGCGGGCCCCGTAGGCCAGGCCCTCCGCCAGCGCGGCAGTGCCCAGCGCCATGACGCCGTTGATGATCAGCTTGGTCACCGCGCCCGCTCCGACCGCGCCGACATGCACGGTCTTGCGTCCGAGGATCCGGAGAACGCCTTCCGCGGCCGCAACGTCGGTCGCATCACCTCCTGCAAGGAACACGAGTTGTCCCGTCTCCGCCTCTGGCGTGCTGCCGGACATGGGTGTCTCGATGTAGCGCAAGCCCTTCCCCTTCACCGCCTCGGCCAGCGCTGCGGACGCAGTTGGCGAAACCGTGCTGAAGTTGATCAGCAATTGGCCTGCTTGGGCGCCTTCCAAGAGGCCGCCTGGCTCCTGGGCCGCCTTGTGCAGCGCTGAGTCGTTAGGCACGCAGATGAGCACGGCATCGACCTGGCCCGCGAGCGAGGCAGCACTCTCGATCAGCGGGAAACCATCGAGTTCGCTGCCGTCATGACCGGGGTCGAAGGCGATGACGGAATGCCCCTCCTCGCGGAGCCGCTTGGCCATGCGAAGCGGCATGGCGCCGAAGCCTACGAACCCGAGCTTGTCCAGAGTGCCGGCCATCGTCGTCATCCTTCCTGAAGGCGGTCGGGCTGCCGCGCACGCGGCCCGAACTCTCGCCTCGTTCTGCGGGCGTTGCGGGCGAGGTGGTCAGGCGGCCTTCTTCACCCAAACGGCCTGCGCGTTGGTGAACTCGCGCAGACCAAAATGCGACAGTTCCCGGCCGTAGCCGCTCTTCTTGACGCCGCCCACCGGAATGCGCGGGTTGGTCTCGAAAGAACCGTTGATGAACACGCCGCCGGTCTCCAGCCGCCTGACGATGTCGCGGGCACGCGCCAGGTTTGCCGTCCAGAGAGCGCCACCGAGGCCGTAATCGCTGGTGTTGGCCAGCCGGATCGCGTCGTCGACATCCTCCGCCACGACGATGGATGCCACGGGTCCGAACACTTCCTCGTCGAACGACGTCATACCCGGGCGCACGTCGGCCAGCACGGTTGCCTCGTAGAAGAAGCCTGGGCCGACGACCTTGTGGCCGCCGAGCAGCAGCCTGGCGCCCCCGGCAATCGAGCGCTGGACCTGGTCATGCACGCCCTCGCGTAGGTCGTCGCGGGCGATCGGCCCGAAGTCGGTGGATGGATCGAGCGGATCACCGACCTTGAGGTTTCGGACCGCATGCAGGAAGCGCTGCGTGAACTCTTCCGCGATTGGCCGCTCGAGGATCAGGCGCTTGGCAGCCAGGCAGACCTGACCGGCGTTCCCGAACCGGGACTTGACGGCGGCGGCCACGGCTGCTTCGAGGTCGGCATCGGCCAGCACGATGAATGCGTCTGTGCCGCCCAGTTCGAGCAGGCTCTTCTTCAGGGCCTTGGCGGCGGTGGATGCCACCGCGGCGCCGGCCCGGGCGCTGCCGGTCAAGGTGATGGCGGCGACGCGAGGATCGGCGATCGCCTTCGCCGCGGCATCGTTGTCGACGTTGAGGATGGCAAACAGGCCCTTGGGGAAGCCACTCGCCTCAAAGGCCTCACCCAGGGCGTATGCGCACCCCATGACGTTCGGCGCGTGCTTGAGCAGAAAGCCGTTGCCCGAAAGCATGATCGGTCCAGCGGCCCGCAACACCTGCCAGACCGGCAGGTTCCACGGCATCACCGCAAGGACCGTGCCGATGGGCAGGTAGGAGACGTAGGCCTCGTCATCGCCGTCGGTCGGCGCCGGCTCGTCGGCGAGGATGGCCGGCCCATGCTCGACCAGCCAGTCCAGGGCGGCGGCGGTCTTCTCCACCTCGGCCCGGGCCTCGCGCAGGGTCTTGCCCATCTCGGCCGTGATCATGCCGGCCAGCGTCTCCGACCGGCTGCGCAGCGTTCCTGCCAGGCGCCTAAAACAGCTCACGCGCTCTTCCACCGGCTGAGCGCGCCAGGTCGCGTAGGCGGCGGCGCTGGCCCCGAGGACGTGGTCGATCTCCTCGCCGGTTTGTAGCGGATAGGTCCTGATCAAGGCGCCGGTCGCCGGGTTGCGTGAGGTCGTATGCGTGGTGGCATCCGCGTCTTGGGCCGACATCTCAGGTCTCCTTTTTGGCTCGCATCAGCAAGCTAGGAGGCCGTTCCCACCCCGAATAGGCGAGTGATCAACCTATGATGATAGGTCCCCGGCAGACGTCCGGGGGACATAAACGACCACGGACAGGTTCGGCTGACTTTCGGGTGTCATGGCCACGTAAAGATACTCGACTGCTCCGAGGGAAGGATGGCGAAGCCGCTTGAGACCACTGTCGAAAACCGCAACCTCGGCCTCCGACCACCAGGTTCGAAAGTCGTCGCTTTCTTCGGACAGCTCCGCAACAAGCCGGTCAAAAGGTCTCTTGTCGCTCGCCACGGTCCGCGCTGCACGCAAGCTCGCGATGTATTTTGGCGCCAAGACTTCCCAGTTCTGGATGAGCGCTCGATAAGGCTCATGAAGAAACAGGAGGCGGATCGTATTGCGCTCGTGTGGCTGAAGTGCGCCGTAGTCGACGAACAGCTCCGTCACGGAGTGGTTCCAAGCGAGGATGTCGAAGCGGGTGTTGCGCACGTAAGCCGGTATCGGATCCATGGCCTCAATCATCGCGATGAGGCTTTCGCCGACTTCTTCCGAAGTGTCAGCGTAAGCTGGCAGGTGCTTTGCTAAAGCCAGCAGATACCGGTGTTCTACTTGATCAAGTTGCAGCGCCGTCGCTAGACGCCCCAACGTCTCGACCGAGATCTGAATGTCACGTCCCTGCTCGATCCACGTGTACCAGCTGACACTGACTCCTGCGAGGACCGCCACCTCTTCCCGTCGCAACCCAGGAGTACGACGGGACGTGCCAGATGATACGGAGCTATCGGCTTGCAGGGATGCGCGCTTGCTGGCCAGGAACGTTCCAAGCGTCTTTCGTTCCTCAAGTGTCGGCTTGCCCATCTGGGGTCCGTAGGTTCCTGCCTGGAAGTAGTCAAGAGCGGGCAGCGCCAGCCTCCTGGGCAGACAACCGACGGCTCCCGGTTATAGGCAACAGACAGGGTCGCTGCAGAACTGCTGCTATTTTCGTGTTGTCCTGCCTGGTTCCGTTGGCGCAGCAGCAGGAGCGGAACAGAAGCCGAGATCCGGCCGCAGCTCGGAGCCGGCGCTCGTGTCCGGCGTGCTTGATCAAGAAATCAGATCGTTTCGTTCTGAACTGTTCAGGTTTTTTCCTGAGGTCAGAGCGGCCAACCAAAGGGCGCACAACAGCAAGGTCGCTAGCGCCGGCAGCTCCGGACTGGCGCCTGCCGATCTCCGGGGCGGCAAGAAACCGGTTGTCTGCGCCCAGCCTCGTCCCAACCGAACGGATCCTCGGGATGCCCCGCCTTGTCTCCGCCCTACTTGTCAGCGTCGCGGCCGGTGCTTGTGCCGGTGCCGCGCAGTCTCCGGCCGCTCCCGCGAGCCATGATCCCGCCGCTGTTCAGGCCGGCGCCTTTACGGTCGATATTGCCCGGGGCCGGTTGAAGGTCATCCGACCGGTCCAATTCGATCCCGGAACAGCGGCGCTGGTGACGGGTGGCGCCGATCTCGCCGAGCGTCAACTCGGTCCGTCGGGCCGCCGGATGCTTGATCACCTTTCAAGCCAGGCGACGGCGTGAGTCGAAGGGGTCGCGCGGGCCGCAAAGGGTGGATCCGGTCAGCCGCCGGGGCCATCCGAGTTCTCCTGCCGCTGAATGGGCCGTAAGCTCTCCGATTGCGGCGGCGGCGGGAGACGGCTGTGACGGATCAAGGCATGAGGGTGGCGTTGGTGGTTGGCGCAGGCGACGGGCTGAGCGCATCCCTGGCGCGCAAGCTGTCGGCGGCAGGCTTGAAGGTGGCGCTCGCCGCGCGCGACACGGCGAAGCTGTCGGCCCTGCTGGGGGAGACCGGCGCCGAAGCGTTCGCCTGCGAAGCCAGCAGGACGGACGAGGTCGCGCGCTTGTTCAGGCAGGTGGAGGCGCGGCTTGGGCCGCCGGAGGTGGCGATCTACAATCCGAGTGCCCGCGTGCGCGGTCCGGTTGTGGAGCTCGATCCCGGCGCCGTCGAGCGGGCGCTCGCCGTCACCGCCTTTGGCGGCTTCCTGGTTGCCCAGCAGGCCGCGCGCCTCATGTTGGCCCGTGGTTCGGGCACCATCCTGTTCACCGGCGCTTCGGCGGGCGTGAAGGGCTTCGCGCGATCCGCGCCGTTTGCGATGGGGAAGTTCGCGCTGCGCGGGCTTGCCCAAAGCCTGGCACGCGAGCTCGGGCCGCAGGGGGTGCACGTCGCGCATGTGGTGATCGACGGGGTCATCGGCAGCCGGCGCAGCGCCGGCCGCGCCGACCAGCCGGACCATCTCGATCCGGACGCCATCGCCGACACCTACCTCCAGCTCATCGCCCAGCCCCGGAGCGCCTGGACGCACGAGCTGGAGGTGCGGCCGTGGAGCGAGACCTTCTAGACGGAACGCTGTGGTGCAACGGCGGAGGCGGTCGTCGGCGGATCGCCGCCGGTTCGCGTTCCGGCAGAGGCGACACCATTGCCAACCGGCGCCCGCTGGTGGTTGGATGAGGCTGTTGATCAACACGGCGTCTGGGCAAAGCTCGGTTTGAAGCGTGGTGCCGCAGCCGGGGATGCCGTGAGGTGGGTCAAGGGAGGCCGAGAAGCTGTGCCGGGCGCTGCACGCCAGCTCCTATGCCCCACGGCCAGATGTCTCGTTGCCCGCAGGCCCTGGTCAAGCGCCGGCAGGAGCATCCTTGGTCAGGGTTCTACCGTTCAGGAGGCTTCATGCAGTTCACGATCAATGAAAAGCAGGTCGAGGTGGCGTTCGACCTGCGCACCTCGCTGCTCGATCTTCTGCGCGACCATCTCGGGCTCACCGGCTCGAAGAAGGGGTGCAACCAGGGGGCATGCGGGGCGTGCACCGTGCTGGTCGACGGGGAGCGCATCAATTCCTGCCTGGCACTCGCCGTGCAGTACCAGGGGCGGTCGATCACCACGGTCGAGGGGCTCGGCGCGATCGGCGCGTTGCATCCGCTCCAGCAGGCCTTCATCGAGCATGACGCGTTCCAGTGCGGTTATTGCACGCCCGGCCAGCTTTGCTCGGCGGTCGGCATGGCGGCTGAGCTGGAGCGCGGGGTTCCGAGCGTCGTCACCGTTGATCTCGCGGCCGAGGCGATCCCGCTCGGTCATGACGAGCTTCGGGAGCGGATGAGCGGCAATCTGTGCCGCTGCGGCGCTTATAACGGCATCGTCGAGGCGGTGGCTGCCAGCTTTGCGGCGAAGCAGCCGGCATGATCGAGTTCAGCTATGCGCGCGCCGAGGACGTAGACGGCGCGATCCGCCTCGCCGCCGACGCGACGGGCGCGAAATATCTGGGCGGCGGCACGAACCTGGTCGACCTGATGCGCGAGACCGTGGAGCGGCCACTGGCGCTGATCGATGTCACCGGCCTGGGGCGGGAGATCGCGCCGCGAGCGGATGGCAGCATCCTGATCGGCGCCGGCGCGACCAACACCGCGGTCGCGGCGCACCCGGCCGTGCGCAGC
Source organism: uncultured Acetobacteraceae bacterium (assembly GCA_964252545.1). GTDB lineage: Bacteria > Pseudomonadota > Alphaproteobacteria > Acetobacterales > Acetobacteraceae > Lichenicoccus. The sequence continues at coordinate 405 of CAXUNX010000145.1, read as the reverse complement.
CGCTTTCCCGTGCTCGCCCGGGCCATCCTCGCCGGCGCCAGCGGGCAGATCCGCAACATGGCGACGGTTGGCGGCAACATCCTTCAGCGCACCCGCTGCACCTATTTCTATGACAACGCCGCGCGCTGCAACAAGCGCGATCCCGGTGCCGGATGCGACGCGATCGACGGCTTCAACCGCATCCACGCCATCCTGGGCGCCTCGGCCGCCTGTGTTGCGACCCATCCATCGGACATGTGCGTGGCGCTCGCGGCACTCGACGCGGTGGTGCACGTGCAGGGACCCGCTGGCGCGCGCAGGCTGACGCTCGATGAGCTGCACCGCCTGCCCGGTGGCCGCCCCGACATCGAGACGACGCTGCTTGACGACGAGCTGATCACCGCCATCGAGCTCCCGGCGCTGCCG
>CAXUNX010000144.1:0-7705 GCA_964252545.1 uncultured Acetobacteraceae bacterium | reverse complement strand
ATCTCGGGCGGCGGCGGCTGGAACCTGTCGGTGCTGTTCGGCGGCGCCACCAGTGCCGCGGTCCGCCAGACCTTCACCATGCCGCCCGAGATCGTGGCGGGAGCGGTCGGCCAGTGGCGTCCGCTGACCGCAAGCAATCGCGGGCTGACGGTTCCGGTCAGCGCGCGCAGCCTCACCTGGCGCAGCGACGGGTTCGAGGTGCAGGGCTGGCTGCTGCAGCCGGCCGGGCCGGACCACGGGCAGCGCCGGCGCATGATCACCGAGGTGCATGGCGGACCGAGTGCCGCCTCGACCCCCGAGTTCCTGAGCGAGCGGCACGGGCTGTGGCTGCTCGACGCCGGCTATGACCTGTTCCTGCCCAACCCGCGCGGCAGCTTCGGGCAGGGCGAGGCGTTCACCCTGGCGAACCGGCGCGATTTCGGCCATGGCGACCTGCGCGACATCCTGCGCGGCGTGGATGCGGCGCTGGCGGCGGCTCCGATCGATCCGGACCGGCTGGGCCTGACCGGCTACAGCTATGGCGGCTACATGACGATGTGGGCGGTCACCCAGACCAACCGCTTCAAGGCCGCGGTCGCCGGCGCCGGCGTTTCGGACTGGCTGTCGTACTACGGCGAGAACGGCATTGACGAGTGGATGATCCCGTTCTTCGGCGACTCGGTCTATGCGGACCCGGCGGTGTACGCGAAATCGTCGCCGATCAGCTATATCCGCCAGGTGCGCACGCCGACCTTCATCTATGTCGGAGACCGCGACCTCGAATGCCCGATGCCGCAGAGCCAGGAGTTCTGGCACGCGCTGCACACGTTGGGCGTGCCGACGGCGTTCGTGGTGTATCCCGGCCAGGGGCACGGCATGCGCAACGCCAAGGACCGCGCCGACGCCAAGCGGCGGACCCTGGCCTGGTTCGGCCGCTGGCTGGGCGGCTAGAGCGGGATCAATCAGACTGGAATCAGTCTGATTGATAGTCCCGCTCTAGTATCAATGGCTTCTAGGGCATGATCCGACCGAGCATCGGCGTTGCGGAGCGACTGCGGTTGATCGGACGCTGCTCGCGCTCGAAGCGTTGCAAGCCGACAGGAGCGTGAACGCTCCTGCACCGGTCTGTGCTTCCTGTCAGCCGTGCCAGGTCGCTCAGGCGTAGGGCGAGGGAAGGCAGGAGTGCGACGTGGCAGCAGATACTCTCGACCGGCTCCTGAAGGCTCTGGCCGTCCAGCTTCACGCCTTTTCCATCTGTGAGATCCAGCGGGGGTGGAGCCTCGCTTTTCCGGCGTTCGAGATGGTCACCGTCCACTACGTTCTGGAGGGTTCGGGGGCGCTGCGCGTCGGCAATGGTCAATGGCTGCCGTTCGCTCCCCGGAGCGTCCTGATCGTGCCCGCGCGCCAGTCGCACGTTGTCGGCGAGGCAGGCTCGACCGCACTGGCCACACGCGCGGAGGATCACTGCTCGATGCTGGCCGACGGCCTCGTCACCTTCACCTCCGGCGACGGCAGCCGCGACATCCTGTTGCTGTGCGGGACCATCCCGGCTTTCTACGGGAGCGCCCTCGGGTTCTTCGACCTGCTGCGTGAGCCGATGATCGAGGACGTATCGGCGAGTGCTGCGTCGAGCCATGTGTTCGAGCTGATGCTCGCGGAGGTCACCAGCCCGAGCCTCGGCACGCAGGCGATGACCGAGATGCTGATGAAGCAATGCATGATCATGATTCTGCGCCGCAGCCTGCCCCGCAACGACGCCGCCTCGCCCTTGTTCGCGGCATTGCACCGTCCTCAACTTGCCCGCGCCGTGCTGCACATCATCGAGGATCCGGCAGCACCTCACAGCGTCGAGAGCCTGGCATCGTTCGCCGGAATGAGCCGCACCTCCTTTGCCGGACATTTCGCACAGGCGTTCCAGCAGGGTCCGATCGATTTCGTGCAGAAGGCCCGCTTGTGCGTTGCCGAGCGCCTCCTCACCACAACGGATCTTCCGATCAAGGTCATTGCGACCAGCGTCGGCTACGCGAGCCGAAGCTACTTCTCCCGAAGCTTCCGCGCTGCCTACGGGATCGATCCGAAAAGCTTCCGCGATGGCAACCGCGAGGGCCGGGTCAGGAACCAGACCGAGCCGGCCCCGGCTTTGTTGCAGCCAGGTTCAGGCGATCGGTGAGCGACCGGATCCGGCTGGCCGGTCTGCCGCGCTGAAGCGTGCTCGCACGTCCCGACGAGGTGCCCGATCGTCCAGCACTGCCGAATGCGCGCAACCGCGACGGCCTTCAACAGGTATGTCCCTCGAAGCTGGTGACGTTCCGAAAGGTCCTTGGCGCTCGCGGTCTGCTCTTGTTCGGAGTTTGTCTGATGTCTGAAGAAAGTGTTGCATCACCGGCGTCGCCGCAGTTGCACCATCGATCCGTCGAGGCGCCAGAACGGGGGTCCGCTCGACGGTCGGCGTTGCGCCGGTTCGGCCTGGGTGCCGCCGGGGTCGCCGCTGCGGTCACTGCGGGCGTTGTCGCCACCGCCGAACCCGCCGAGGCTGCGGCTCCGAGCGATACCGATATCCTGAACTTCGCGCTCAACCTCGAATATCTTGAGGCCGAGTTCTATCTCCGGGCCTTCCTCGGCACTGGTCTGCAAGCCAGCGATGTGACCGGCACCGGCGTCCCCGGCGCCGTCACCGGCGGCAGCGCGGTTGCCTTCCAGAGCCAGGCGATCGCGCAATACGCACAGACGCTGGCAGTGGACGAGCTGACGCATGTGCGCTTTCTCAGAACAAGCCTGGGTGCTGCTGCGGTCGCGGAGCCGAGCATCGATTTGGGCGCCAGCTTCACCACGCTGGCGATGGCCGCGGGTCTGATCCAGCCGGGACAGACCTTTGATCCGTTCGCCGACGAGATCAGCTTCCTGATCGGCGCCTACATCTTCGAGGATGTCGGCATCACCGCCTACGCGGGAGCGGCACGCTACATCACCGATCCGGACTACCTGGAGGCGGCGGGCGCCATCCTCGCCGTCGAGGCCTATCATGGCGGTGCGATCCGCACCCTGCTCGCCGATATCGGCGGCGGCCAGGTGGCGAACGCCATCTCGGCACTTCGCGCCCAGCTTTCGGGGGCCGCCGACGACATGGGGATCATCGTGCCGGGCGACAATTACAATTTCGCATCGGCCGACATCAACGCGCTGGCGTTCCGACGCTCCCCCGCACAGGTGCTGAACATCGTCTATGGCGGCGGTGCCGCCGGCACGGGTGGCTTGTTCTTCCCGGCCGGGATGAACGGCACCCTTCGCTGATCCATCCGATCAAATCCCCGCCTCGTTCACAGCCGCCCAGACCTCGGGCAGGCAGACCAGGAGTATCAACCCATGGCGCAACCAGCGCAGCATTCCGGCCTCGACATGGACCGGCGCGGCGTACTTCGCGCAATCGGCGCCGGTGCCGCGAGCACGGCGGTGGCCGGAACGCTTGCCGCCGGCGGCGTCGCTGTGACCAGCGGAACCGCGTTGGCGGCGGGGTTTACCGACAACGACTTCATCGCGTTCTTCTCGAACTTCGAAGCCCTCGGCGCCAACTATTATCTTTATGGACTGACCGGGCAGGGCGTGCCGGCCGCGGATACCACCGGAACCGGAATCCAGGGCACGGTCTCCGCCGGGGGGCCGGTGAACTTCCAAAGCCCCGCCATCGCCCAGTACGTGCAACGGCTCGCCGCGGACGAGCTGGCGCATCTGCGGTTCTTCCGGGCGGTGCTCGGCTCGGCCGCGGTTGCCCAGCCGACCGTCGACATCGCCTCGTCCTGGACCGGTTTTGCCATCGGCGCCGGCTTGATCTCGGCAGGTCAGACCTTCAATCCGTATGAAAGCGACGTGACCTTCCTGCTTGGCGCCTACATGCTCGAGGATGTGTGCATCACCGCAGCCGCGGGAGCCGCGCGCTACTTCACCAGCAAGAACAATGTCGAGGCCGCTGCCGGAATCCTGGGCGTGGAAGGCTATCATGCGGGAGCGATCCGCACGCTGCTCAGCAATATCGGCGCGGGCCAGGCCACCGATGCGATCTCAGCATTGCGTGCCAAGCTATCCGGCGTCGCCGATCAGGGCACGGCGGTGCCCGGGCAGGCCTTCAACTTCACCAACACCGATACCAATGCGCTGGTCTATCGCCGCACGCCGGCGCAGGCTTTGAACATCCTCTATGACGGCGTTCCCACCGGCGGCGGCTTCTTCCCGAACCGCATGAACGGCACCATCCGCTAGAACAGTTCACGCTCGGAACGGCGCTTTACCAACGCCACAGACCGGAGACACCGATGTCATCCTCTTCAGGAAGCTTTCCCGAAACACCGCTGCGCTTCACTCCGGCCATGGAGGTGCTGGAGGAGAACGAGGCCGAGACCGACGCTGCGCTCGAGGACACGATGCGTGGCATACGCGAAACCACGTTCGCCCATTCCAACCAGGCCAACCGCAGCGTTCACGCCAAATCGCACGGGATCCTGTTCGGCACCCTGACCGTCGCCGACAATCTGCCGGCGGTGCTCGCCCAGGGCTTGTTCAGCAAGGCAGGCAGCTACCGCGTCATCATGCGGTTTTCCACTCTGCCCGGGGATATCCTGAACGACAGCGTTTCCACCCCGCGCGGCGTTGCATTCAAAGTGGTCGGGGTGGATGGCCTGCGTCTGCCTGGCAGCGAAGGCGACGTGACCCAGGATTTCGTGATGGTGAACGCGCCTGCGTTCAGCGCCCCGACGGCCAAGAAATTCCTCGGCAGCCTGAAAACCCTTGCAGGCACCACGGACAAGGTCGAGGGCCTCAAGGAAGTTGTCTCGCGCGTCGCACGCGGCACCGAAGCGGTGCTGGAAGCCTTCGGCACCAAGAGCGCCACAATCGTCACCATGGGCGGCCAGCCCGCGACCCATATCCTTGGCGAGACCTTCTATACACAGACTCCGTTTCTTTATGGGCCCTATATCTGCAAGTTCGCGCTGGCTCCGGCATCTTCCGGCCTCAAGGCGCTGACCGGCCAGGCTCTTGATGTGAACAGCAAGCCGGACGCGTTGCGCGAATCGGTGATCGAACATTTCGGCGCTCAAGGCGGCGAGTGGGAGCTTCAGGTTCAGCTCAACACCGACCTGGAAGCGATGCCGATCGAGGACGCGTCGGTGCCCTGGCCCGAACACAAGAGTCCCTACGTCACCGTCGCTCGCATCGCAGCACCCGCGCAGAACGCATGGAGCGCCGAAAGCAGGGCTGCGGTGGATGACGGCCTGTCCTTCGGGCCATGGCACGGATTGGCGGCACATCGACCGCTCGGCGGTGTCAACCGCGCCCGCAAGGAGACGTACACCAACTCCGCCAGCTTCCGCGGCAGCCACACTGGATGCCCGATGCACGAGCCACGCAGCGGCGAACTGGTCACCGACTGAGATCTCGTTTCCGGGCGCGGTGAGCATCGCACGCGCCCGGGCTTGGCGCCTTGGTTTCTGCGCCGGTGCTGGTGCGACCTGGGATCATGCCGGATACGACTCGCTTGGATGGCGGGTGCGGCCAACCCGCAACGAGCTGGAACTCGAACAACGGCATGGCTGCTTGATCCTGAAGATCTCGCACCATCCGGATCGGATCGGTGTCCCCTGCAACAGGCGTGCTGCCCGGCCCTGAAGCGAGCGGCAGCCTGATAGGGGGCGCACAAACCTCCAGCGGCGCCATGCGGCACGTGCCCATTACGGCATGAGCTGGCCGCCATTCACCTCGATGATCTGCCCGGTGATGTAGCCACTCAAAGCGTTCGACGCGAGAAACAGGTAGGTGCCGACGCAGTCTTGCGCCGTGCCTGCGTGGCCCATCGGAATGCCGCTCACCATCGTGGCCATCTGCTCCGCAGAACTGAACCGCTCATGGAACGGCGTCAGGATGACGCCCGGGGAAACCGCATTGACGCGTATGCCGTCCTTCACCACCTCCTTTGCGAAACCGCGTGTGAACGTGCTCACGAAGCCTTTCGCGGCGGCATAGAGCACCGAGCCGCCGCCGCCGCCGTGACGGGCCGCGATCGATGTTGTGTTGATCACGACGCCGCCCTGCTTCTTGAGCCAGGGCAGGGCCGCCCGCGAGGCCCAGACCACGGAATGGGAATTGAGGTCGAGCACGGCCCGGTCATGGGCCTCGTCCGACTCGCCGATGGGAACCCGCTTCAGAAGACTGCCGGCATTGTTGATGAGCCCGTCGAGCCGGCCGAAATGCTCGGCCGTCCGCTTCACGACCGTTGTCACCTCGTCATACGCCGCCATGTCGCCGCCGACGAGAAAGATGCTGCCGCCTTTGCCTTCCAGCTCGTGAGCGAGTTCCTGGGCTGCCGCCTCACTGTTGTTGTAGTGGATGGCGACAGACGCGCCCTGTTCAACCAGGCCGCGGGCCACGGCTGCCCCGATCCCGGTGGACGCGCCGGTCACCAGGAAGATCTTTCCCGCAAGGTCCGGGATCTTCAGCTCTGTCATTGCTTTGCTCTTCTTCAAGAAAAACTGATGTGTAGCTACTTCGCCGGTCCGGGCACCGCTGCAGGATGAAATCACGTCGGGCAATTCCGCCCGGTGCTAGTCCCCGCTGGCGCGAACCGCCTTGGCCCAAACCGCCTCGGCGCGGAACGCCTTGAACTCGGCTGCGGTGGCAAAGGCTTTCTGCGTGCCGCTCCGGGTGACCGAGTGCGCTGCGTAGAAGGAGGCCTCGCGCAGCGCCGCCTCGACATCGAGGCCACCGACATGGTGGGCGCCGAATGCGCCGATAAAGGCATCGCCGGCGCCGGTGGTGTCGCGCGCCTCGACCGGCATCGGGGCGATCGGCGTGGTCGCCTGCTTTTGCACCAGCAGCGCGCCGGCGGAGCCGAGCGTCACCACCACCGTGCGCATGCCGCGTTCCAGCAGGCTGCGCGCGGCCTGCTCCGCCTCAGCCGCGGTTTCGGTCGGCAATCCGGTGAGGATCGCAAGCTCGGTCTGGTTCGGCATGAAGAAATCCACGCTGCAGATGCGCTCGAAGGCCAGGGCAGGGGAGGCCGGCGCCGGGTTCAGCAGCACCCGCCGGCCATGCCGCTGCGCCCAGGCGACCGTGTGATAGACGGTGGCGAGCGGAATCTCGAGCTGCAGCAGGATGAGGTCGCAGAGCAGCAGGTCGGGGGCCGCCTCGTCGATGTCGGGCGGCAGCAGCGAATCATTGGCGCCCTTGATGATGAGGATGCTGTTCTCGCCGTTGTTGGCGACAAAGATCGGCGCCACACCGCTCGCGGTTCCCGGCACCGCGCGCACGTGGCGGGTGTCGATCCCCGCCTCCTGCATGCCGGCGATGGTGTCGCGTCCGAACACGTCGTCGCCGACCCGGCTGACCATCAGCACCTCGCAGCCGAGCTTGGCGGCGGCCACCGCCTGGTTGGCGCCCTTGCCGCCGCGTCCCATCTCGAAACGCGGGGCCTCCAGCGTCTCGCCAGGCGCAGGCTGCCGGTCGCCATAGGTGACGAGGTCGACCATGTTGCTGCCGACGACGCCGATCCGGCCACTTCCGGTTTGGGCTGTCATGCTGCGGTGCTCCCCTGTTGGGCGAAGCCGGCGATGCGGCTCTCCTCGGCCTCGGCCTCGGCCTCGGACACGGCGCGGTCGAGATACCCCGCCGTGACGCGGAAATGCGCCACGCCCCCCCGCGGCGGCCCGCGCCCCGGTCCCATTCGCCCCTCGGCCCCCGG
>CAXUNX010000143.1:0-7762 GCA_964252545.1 uncultured Acetobacteraceae bacterium | reverse complement strand
CGTCAACATGGTGACCTGCGGCGGCCAGGCGACGATCCCGATCGTCGCTGCGGTCGCCTCCGTCGCCAGCGTCCACTATGCCGAGATTGTCGCCTCCATCGCATCCAGATCGGCCGGCGCCGGCACGCGGGCAAACATCGACGAGTTCACCGAGACCACCGCGCGCGGCATCGAGCGGGTGGGCGGGGCGGCCAGGGGCAAAGCGATCATCGTCCTCAACCCGGCCGACCCGCCGATGCTGATGCGCGACACCGTGTTCACGCTCTCGACCGGGGCCGGGGAAGCCGCGATCGAGGCCGCGATCGCCTCCATGGTGGAGCGCGTCCAAGCCTATGTTCCCGGCTACCGCCTGAAGCAGCGGGTGCAGTTCGAGCGCGGCGCCAACGACCCGATCGTTCTTCCGGGCGAGGGTGCGTTCGCCGGGCTGAAGACCAGCGTGTTCCTCGAGGTGGAGGGCGCGGCCCACTACCTGCCGGCATACGCCGGCAACCTTGACATCATGACCTCCGCCGCCCTCGCCACCGCCGAGCGCATCGCTGAGCGCCGCCTGCCGTTGGAGGTCGCGTGATGTCCGCAGGCAAGCTCTACATCCAGGATGTCACCCTGCGCGACGGCATGCATGCGGTGCGCCACCGCTACGGTCTTGAGCACGTCCGCGCCATCGCACGTGCCCTCGACGCCGCCGGCGTCGACGCAATCGAGGTGGCGCACGGCGACGGGCTGAACGGCTCGTCGTTCAACTACGGCTTTGGTGCCCACACCGACTGGGAGTGGATCGAGGCCGCGGCCGAAATGGTCGGCCGCGCCGTGCTGACCACGCTGCTGATTCCCGGGATCGGCACCATCGAGGAATTGCGGCACGCGCACCGGCTCGGGGTGCGCTCGGTCCGCATCGCCACCCACTGCACCGAGGCCGACATCTCCCGGCAGCATATTGCCGCCGCCCGCGACCTCGGCATGGACACCGTAGGCTTCCTGATGATGAGCCACATGATCGAACCCGATGCGCTTGCCGCGCAGGCGAAGCGGATGGAGGGCTATGGGGCCGCCTGCGTCTACGTCGTCGATAGTGCCGGGGCGATGGACATGGACGGCTTCCGCGCGCGCCTGGAGGCGTTCGACCACGTGCTCAGGTCGGACACCCAGCGCGGCGTGCACGCCCACCACAACCTCTCGCTTGCGGTCGCCAACTCGATCGTCGGCGTGCAGGCCGGTGCCACCCGGGTCGACGCCAGCCTCGCCGGCATGGGTGCCGGAGCCGGCAACGCGCCGCTCGAGGTGTTCGTCGCCGCAGCCGACCGCAAGGGATGGCATCACGGTGTTGATCTGCACGCGGTGATGGATGCGGCCGAAGAGCTCGTGCGCCCGCTGCAGGATCGGCCGGTCAGGGTCGATCGCGAGACGCTCAGCCTCGGCTACGCCGGCGTCTACTCGTCATTTCTCCGGCACGCGGAAAAGGCCGCCGCCGATCTCGGCATCGATGCCCGCGACATCCTCGTCGAGCTCGGCCGCCGGCGCATGGTGGGCGGACAGGAGGATATGATCACCGACGTGGCCCTCGACCTCGCGGCGGCGCGTCGTCGATAGCCAACCCATGCAGCACCGGCGGAAGTTGGCCTCGTTCTAGACCTGGTCAAAGTGCACTTCGTGCACCGAGTGCACGCCGCGCAAGCGATGCTGGCCCAGCAATACGAAACACCAGTAAGGCAAAGCAACCAGTCCTGGCGCAAACCTCGACTTGGGCATTTGGTTTAAGGAGGGAAGGATGTCAGAGACCCAGAACAAGACACTCGTGCTTGACACGTGGCATACCGGATTAACGGTGTCTTCTTTGGACAGCGCGCTCGAATTCTGGTGCGGAGTCTTGGGCTTTGAGCTGTCCGCTAGAAGGGTGATCGGGAACGGCCCGTTCGTCGAGAACATCGTTGGTGTTCCAGGCGCGGACTTGCACATCGCTGTAGTTGTTGCTCCTGACGGGCACAAGATAGAACTGCTCGAATACCTCGCTCCCGCAGACCGGCAAGTCATGAAACCTCGATCCGTCGATGTCGGCTCAGCGCATCTGGCGTTTATCGTCTCTGATCTCGATGAAATGCTCGGTCGTGTCGAGGCTGCGGGGTGGGAACGGCTCGGGGTGCCCCAATCGATCACGGATGGCCCGCGTGCCGGGGAACGCGTTGTCTATGTGCGAGGTCCGGAAGGCCACACCATCGAGTTCTTCGGGCACTAGGCTGCCACCAAAGCAATCGCCGGCACTGCCCACAACCGGATCCGGCATTCGGCGAGAGCTCGTTGGCGCTTCATATTGCCGGGCAGAGGCTGCAATTGATCTGACGTGCGAGGGCCGCTGCATCGCGAGAACCGGTGCGATGCGCGCCCTGGTGCGCACTTCGCGAGCAGTGCTTCCCACGCTGTTCCCGAACGCGAGAACGGAGGCGACGATGCATGGGCCTATGGCCGAGCGGCGGATCGGCCGCACCAGACTTTCCGTGAGCGAGCTCGGTTTCGGCGGCGCTCCGTTGGGCAACATGTTTCGAACGTTGGAAGACGCTGACGCGCTCGCCGCCGTGCAGGCGTCGACTGCCCGCGGTATCAGCTACTTCGATACCGCGCCGATGTATGGGTTCGGCTTGAGCGAGGTGCGCCTCGGCGAGGCCCTCAAGCCGATGGCCCGCGAGCAGATCGTCATTTCTTCCAAGGTTGGTCGCAGCTTGATGCCGGTCGACCCCGGTCAGGTAAAGCCGGGAATCTGGAACCAGCCCTTGCCCATGCGGGCTGATATCGATTTTAGCTACGATGCGGTGATGCGCTCCTTCGAATCAAGTCTGGAGCGGCTCGACACACCGTTTGTAGACATGCTGGCAATCCACGACCCGGACGATAACGCGGTAAGCGCAGGTCTAGATCCATATAGTCGCTCGCACTTCAAAGCCGCCATGGACGGCGCTTATCCAGCGCTCGATGAGCTGCGTAGGCAGGGGCTGATCAAGGCGATCGGCGTTGGTATCACGCAGTGGCAAATGCTGTGTGATTTCGCGGTGGCTGGAGATTTCGATTATTTCCTTCTCGCCGGCCGCTATACCTTGCTTGACCACGAGTCGCTCGACCAGCTGCTGCCCCTGTGCGAGCGGCGTGGCATCAGCTTGGTGATTGGCGGCCCATACAACTCGGGGATCCTGGCCACCGGTGCTGTCCCCGGCGCCACTTACAACTACAGACCCGCCACGCCTCCGATCCTTGACAAGGTTGCTCGGATCCAGAACATCTGCAAACGACACGATGTTTCCCTCCCCGCGGCGGCCCTGCAATTCCCGTTGCACCATCCGCTTGTCGCCAGCGTCATTCCAGGAGCGCGTTCGGCCGCAGAGGTAGAGAACAACCTCAACCTGCTGTCCGAAGCCATCCCTCCGGAATTCTGGGCAGAGCTGAAGACGGAAAAACTGATAAACGAATCAGCGCCTGTTGGAGCTTCCAAGTAATGGCTTTGATCTTGCCGTTGCTCCACGACGGGGTCGATCAGCCGCGGCGTCGTGCTGATCTCGCGGGCTTAGGCGGCGGACCTCGATGCAGACCGGGCAGCAGCGCTGGCGTCGATCTTTTGACCAGGCAGCCCTGCCGGCGCCTGCCAAGTTTCGCCGAATGCGCTGGTCACGCGCAATGGAGAGCGCTTCGGCGCCGCATACCTTGCGCCGCCGACACAAGCCGACCCGGCCCTCCGGCCGCCGGCGGATCTCGACGAGCTGGTGCGGGCGTTCGAGGCCCGTGCCTCCCGGGCCGCCTGCGCATGGTACCTGAACGCGCTGGTTGAGCCTGGTTGGCGGACACCCTGCGGGGTCAAGTTGCCCAACTCCGAGTGCGGCCGCGTCCGCTTGTGGTGGTTGCTCCGTGGTTCGGCTCAGGCGTGCGGGCACGCAGTGCACCACTTCGTTTTTGTCGATGCGGTGGCCGAAGTCAGATGCTCAAACAGCGCGAAATAAAACAACGTTGGCGGAGGAGAGTTTCGATGGCGGTGTTTCGCACCTCATGGTTTGGGTTTTCCGCAGTTTCGGCGGTCGCGACCGTGCCATTCTTCATCTCGTTGAAGCGGCCCGGCGTGGTTGGTTTGCGGCAGGAGCCGAGGTTCTGACCATGGGAGCCGAGGGCGTGGGCGTCCCGCATGACATGTCACCGACGAGCCGGCGGCGACGGGTGTTGCGCGATCACCCGTTCTTCCGCTGGCTCCTGCTGGCGAACATGGTCACGGTGTTCTTCTCCAGCTATTTCATCCGGCTCGCCTGGAGCAACGTGGCGGCGAGCGCGTCCCAGACCCTCGGCTCGACGGCCTACCAGCTCGGCCTGTTTCTTACGTTGTTCTATATCGGTTATGTTCCGGCGAACGCCCTGGGAGGTTTCCTGATCGACCGGTTCGGAGGCCGGCGCGTCCTTGTTACCGCCTTCATCTTGTTCACGGGCGCGACTGCGGCCTTTGGTCTGATCGAGACCCCGACCCAGGGCCTGGTGGTGCAGACGCTGATGGGCATATCGTCCGGAAGCTTCTACGCCGCGACCATCAAGATCTCCTCGCCGTGGTTCTCCAAGCGGGAGCGCGGACTGGCGTTCGGTTTCCTGGCCATGACAAGCCCGCTCGCGGTTGTTGCCGCCAACCTGATCTTTCCACACCTCATCGAGCATCTTGGCTGGTCCAACCTTTATCGCATCTTGGGCATCTACGCGGCGGGTGTTGCGATCTTCACCTTTCTGGTGGTTCCGGCGGACGCGCCTTCGGCAAGCGTGATGAAACCCGACCGCGGCATCTCGCACATTGAGGAGCACGGCAGCGCTCCCATCGGCGTCCGGCTCCTGCTCGTCTGCCTCGCGGGTTTCTGCGCCAGCTGGGGAACCTACGGTTTCACCTTCAGTTCCAACCTGCTGCTGGTCAAAAGCCATCATTTCGGCGCCGAGCAGGCGGCCGAGGTCGTCCTGATGTTCGGCGCCGGAGGCATACTGGCGATCCCGCTCTACGGGCTGCTGTCGGACAAGGTGGCGGCCTACCGTCCACAGCTGGTGATCCTGGGGCTGCTGATCTTCCCCGGCGTATTGGCGATCTTTGGGAGCCAGACAAGATTCCTCGGGTTCTGTCTCGCGGGCTTTGCGCTGGGAGTGTCGGCTTACGCCTTCTGGCCGCTGTTCAGCGCGATCCTGGCTGATCAGATCGATCAACGTCGGCTGGGCTCCTCGGCGGGGTTGGCCAACGCATCCTGGCAGTCCGCGAACGTGCTGGTGCCGTTGGCGGCAGGCAGGGTCGTGGACGCCACCCATTCGCTCGCGATGTCGCTCCTGGTCCTCGAGGCCGGGCCGCTCTTGGGTGTGGTGTGCCTGCTGCTCCTGATACGCAGCATCAGGATGGCGCGAGCCAGATCGAGTGGCTGAAACCGGCAGAGGCCCCGCGCGCGTGCCGGATCAATGGACCCACCAGACTTCCGTGAGCGAGGCGATGCATCAGCACCGGCCGCTGTCCGGAGGCGATATCCGCCTTCTCGCGATCGTCGCGGGAGTGGCCATCGCGAACGGCTACTACATTCAACCCCTCATCAACATCATCTCCCAGTCGATTGGGCTGTCCCACCTCCTGTGGGGCCTCCTGGCGTCGCTGACGCAGTTCGGCCTGGCGACCGGTCTGATGATCCTGCTCCCGCTCGCCGATATCGTTCCTACGAGAAGGCTGATGATGACCGTCATGGCAGCACAGGTCGTAGCCCTTGCGCTGATCGGTCTTTCCACTGGGCCGTTCACCATGCTGCTGGGCTGCTTCGCCGTGGGCTTCTTCGGGATATGTCCCTATCTGATCCCGTTCTACGCCTCGACGCGTACGCACCCGGACCGCATAGCCCACGTCACCGGGAGCCTGATCCGAGGCGTGATCATCGGCATCCTGCTGGCCCGGACCATGTCAGGCCTGATCTCCTCCCACCTGGGATGGCGTGGCGTCTACGGCGTGGCGGCGGTCGGAACCATGCTGGCTCTCCTTGCCGCCTTGAGGGTGGTGCAGCCGGCCCGGGCGAGCATCCGCTCGAGCTACCGCAGCCTGCTGGCTTCCATGATCTCGATTGCGCGGCAGACGCGCTCCCTGCAGCGGGCCGCCCTGGTCCAGGCAGCCAGTTTCGGCTGCTTCAACTCGTTCTGGGTCGGGTCCGCTCTTTATCTTCACGAGCGGTTTGGCTGGACGCCCGGCCGGATCGGGCTCGTCGGCCTCGTCGCTGCCGCCGCGGCCTCGGTGGCGCCAGCGATCGGATCGCTCTCGAGGAGATTTGGCGCGGAGACGGTCCGGTTCATGGGCGCCTTTGCCGCCGTACTCAGCTGGGCGCTGCTCGGCCTGTTCAGAGATGACCTTTGGGCGATGGGCGCAGCCCTCGTCATCCTGGACATCGCGTGTGCCGTGATCGACATCACCAACCGCACAATCCTGTATCGAGAAGCGCTCGAGATCCGAGGTCGTTTGAGCGCCGTCTACACGATCGCCATGTTTGTCGGCGGCGGCTTGCTATCCCTGGTGACGGGGGCGTTGTGGTCTGTGTTCGGGTGGCCCGGCGTATGTCTCGCTGGCACCCTGTCATCCGCACTGGCATTCGCTGTCGCCCTGTCGGCGAGGCGTGGAGAGACTGGCTGGCAGTCCCGGGCGTAAGCTGCGAGCCTACGTGAAAACCAGTTGTTTTGGCCCGGGGTGCTCGACGCATCCGCAGTCCTGCTCGAGCCGCTCTCCCCAGCCAGCACGGGCGAACTCGCCTGGCCGCCGCCTGCGATGTTCAAGGCTCTCTCGATCCATCAGGTCGGTGCCCGGAGCGATCTCCGGCACGCGGGGGCGCTCCTATGGGAGTGCGTCGAGGGTGACGGGGCGGTCTCGCTCGTGCCGCTGCTGATGCGCCTGCTGAGCCGGCGGAAAACGCCGCATCGCCCGATCAGCACGTTCCCACGAGCCCAACAGCTCGGCCCATCCGCGCGCGGGTCTTCGCTCGGTGCGCGACGAAGCTCCGGCGGAGCAACACCCTGCTCATCCATCGATAAAGAACGCATCGGCCTGGTTGCCGCGCTGCGGCGCGCAGGCTGCGTGCACCGGCAGCAGCACGACGGCACCGGTAACTCCCAGGGCATCGAGCTGGTGCGGCACTCCGTCGCGGAACTGCAGATGGCCTTCGCCGATCAGCGCCACCACCGGCCGCTGCGGTTCTCGCGCACGCTGCGCCGCAATGGCCTCCGCCATGGCACGGTCCCAGACGAGCTGCGCGTCGATGAACCGCGACAGCCGCGCCGGCGTCATCGTCATGCCGGAATGGCCCGACATCGCTTCCGCCAGGCGCCTCCGGTAGGAGGCGGCAGGAGCCGTTGGGGGGCCGATGCCCTCGCGGTCCGCAGGAGCAACCCCGCTCCAGCCGTGCTGCGCCACCTCGTGCACCAGCCGTGCCGACACGTTCAGCGCCAGCATCGGCAGATGGTGATCGCGCGCATAACGGAAGATCGGCAGGTACAGCGCGGGATCGAAGCCCCAGACATGCTTCCAGTCGGTGAGGCGGAGAAACTCGGCCTCGGACAGCTGGCCCCGCACCCAGCGGTCCAGAACCGGCTGGCTCACCCGCGGAAACATCTCGAAGCCCAGCACCAGTGCCGGATTGAGCGCATCAAGGCGCTCGATGGCGTGGAGCTGCCATTGATGGTCGCGTTCGCTGTCGTGCTGCTCGCCGAGGGCACCCTGCCTCGCCAGGGAACCGACGAGGAGCGGTTCGGGATG
>CAXUNX010000142.1:0-7785 GCA_964252545.1 uncultured Acetobacteraceae bacterium | reverse complement strand
CCAGCGGCGAGCCGGCCGCCTGATCGGCGCGCGCGGAAAACGCGGTGGCGCTGAGCAGGATGGCGGGACGCCACGCGCGCAGCCGGGTCGAGACGAACGACGCGGCGCACGCCTGCTTGAGGCTGCTGACGAAGATCGCCCTGACCGACAATCCGCGCGCGAACAGCGCGGCGGCGAGCGCGGTGACCGGCTCGGTGTCGCCGCAAAGCAGGTGCGACCGGTAGAACACGATCACCGCGAGCGGGCGGGTGTCGTCCTGCAAGCCGGGCAGGTCGAACAATCCGGCTTCCGGCGTTTCCTCCGGCATTGCGCCGTTGTCCTGGCAAAGACCGGCCAGGTGCGAGGCGAGCACCACCGCGCTGGCCGCATTGCCCGGCCCACCCTGGCGCAGGAACCCGTCGAGCCGGTGGCGCAGCCCGGGTGCAACGGTTGAGCATTCGGCCATGCGCGGGTCATCCGGCCCGTCGCCCGGCACCACAACCAGCGCGATGCCCCGCGTCCGGCAGGCAGCCACGACTTCCTCGATGCCGTAGCGCCAGCATTCCATCCCGCCAAGCAGGCGGATCACCACGCACCGCGCCCGCGCGATCACCTGCTCGACCAGCAGATCAACCGACATCGGGTGACGCAGCTGTGCCAGCCTGAGCAGGCGCAGGCCAGGCGGCTTGCCGTCGCGCGCGGCGCTGCCTGTGGCCGCCCGGCGCTGCGGCCAGACGTTCGACCAGGCTTCCGCCCAAGCGCCAAGGTCGCTGTCGGAAAAGGAAAGCAGCACCAGCTCGGCGCTCGAGACCCCGGGATCGAACGCTGCTTCCGCCTCGTCGAGCGTCCGTGTCTCGCGGACCAGCAGGTGCATCGGCGCCGCTCAGGCCGGCTGGTGCAACAGGGCGAGCTGCGCCTCGATGGCGGCACGATCCAGACCCCGGCGTCCGATCACCACGATCTGCCCCAGCCGCGGCTCCGAGGCGCCCCATGGCCGGTCGAACTGCTGGCGCAGGCGGGTGCCGACCCCCTGCACCGCCAGGCGCATGGGGCGTCCACGCACGGCCACGAAGCCCTTCATGCGGAGGATGTCGTGCGCGGCGGCGGCGGCGGCCAGCGCCGCCAGCAGCGGCTCGGGCGCTGCCACCTCGTCGACCGGCAACACCAAGCTCTCGAAATCGTCGTGCTCGTGGTCG
The DNA here is from genome assembly GCA_964252545.1 of uncultured Acetobacteraceae bacterium. Lineage (GTDB taxonomy): Bacteria > Pseudomonadota > Alphaproteobacteria > Acetobacterales > Acetobacteraceae > Lichenicoccus. Next base: position 6,610 of record CAXUNX010000142.1, on the reverse strand, counting down.
GAATCGTCGTCGTGGTGCGACGGACGCCGGTCGAGATCCAGCTCGGCGGCGCTATGCAGCCCGAGCAGCACGTCCGGCGCCACCCGTCCTTCGGACACGCGCAGGACCTTGACCGCGCGCGGGATCGCCTGCGCGATGCCGCGTTCGATCCGTTCGCATTCCGATCGGGAAAGCAGGTCGGTCTTGTTCAGCACCACCAGGTCGGCGCAGAGCAGCTGGTCCTCGTAGACCTCGGAAAGCGGATTGTCGTGATCCAGCGAAGGATCGGCGGCACGGGCGCGCGCCACCGCCTCGGGATCGTCGGCGAACCGGCCGGCCGCCACCGCGGGCGCATCCACCACCGTCACCACGCCGTCCACGGTGATCCGGGTGCGGATCGAGGGCCAGTTGAAGGCGCGCAGCAGCGGCTTCGGCAGAGCGAGGCCGGAGGTCTCGATCACCACGTGCTCGGGCGGATCGGCCCGGTCGAGCAGCTTCTCCATGGTGGGCAGGAAATCCTCGGCGACCGTGCAGCACAGGCAGCCATTGGCGAGCTCGATGATGTCGTCGTCGGTGCAGCCTTCGATGTTGCAGCTTCGCAGCGTCTCGCCGTCGATCCCGAGTGCTCCGAACTCGTTGACGATGATGGCGATGCGGACGCCGCCGGCGCGCTCCAGCACATGGCGCAGCAGCGTGGTCTTTCCGGCGCCAAGGAAGCCGGTAATGATGGTGGCCGGAATGCGGTTCACGCGCCGCGGCCCTCCGGCTGCGGCAGCGGCGGGATGCGGCCGTCCACCGCCGATCCGAGCGAGGCGGGCCGCTTCGAGGGCATCACCACGCCGTTCGCCGAGGCCGCGTAGATCGCGGCGTATTCCAGCAGATCAGTGGCGTGGCCGGCCTCAAGCCCGCCCAGCAGGTAGCTCCACTTGCCCGGCATGGCGATCGCCGCCGAGCAGCCATGCGCGCAGTTGGAAAGACACTTCGCCTCCAGCAGCGCCACCGGCGCCGGGCCCGGCCGGGCCGCCAGCGCCGCCTGCAGCCGGGCATGCAGCACGACGCCTGGCAACGGCACGTCCGGGGACGGCACAGTGCCGGCACGGCAGGTGGTGCAGACATGCAGCAGGGCGTGCGTCTGGGTCATCGGGCCTCGTTTGCGGGATAAGCGGGTCTCAGACTATGCCTTCGGCGGCATGAGCGTCAAAACCGCCCCACCTGCGCCTTTGGCTCTCGTTCTCGGCGGCGCCCGGTCGGGCAAGAGCCGCCATGCCGAAGCGCTGATCGAAGCGCTGCCGCCGCCCTGGATCTATGTCGCGACCGGGCAGCCGGGCGACCACGAGATGCGCGCACGCATCGCCGAGCACCAGGCGCGCCGCGGCGGCGCGTGGCGGACGGTGGAGGCGCCGCTCGATCTTGCGGGCGCAATCGGGTCGGCCGCAGACGCCCCCGTGCTGGTGGATTGCCTCACCCTGTGGCTGACCAACCTGATCCTGGGCGACGCCGACATCGAGCGGGCGACCCAGTCGCTCGAACAGGCGCTCGACCGCAGGCGATCCGCCGTGGTGCTGGTGGCAAGCGAGGTCGGGCTGGGCATCGTGCCCGAGAACGCGCTGGCCCGGCGGTTCCGCGACGAGGCCGGCCTGCTGCACCAGCGCGTGGCGCGCCGTGCCACGCAGGTCGTTCTGGTGGCGGCCGGACTGCCGCTGGTCCTGAAGGGAGGCGCGCCGGAATGAGCGACGGGGACGACCGCCACCGCCTGCGCATGCAGAAGCGCAAGGCCGTGCAGGACCGCGAGGTGGCCGGCAAGACCACCCTGAAGGGATTGCTGATCGTCCATACCGGGCCGGGAAAGGGCAAGTCGACCGCGGCGATCGGGCTGATGCTGCGCATGATCGGGCGCGGGGGCAGCACCGCGATGGTGCAGTTCATCAAGGGAGCCTGGGATACCGGCGAGCGCCGCCTGCTGGAGGGGTTCGGGCGGCAGGTGGAATGGCACACGATGGGCGAGGGCTTCACCTGGGAAACCCAGGATCGCGGCCGCGACGTCGCCGCCTGCAGGCGGGCCTGGGAGATCGCCTGTTCGCTGCTGGCGCGCTCCGACCTCGCGCTGGTGGTGCTGGACGAACTCAACATCGCGCTGCGCTACGACTACCTGTCGCTAGACGAGGTGCTGGCGGCACTCGCGCAGCGCCCACCGATGATGCATGTGGTGATCACCGGCCGCAACGCGAAGCCGGCGCTGATCGAGGCCGCGGACCTGGTCACCGAGATGGGGGCGGTGAAGCACCATTTCGCGGCCGGTGTGAAGGCCCAGGAAGGGATCGAGTTCTGATGCCGGGCCGGTCGCTGATGATCCAGGGCACCGGCTCCTCGGTCGGCAAGTCGGTGATGGTGGCCGGCCTCGGCCGGGCACTGACCCGGCGGGGGTTCCGGGTGCGGCCGTTCAAGCCCCAGAACATGTCCAACAACGCCGCGGTGACGCGCGAGGGCGGCGAGATCGGACGCGCGCAGGCGCTGCAGGCGCGGGCCTGCCTGGTTGAGCCCAGCGTGCACATGAACCCGGTGCTGCTCAAGCCGCAGAGCGAGGTCGGCGCGCAGCTCGTAGTACAGGGGGTGGCACGCGGCAACACCCGGGCGCGCGCCTACCAGGATCTCAAGCCGCTGCTGCTCCCGAGCGTGCTCGAGAGCTTCGCCCTGCTGCGCAACGAGGCCGACATCGTGCTTGTTGAGGGTGCCGGCAGCGCCTCCGAGACCAACCTGCGCGCCGGCGACATCGCCAACATGGGATTCGCCCGCGCCAGCGGCACCAACGTGATCCTGCTCGGCGACATCGACCGCGGCGGGGTGATTGCGAGCCTGGTCGGCACCAAGGCGGTGCTCGATCCTGCCGACGCCGCGCTCATCCGCGGCTTCATCGTCAACCGGATGCGTGGCGACGCTTCGCTGTTCGACGAGGGCATGCGCACGATCGCGCGCCACACCGGCTGGCCGGCGCTCGGCCTGGTTCCGTTTCTCGCGGCGCTGCGGACGCTGCCGGCGGAGGACGCGGCCGATCTCGCCCCGGGCCGCGATCACGGCGAGGGAGTGCGGGTCGCGGTGCCGATGCTGCCGCACATCGCCAATTTCGATGATCTCGATCCGCTCGCAGCAGAGCCCGGGCTCTGCTTGATCATGGTGCCGCCCGGAAAGCCGCTTCCGGCCGGGTGCGAGCTGGTGGTGCTGCCGGGCTCCAAGGCCACCATCGCCGACCTCCGCTTCCTTCGCGCGCAGGGCTGGGACATCGACCTGCATGCGCATCGCCGCCAGGGCGGCCGGATCCTCGGTCTCTGCGGCGGCTACCAGATGCTGGGACGCCGGATCGCCGACCCGCTGGGGCTTGAAGGGCCGCCAGGCGAGATCGACGGGCTCGGCCTGCTCGCCGTCGAGACCGAGCTTGCCCCGCGCAAGCACCTGCTGCAGGCCAGTGGCCAGCTGGTGCAGAACAACAGCGCGGTTCAGGGCTACGAGATGCACATGGGCGCCACCACCGGGCCGGGGCTGCTGCGGCCGATGCTCCGGCTCGCCGACGGGCGCACCGATGGCGCGGTGTCCGAGGACGGCCGGGTCGCCGGCTGCTACCTGCATGGGCTGTTCGAGGCGGATGCGGCCAGGCAGGGCTTCCTGCGTGAGCTGGGCTGTGCGGCGCCGCCCCGCTGCCACCAGGAGACGGTGGAGGCGGCGCTCGAGGCGCTGGCGGACCATCTTGAACACCATGTCGACCTCGACCGGCTGCTGCAGATCGCGAGCTGAGTGCGTCGTCTGGCGAGCGCCGGAAGGCTCAGGCGGCGAGCCATGCAAGCAGCAGGATCGCTGCGAGCTGCAACGCGCAGGCACGGCGGTAGACCGCCAGCGCCTGTTGCAGGTCGTCGGTCGTAGCGGGGCGCAGCGTGTCGCCGATCCAGCAATCGTCGACCTGGACGGTGCCGTAGCGGCGCGGACCGGACAGGCGGATATCGAGCGCGCCGGCCATCGCCGCTTCCGGCCAGCCGGCATTGGGCGAGCGGTGCCGGCGCGCGTCGCGCCGCACGATCCGTGCCGCGCGTCCCGCATGCCGGCCGGCGGCAAGCACGATCCAGCACGCCGCCAGCCGCGATCCCGGCAGGTTGACCAGATCGTCGAGCCGCGCCGCCGCCCAGCCAAAGGCGCGGTGACGCGGCGTCAGGTGGCCGACCATGCTGTCGGCGGTGTTGATCGCCTTGTAGGCGACAAGCCCGGGCAGCCCCAGCACCGCGCACCAGAACAGCGGTGCGACCACCCCGTCGGAGAAGTTCTCGGCCAGGCTTTCGATTGCGGCGCGCAGGATGGCGGGGCGGTCCAGGCTTTGCGGGTCGCGCCCGACGATGTGCGACACCGCACGACGCCCTGCCTCCAGGCCGTCACTGCGCAACGCAGCCGCAACGGCGGCGACATGCGCATGCAGGCTGCGGCTGGCCAGCAACGTGCTTGCCACGCAGGCCTGCAGCAGCAACGCCGAGGACGCCGGCAGCCAACGACAGGCCGCCGCCTGGAACAGCCACGCCAGCGAGCTCGGAACCGCCACAAGCAGCACCACGGCCAGCACCCCATTGAGGCGCAGGCGGGAGTCCGGCAGGCTGGTGCGGTTCAGCTGGCGGTCGAGCCCCGCGATCAGCCCGCCGATCCAGACCACCGGGTGCTTCAGCAGTCGGAACAACGCATCCGGATAGCCGAGGATGGATTCGATCACGAGCGCAGCGGCGGCCAGCACGAACATGCGGCCGGGCATCGCACATGGCGGCCGGCTGATCGAGGCCAGGAGGCGCTATCCACAGGCGCCGGCGCCGTTTATCGACCTTTCCACCGGCATCAACCCGTGCAGCTACCCGGTCGGTACGCTTCCCCCCGAGCTGCTCGGCCGCCTGCCGGAGCCGGAAACCCTGCACCGGCTTCAACAGGCGGCGGCCTGCGCCTATGGAGCGGACGACCCGTCGATGGTGGTGGCGGCTCCGGGAACGCAGATCCTCATCAGCCTGCTGCCATACCTGCTGGCCCTGCCGAGGGCGACGATCCTGGGGCCCACGTACGGCGAGCACGGTGCTGCGTGGATGGCAGCGGGCGCCACGGTGACCATCGCGCGCGGCTTTGAAGCCTTCCGCAGCGTCGCCGTGCGCGCGGCGGGCGCTGCGATCCTGTGCAACCCGAACAATCCGGACGGCAAGCTCGCAGACCGCGCGAGCCTGCTGGAGCTTGCCGGAACACTCGCGCGGCAGGGCGGCGTACTGCTGGTCGACGAGGCGTTCGCGGACCTGGAAACGCCCGATCCCGGGCTGGCGCGGTTCCTGCCGCATCCGGGGCTGCTGATCCTGCGATCGTTCGGCAAGAGCTACGGTCTCGCCGGGCTGCGGCTCGGCTTTCTGCTCGGCGATCCGGAGGCCGTGGCGCGGATCCGTTTGGCGCTTGGCCCGTGGGCGGTTTCCGGGCCGGCGTTGATGGCCGGGTGCGCGGGGCTGTCGGATCGCGCCTGGCGCGACCGCATGCGGGTGCACTTGCAGGAGGCGTGCGAGCGGATGGACCAGCTGCTCGGCGGCGCCGGGTTCAGCCTGGTCGGAGGCACCCGGCTGTTTCGGCTGTTTCGCGGCGCGCAGGCGCAGATGGCGTTCGAGACCTTGGCCCAGGCCGGCATCCTGGTGCGGCGATTCGACCACGACCCCGAGCTGCTCCGACTGGGACTGCCTGCCTCGGAGCCGGAATGGGCGCGGCTCGGGGCGGCCCTGTGCATCCAATTGTCACAATCGTGATAACACTTGGCGGCTCCAGCGGAGCCATGCAATTCGTTGATAAGCAACGTGTTGAGATCAGGGGGACGCAGACAACACCGGGCAGGCGCCGCGAGCCGACGGCGGATCCAGCCTTGAACAAAGATCAAACAAGCGTGCCAATATTGAAATGACGTCACACGGTGCTGATCTTGCTTCCTCAGGGGAGACGGAACACACCGCCAAGTCAAAGCGCCGGAAAGCCGGTGAAAGGGAGCTCCAGATGACGCTAAAAACCACCCATGGCCTGAGTGGCGACGAACTGAGCGAGATCCGCGACGCCGTTCCGGCGCTCGATCTTTTTGCCATCCGTTCGCTGCAGCGTGCCGGTTTCCAGATCGTCCGTGCCGATGCAGATGCCGATGCCGACCCCGAGTCGCACCGGATCGGCGAGGAAGCCGGCTGGAACACCCAGGGACCGGTCAGCTCCGCCGCCTGACCGATTCCGGTGCACGGAGGCTGGCTGAAAGAAGCCTAGCCTCCGTTCCCGCCTTGCTCAATTCCGGGTCTTGTCAACCAGCCGGTTCTTGCCGATCCAGGGCATCATCGCCCTCAGCTTCTCGCCCACCTGCTCGATCTGGTGCTGGTTGACGCGGGCACGAGTGGCCTTGAAGCCAACCTGTCCCACCTTGTTTTCGAGCAACCAGTTGCGCGTGAACACGCCGTTCTGGATGTCGGCTAGCACCCGCTTCATTTCCGCCTTGGTCTCGGCCGTTACGATCCTCGGGCCAGTGACGTACTCACCGTATTCGGCGGTGTTGCTGATCGAGTAGTTCATGTTGGCGATGCCGCCCTCGTAGATCAGGTCGACGATCAGCTTG
>CAXUNX010000141.1:0-7983 GCA_964252545.1 uncultured Acetobacteraceae bacterium | reverse complement strand
GGGCAGGCCGCCCAGCCGGTTGACCACCACGTAGCCGGGGTCGCCCGCGGTTGCGTGGTGGGGTTTTTTCTTGAACGCCGGCACCCGGGCGCCGGCGCCGGTCGCGCCCTGGCCGTTCGCCATGTGGCAGCCCTGGCAGACATGCTGGTACACCGCCTGGCCGCCGCCGGCATCGACATGCGGGCCGAGCACGTTGGCGGCGGTGTCGGCACGCGCCGGGGCGGCGGCCAGCGCGGCTCCCAGGATGGCGGCGCACCCGAGCAGGCAAAGGCGCCGCCCGGCGCCCCCACGGCCGGACCCGGTGCGCATCACGCGGCCCCCACGGCGCGCTGGTGCAGCTGGGTGATGGCGCTGAGCGACGACAACAGGGCGCCCTCCTGCCAGCATCCGACATAGGAGGCGTGCTCGCCCGCCAGCACCACCCGGTTGTCCATGGTGGTCAGCGTCTTGTAGTGGGTCTTGCGGGCTTCCTCGCTCCAGGTCGAGCAGCAGCCCAGCGTCCACGGCATCCGGCTCCAGGCGACCCCGACCCCGCTCACGAACTCGTCGTGATACTGCTTGTGGAACACCGAACCCTGGGCGAGCGCGGTGCGGACCCGCTCGTCGGGGGTCTTGCCGGCGAAGTCATAGGCGGCCGCGCCGAACATGTAGGCGCCAAGCACCACCGCCGGCCCGGACGAGAAATAGCCGTGGCTCGGATAGGAGATCTGGCTGATCGGCTGGTCGGTGAAGCTGATGCCGCCGTAGATCGCCTCGTCCTCCTCCCAGAACCGCCGCTTGAACTCGAGCCCGACCTTGACCGAGGAGGCGTACGGCACCGCCGCGATCGCCTCGCGCAGCTTGGTGCTCACCTGCACGTCGAGCTGGCTCAGCACCGACAGCGGGATGGTGCAGACGCAGTAGTCCGCCTTGGCCTGCTCAACCGCGCCGCCGTGATTGTTGTTGTTGAAGGTGACGGTGACGCCGGCGCCGTCCTGGGCGATCTTGCTGACCGTGATGTTGTGGGTGACCAGGTCGTTCACCTGCCTGGCGAAGGCACGGCCGATCATGTCCATGCCGCCCACCGGCTGGAACATGGTGGTCTGCATGTCGTACATCATGTGGAAGCCGAGCCACTCCCACAGGCCCGAGCGCATCAGCTCGGCGCGGCCGAGCGGCTGCGACGGAAGCGGCGCGCCGTCGGGGCCGCCGCCCTGCTCCTTCGCGAAGCCGCGCCGAAGCGAGGTGAAGTTGCTTTCGCGGTAGCCGTAGCTGCCGTCGAGCATCCCCCATCCCTGCATGGCGGCCAGCAGGTCGTGCTTCTCGTCAGCCGTCACCGGCTCGTCCAGCTTGTTCTGGTTGACCGATTTCGCCAGCAGCTCGGCGGTGTAGCCGGTGAAGTCGGTCATCACGTCGCGGTAGCGTTGCGGCACGCCGCCGAAGCTGCGGCTGCTATGCAGGTAGGTGTTGTGATTGACCTCGATAAACGGCTCGAGCGCCACCCCGAACAGGCGGCAGTAATGCAGCAGGGCGCGATGATGGTAGGGGATGCGCCAGGGCCCGGGATTAATGTAGTTGCCGGGCGCGAAGCTGATGTTCTGGGTGAAGCCGCCGAGCTCGGTCAGGCTGTCGCCGCCACGCAGGCTGATGTTGCGGCCGCCCGAACGGTTCTGGAACTCCAGCACGCGCACGCTGTAGCCGGCGCGGCGCAGCTCGAATGCCGCCAGCATCCCGGCCAGCCCGGCGCCGAGCACCAGCACGCTGGTGCCGGGCCGGCCGCCGCTGAGCACCGGCGGCGCCGTGAAGTCGGTGCCGGCGGCATGCCCGAGCTGGGTCATTGCCTGGTACATCGCGACGCTTCCGGCGGTGACGCCGATCCGCGTGAGGAGCTGGCGCCGGGTCGGCTGCACGGGTGGATGGCTGCTGGTCAAACACGATGCTCCGTTGTGCAGATGTGTGCCTAGATAGTGTTCATCTATCGTGATAACTCCCCATCTACGGCTTTAAGGCATTTTTTTAGGCAATCAAAAACCGCGCAACTCTGTGACATCAATTCCGCGCGCTTGGCAATGAGCAATTTCGCGGCAGATGAAGGATGCCGGCTGCTGTTCGCCGGCACGCGGGCGCATGCATCGCCGGAGATGCCGCGGGACATCTCGATTCAGCCTTCGCCATGCTGCGCCGAACAGCTATGCTGCGCCCGAGCACAACCGCCGCCGATCTCCCGGCCGCGTTTGCTGCGGATCGAGGAACAATGGATCAAGCCTTTCCAGCAACGGACGCGCCCGCACTTTCTTGTGGCAAGAACGTCCGAAAACCCGACCTCCGGCGGATCCTGAGCCACCCCGATCACTGGTATCCGCTGGCCTGGTCGCGCGAGCTCAAGCCGGGCAAGACCCTGGCCTGCAGCTATGCCGGCGAGCCGATCGTGCTGGTGCGGCCCAGGGAGGGCACCGTCTACGCGCTCGAGGATCGCTGCGCGCACCGCCAGGTGCCGCTCAGCAAGGGCAGCGTCGACGGCCAGTCGGTTCGCTGCTGCTATCATGGCTGGGCCTATGGCCGCTCCGGCAAGTGCGTCGACGTGCCCTATCTCGGCAAGGACAAGCTGCCCAACGGCGTGCGCTCGTTTCCGTGCCGCGAGCGCGGCGGCCTGATCCTGGTATTCCCGGGCAATCCGGCGCTGGCCGAGACGGTGGCGCTGCCGAGCTTCGCCGCCGCCGACGACGCCGCCTTCAAGACCCGCCGGTTCGGCCGCGTCGTCGGCTGCCATTACAGCTTCATGCACGAGAACCTGATGGACATGAACCATCAGTTCATGCACGCCAAGCAGATGGGCCAGATGCGCCCGCGCTTCCTGGGTCAGGATCACGGCGACGACTGGATCGAGGCCCGCTACAGCTTCGCGCGCACCGGCGGCAAACAGCCGCTGGGCGAAGCCCTGATCTTCGGCGAGCGACGCGGCGCCGGCACCAGGGACGCCGACCGCGACGTCATGACCATACGCACCGAGTATCCTTACCAGACGCTGCGCATCCGCACCAACGGTGCAGAGCCGGTGATGGATCTCTGGATCGCCTACACCCCCCAGGATGCCGAACAGCGCTCCAACCGCACCTTCGGCCTGCTTTCGGTGCGCAAGCCCAAGATCCCCGGCCTGCTCGAGGCGGCCTGGCCGCTGCTGGTGGTGTTCACCGAGCGGATCTTCCGCGAGGACCGCGACATCGTCGAGATGGAACAGGCGGCGCACGACGCGCAGGGCGAGGACCGCAACCAGGAAGTGTTCCCGGTGATCCGGAACCTGCGCGGCCTGCTGATGGCACGCGGCATCGAGGCGGCGTGACGCCGGAGGCCGGCGCGCCGGGATCGCCCGTCACGCTGGCCACCGCCCGCTTCCTGCTTCGCCCTCCCGCGGCGCGCGACGCCGAGGCGATCCACCGGCTGGTGAACGATTGGGGCGTGGTGCGGATGCTGGCCCGGCTGCCGTTTCCGTATCCGCGCCCGCTGGCCGACGAATGGATCGCCTCCACCCTCGCCCAGGCAGACGCAGGACTCGCCTATCATTTCGTGATCGTCTCCAAAACCAGCCAGGACATCCCGCTCGGATGCGTGGGCCTGCAGGTCGAGGCGGCAACCCGCACCGGCGATCTCGGCTACTGGATCGCCCGCCGCCACTGGGGCGAGGGAGTGGCGCGGGAAGCGGCTGGACGACTCTCGCGCTGGGCGCTGGCGCGGCTCGAGCTGGACCGGCTGACCGCCCAGGTCGCCACCGATAATCCCGCCTCCGGCGCGGTGCTGCGCCGCATCGGCTTTCGCGAGATCGGCACCGGCAGGCAGCTTTTCGCGGCCCGCGGCGGGGTCCAGCCAACGCTGCTGTTTGAGGCCGGCCGCGCCGATCTGCCGCCGGAAGGAGGCGAGGCGGAGCCCGCGGCCACCGCTGCGCCGCAGCCCTCGCGCGTGGTGCTGGTGGCTGCCTGCGCGCTGATCGACGGCGACGGCCGGGTGCTGCTGGCGCGCCGTCCGGAGGGCCGCGCCATGGCCGGGCTGTGGGAGTTCCCTGGCGGCAAGATGGAGCCGGGCGAGATCCCGGAACAGGCGCTGATCCGCGAGCTGCGCGAGGAGCTCGGCATCGACGTCTCGCACGCCTGCCTCGCCCCGTTCAGCTTCGCCTCGCACGGCTATCGCGACTTCCACCTGCTGATGCCGCTTTATCTGTGCCGGAGGTGGAGCAACACGCCGCGCGGCAAGGAAGGCCAGAGCCTGGCCTGGGTGCGGCCGGACCGGCTGTCCGACTATCCGATGCCGGAGGCCGACAAGCCGCTGGTGCCGATGCTCCGGGACTATCTGTAGGTCGTCACCTCCGGGCAGCCGTCGCGACGAGCCTGCAAACGCCGATAAGCAGACCGGGTGCCCTGGGCAGGGAGCGGGCCCGCGGGCTATTCTTCAAGCGCGCGGCGTGCCGCCGCCGAAGCTCATCGTCTCCGCGATGGATGGCGACCTGGAGGATCAGACATGAACAAGAACACCTGGTACGTGGTGGCCGACGGCGGCAAGGCCCGCATCCTCACCCTCACCGGCGGCGAGCTGCGGACGCTGCAGCATTTCGACAATAGCGGTCACGGCGACACCGCCGAGGACGCCAGCGCCGGCACCAGCCAGCTCAAGGCGCCGAAGTCGGATCCGCACGGTCAGGCCAAGGCGCACTTCGCCAGGCAGGTCGCAGCCCGGCTGAACGAGGCCGTTCGCACCGGCAAGCTCGACGAGATCGTGCTGGCCGCACCCGCCCACGTGCTGCACGACATCCGCGAGGAACTCGACAAGGCGGCTTCCGCCAAGCTGGGCAAGTCGTTGAGCAAGGATCTCACCAACACTCCCGACCACCAGCTCGCCTCGCACTTCGAATAGCGCCGGAGCCGGCTGCCGCTTCAAAGCCTGCGGCTGCTTGCGGAAACCATCACCAGCATCGCCGCCAGGATCCCGAACGCTGCGGGCAGGCTCCAAAGGTGGGCGACCAAGCCGATCGAGGCCGGCCCCGCCAGGATGCCCGCGTAGCCCAGCGTGGTGATCGCGGGAACCGCCACGTTCTCGGGCATCACGCTCTGCCGCCCCACCGCGCTGAACAGCACCGGCACGACGTTCGAGCAGCCCGCGCCAACCAGGGCGTAGCCCAGCAGGGTGACCGGCCAGAACGGGACCAGGATGGCCACCACGAAGCCGAGGGCCGCGCACAAGGCGCCGACCAGCACCACCCGGCGCGCGCCCAGCCGGTCCACGATGCGGTCCCCGACCAGCCGGCCGACGGTCATGGTCACGGCGAACGCGGCGTAGCCGAACCCGGCATAGGAGATGCCGAGATGGCGGATCGAGGTGAGAAACACCGCGCTCCAGTCAAGCACCGCGCCCTCGGTCAGGAACAGCACGAAGCAAAGCGTGCCGAGAAACAGCACCACCCCGTGCGGCACCGCGAAGGGCGGCCCGTCGCTGCTCGCCCCATAGGGCAGCAGGGCCGGCACCGCCACGATCAGCGTGCCCAGCAGGGCGAGCGACACGCAGGCGCTCGCCAGCAGCGGCGAGGCGCCGCAGATCAGCAGCGCCGCCATTCCCCCCGATCCGGCGATGCCGCCGAGGCTGAACAAGCCGTGGAACCCCGACATCATCGAGCGCCCGCTGGAGCGTTGCACGATCACCGCCTGGATGTTCATCGCCACGTCGAGCGCGCCCAGCGCCGCGCCGAACAGCATCAGCGCCGCCACCAGCCACACGGGCGACGACAGCTTCGCAAGCAGGGGCAAGGTCGCAGCCATCGCCAGGGCAGCCGCGATGATGACGCGACGGCAGCCCAGCCTGGCCGCCAACGCCCCCGAGACCGGCATGGTGACGATGGAGCCGATGCCCAGGCACAACAACAGCAGGCCGAGCGCGCCGTCGCTGAGCTGCGCGCGCGACCTGGCGAACGGCACCAGCGCCGCCCAGGCGCAGTTGCCGAACCCCGTCACGAAGAAGATGAGGCGGGTGGCGCGCTGTTCGGCCCGGCCCGGCACGCGCCGCGATCCGGTGTGCGGTGCAGCCTCCGCTCCACCAGCCTGCGGCACGGCTGCCGACGCATCCTCCATCCCGCTAGAACGTCATCCAACCGATCGGCATCGTCGGGTTGCATCAAGATGCCCGCCGAAACAACACGCCGGACCATGAGCCGTGAGCCGGTGCGAGCGGAACATGTTCTAGCGCCCCACCATCAGCCGCACGATCTCCTCGGGATCAACCGCGCCCACCTCGCGTTCTCCCGCGACGATGCCGCGCCTGAGCACGACGATGCGGTCGCTGACCGCGAACATGTCGGCGAGGTTGTGGGAGATGAAGATCACCCCGATCCCCTTGCTGCGCAGCCCGCGGATCAGCTCCATCACCTTGCGCTGCTCGGGCACCCCGAGTGCCGCGGTGGGCTCGTCCATGATCAGCACCCGGGCGTCCCAGTAGATCGCCCGCCCGATCGCCACCGCCTGGCGCTGTCCGCCGCACAGCGCCCGCACCGGCCGTTCGAGCCGGAGCAGATGCACATCCACCACCGCGACCGCCTTTGCCGCCTCCTCCCGCATCCGCCGCCGCTCGATCCAGGGCAGCCCCAGGAAGCGGGTCTTCAGCTCGCGTCCGAGAAACACGTTGCCGCCGATGTCGAGATTGTCGGCCAGCGCCAGGTCCTGGTAGATCGTCTCGATGCCCTGCGCCCGCGCCGCCTGCGGCCCATCGAAGCTCACCGGCTGGCCGCGGTAGCGGATCTCGCCCTCGCTCGGCTGGAACACGCCCGAGATTAGCTTGGTGAAGGTGGACTTGCCGGCGCCGTTGTCGCCGGCGAGCGCCACCACCTCCCCTGCCCGCAGCGCGAAGTCCACCTTCTCGAGCGCATGCACGCCGCCGAACCGCTTGGAAAGGCCGCGCACCTCCAGGACCGGGGGCTGGGCGCCTCCTGCCGCCGCCGTCTCGCTACTCATCCTGGCGCCCTCCGCCGAGCCGGCGCTGGCTCTGGTCCACCAGCACCGAGATGATGATCACCAGCCCCACCGCGATGAACTGCCAGAACGGCTCGACATCAAGGAACACCAGCCCGTACTGGATCACCGCGATGATCAGCGCGCCGATGATGGTGCCCACGATCGAGCCCGAGCCGCCGAACAGGCTGGCGCCGCCGATCACCACCGCGGCGATGCTGTCGAGCAGCAGCGGCTCGCCCGCCTGCGGCGCACCCGCGGCGAAGCGGCCGGTATACAGCACGCCGTCGATCCCGGCGGTCAGCGCCGAGAGCATGTAGAGCAGCACGGTGACCCGGCCGACGTTGACGCCGGCCCGCAGCGTGGCCTGCCGGTTGCCGCCGATGGCATAGGTGTACTGGCCGAACAGGCTCTCGGACAGCAGGTAGTGCACCACCAGGACCACCACGAGGGCGACCACCACCACCACCGGGACGCCGAGCACCGCGCCGTTGCCGAGGCTGGACAGCCAATTGTTCTGCACCGGCACGGTGGTGCCGCCTGCGATCAGGTAGGCAGCTCCGCGCGCGACCCCGTACATGCCCAGCGTGCCGATAAACGGCGGCACCCGGAGCCGGGCGATGAGCAGGCCATTGACCCAGCCCGGGACAAGCGACACCGCCATCGCGGCCGCAACCGCGGCGAGCAGCCCCAGCGGCGCCCCCATCGAGGCGCCGACCACGTTGGCGACGTGGGCTGCCACCACCGCGGCCAGGCCCATGGTGAAGCCCACCGAAAGGTCGATGCCGCCGGAAATGATCACCAGCGTCTGGCCCAGTCCCAGCAGCACCGGCGCCACCGCGAACACCGCCACCGAGCGCAGGTTGAACACGTTGAACACGAAGCTGCCGCCGGAGGCGATGCGCGCCCAGATCTCGAACGCCACCAGCAGCACCAGCAGGAACAGCCAGGCGCGCGCCGCCGCCAGCACCGAAAGGATGTTGCGCCGCGATCCGGCAGCCGGCCCGGCAGCCGGCGACGC
>CAXUNX010000140.1:0-7997 GCA_964252545.1 uncultured Acetobacteraceae bacterium | reverse complement strand
GCCGGAGCTCGGGCGCCGGAGGCGCCCGCGCCGTCGCGCCCTCGCCCCGCCGCCCGAGCCGAACCAGGATCGATTCGATCATCGCCGCCGGCAGGTTCCCATCCAGGATGATCGCCTCCACATCGCCCATCCGTGCCACCGACAGCAGCGGCGCCACCAGCGCCTCGGCGCAATCCTGCAGCCATTCGGCGACCGGCCCAGGGTGGCTGTCCAGTGCCGCCTCCAGCCCGCCCGGTGCTGAGACCGGCGCGCCATGCGCGGCCAGGTGGCGTGCCAGGGCCGAGCCTGACGCACGGTCCGCAAGCAGGGTCTGGCCGGCCGGCAGGGATGGCGGGCCGGGAAGCGCCGAGGGCGGCACCGGCACCAGCCCGATCTCGCCGGCGCTGCCGGCCGCGCCGCGGCGATAATCGCCGTCGAGCACCAGACCGGCGCCGATCCCGCTGCTGATGTAGATGCAGCAGAAATCGTCGAGCTGGCGACCGTGGCCGTGATACAGCTCGGCCACCGCCGCCGCCGCCGCCTGGCTCTCGATCAGCAAGGGCACGTCCAGCAGCGGCCGCAACTGCCGGTCCAGGTCCAGGCCGGCCCAGCGCTCGGGAGGGTCCTGCGAGTCGCGCGGCTGCCGGCCGGCGGGATCGGACGGCAGCGCCATCCCCACCCCGAGCAGCCGGCCGCGTCGATCCTTCGGCAGGCTGCGGCGGATGTCGCGTATGCTGCGGCTGGCGAGCTGCACGATCTCTGCCGGGTCGGTGGACGCGCACGGATAGTGGCGGCGCTTCAGCACCGTCCCGGTGAGGTCGACGATCAACGCGTCGAGCCCGTGCCGCCCGAGCTTGACGCCGATCGAGTAGGCGCCGGCCGGATCGAGCCGGAGCAGGGTGGCCGGCTGCCCGCGCTCGCCCATCCGCCGGCCGGCGCTGCTGACCAGCCCGTCCTGTTCCAGGTCCTGGACGATCTGGCCCACGGTGTTCTGGGTCAGGTTGAGGTGGCGGGCGAGGTCGGCCTTCGAGGCGTGGCCGAGCCTGCGCAGCGCGGTCAGCAGACGGCGCTCGTTGAGGCGGCGCAGCGCGGTGGAGTTGCTTCCCTGGCGGCTGGCCTGCTGAGAGGCCTGCCAACCGGCCCGAGCAGGGGAATCGGGTAAATCCGCTGGCTTCATGAGAACGCTCGCTCACCGGTTCCGCTCCCGGCCGAGACTCTGATGCCACTGAACACGTCGTTGTAAAAGCAGGAAATATTAACTCGCGGTGAATTATTTTCCTTGATCGATCGGTTCGCTTGTGCGATTGATTTGGCAAGCAGCGGCGCCAAGCTGTGGCGACGCGTCGGGGCGGATCTTCAGTCCTTTGCGGGCAGGGTCAACCCCGGTGCGTTACTTCCTTGCCACTTGTGGCAGGATCGCCACAGATGACGCGGCGGCGGACCGAAAAGACTTTAAAAATCGTGGAGGCATCAATGTCGGGATCGTACGGGGCGAAACCCCGGTCAAACTGGCGCGCGCGCCGTCAGGCCCTGCTCACCGCCGGCGCCATCATCGGTCTCGCGGCGGGTCCGGCACTCGGCCAAACGCTTGACACCTCTGGCACCTTCGCCAGCGCCAAGGTGGGAACCACCCCCGGCGCCGATTTCGGAGCACCACCGCTGCCGGCCCCGGAAGCGCTGGTGCCGCAATTCAACCAGTATCTGAACAAGTACGGCGCCGCCGTGCTGCTCAACAACATCAACGAGTTCGACGGCATCATCAGCGGCCCCAGGAAGGGTTCGTCCGATGCCGGCCAGTATGGCCTGGAGTGGGATCAGGACTGGAACATCCTGGCCGGGATCCCCGGCCTGCAGACGCACGCCGTCGCGGTTGGCCGCTACGGAACTCCCACCAGCAACATCTTCGGCGACAACCTCAACCCGTCGCAGGAGATCTACGGCGCCGGCGGCAACGTCGCCATCCATCTGGTGTTCTTCTATGCCGAGGAAACCTTTGCCAAGGGCCGGGTGGCGATCGCCGCCGGACGGTTCCCCTCGCAGAACGATTTCGATTCGAACCCGCTGAACTGTAACTTCATGAACAACTCGCTTTGCGGAAACGAGAAGGCGGTTGGCGACAACGTTTCGAACTCGTCCTATCCGGACGCGAACTGGGCGTTCCGGGTGCGCGTGCGTCCGATCGCGCCGGTGTATGTGCAGGCCGGCATCTTCTTCAACGAGGACAACATCTACGACGCCAAGGGCGGCTATCGTTCCGGCTTCACGTTCGACAGCTCGCACATCGCCGGCGAGTTCTTCCCGGCCGAAATCGGCTACGAGCCCAAGATCGGTCCCGACCAGATGCCCGGCCACTACAAGCTCGGCGCCGGCTACGACAACAACAACCACGACACCTGGGAGCTCACCACGTCTCCTGCGGTGAGCCGCAAGGGCGGATCGCAGGCCTGGGCACAGTTCGATCAGATGCTTGTGCGCCAGGGTCCGGGTGCTACCGACGGCATCATTGTGACCGGAGACTACGTCCACAGCGATCCACGCTTCTCGACCCGCGCCAACGAGTACACCATCGCCGCGATCGACCGCGACTTCTGGAAGGCCCGGCCGTTCGACACCATCGGCGCACTGTTCAGCTACACCGAGGTGTCCGGCCAGCTCGGCAAGGTGCAGGGCGAGGAGGAGGAGCTCGGACTGCCGCTGACCGGCGGGTTCGTCAACAACACCATCCCCACCGGGATCCAGACCCACACCATCAACCTCGAATTCAACTACCAGATCCACGTTTTCCGTGGCGTCACCTTCGCGCCCGACTTCCAGTACTTCATTCGTCCGAACGCCCAGTCCAATCTGCCCGACGCCGCCCTGATCGGCTTCAAGAGCAACATCGAACTGTTCTAGCAACGCGACCATCAACCGGGCGGGCCGCAAGGCCCGCCCGGTCCCGTCCTGATCCGCAACAGGAGCCGGCCTCGATGTCGCAGGCAATAGGCGCGCTGCCCGCAGCCGCCGAGAAACGCACCAGCCGCAACGGCGCCACCCTGCCGCTGATCGCACCCTCGGTGCTGATCCTGCTGGCATGGTCGATCATCCCGCTGGTGATGACTCTGTACTTCTCGTTCCGGCACTATAACCTTGTCGACCCGACCCAGACCGGGTGGGCGATGTTCGACAACTATCGCTACCTGCTCACCGACCCGGATTTCTGGACCTCGCTGCTCAACACGCTGCTGCTGGTCGGCGGCGTGCTGGTGATCTCGGTGTGCGGCGGCACCTTGCTCGCCGTGCTCTATGACCAGGATTTCTTTGGCCGGGGTGTGGCGCGCCTGCTGGTGATCGCGCCGTTCTTTGTGATGCCGACCGTCTCCGCCCTGGTGTGGAAGAACCTGATGCTGCACCCGATCTACGGGGTGGTCTCGGCGCTCACCCGCGCGGTGGGCCTCGCCCCGGTCGACTGGTTCTCGCAGTTCCCGCTGGCGACGATCATCGGCATCGTGTCGTGGGAATGGCTGCCCTTCGCGTTGCTGATCCTGCTGACCGCCGTGCAGTCGCTCGATCACGAGCAGCGCGAGGCGGCACGCATGGACGGCGCAGGCCCGGTCGCCAGCTTCTTCTACATCACGCTGCCGCACCTGCGCCGGGCGATCGGCGTGGTGGTGATGATCGAGACCATCTTCCTGCTGACGATCTTCGCCGAGATTAGCGTCACCACCGCCGGCGGCCCGGGGGTCGCCACCACCAACCTCGCCTTCCTGATCTATGCGCGGGCGCTGCTGCAGTTCGACGTCGGCGGTGGTTCGGCGGGCGGGGTGATCGCCATCATCCTCGCCAACATCGTGGCAATCTTCCTGGTGCGCTCGATCGCACGCAATCTGGAGGTTTGAAGCCGTGCGAAGCAGCCCGTTGAGCAAGATCCTGCTGGCCCTGCTCGGCTGGGCGATCGCGGTGGTGATGTTCTTTCCGATCTTCTGGATGGTGATCACCGGCTTCAAGAGCGAGCTTGAGGCGGTCAGCCCCGGCCTGCGGTTCCATCCCACGCTGCAGAGCTACGCCGACGTGCAGGCCCGCGCCAACTACCTGCTGTTCGCGACCAACAGCATCGTCATCTCGGTGGGCGGCACGCTGCTGGCGCTGCTGCTGGCGATCCCGGCCGCCTATGTGATGGCGTTCTTTCCGACCGAGCGCACCCGCGGCACGCTGCTCTGGATGCTTTCCACCAAGATGCTGCCGCCGGTCGGCGTGTTGATCCCGATCTACCTGCTGATGCGCGGCACCGGCCTGCTGGACACCCGCACCGGGCTGATCCTGGTGTACATGCTCAGCAACCTTCCGATCGTGGTCTGGATGCTGTTCACCTTCTTCAAGGAGGTGCCGCGCGACATCCTCGAGGCCGGCCGGATGGACGGCGCCGGACGGCTCGGCGAGCTGCGGCACGTGCTGCTGCCGCTGTCGCTACCGGGTGTTGCCTCCACCGGACTGTTGTCGCTGATCCTGTGCTGGAACGAGGCGTTCTGGTCGCTCAACCTCACCTCTTCGAGGGCCGCACCGCTCACCGCGTTTATCGCCTCGTTCTCGTCGCCGGAGGGGTTGTTCTTTGGCAAGCTGTCCGCCGCTTCCACGCTGGCGGTGGCGCCGATCCTGATCTTCGGCTGGCTGAGCCAGCGTCAGCTGGTGCGCGGCCTGACCTTCGGAGCCGTTAAATAGGCGGAGCCGTTAAATGAGGCGGGTGGTGCTGTTAAATAAAGCCGGCGCCGTGCAGTATGGTCTGCCGACATAAACGTCCAAACAAACCGGAAACATCCCCATGGCCACAGTAGCGCTGCGCGACCTGCGCAAATCCTACGCCAACCTCGAAGCGATCAAGGGCGTCACGCTCGATGTCGAGGATCGCGAGTTCGTGGTGTTCGTGGGCCCCTCCGGCTGCGGCAAGTCCACCCTGCTGCGCATGATCGCGGGGCTCGAGGAGATCACCGGCGGCGACCTGCTGATCGACGGCCGGCGGGTCAACGACGTGGGACCTGCGCAGCGCGAGCTGGCGATGGTGTTCCAGTCCTACGCGCTCTACCCGCACATGACGGTCGCCCAGAACATGGGCTTCGCGCTCAAGCTGGCCGGCGTGAAGACCGAGGAGCGCAGCGCCAAGGTCGCCGAGGCGGCGCGCATCCTGCAGCTCGGGCCCTATCTCGAGCGCAAGCCCGGGCAGCTTTCGGGCGGCCAGCGCCAGCGCGTGGCGATCGGACGCTCGATCGTGCGCAACCCCAAGGTGTTCCTGTTCGACGAGCCGCTTTCCAACCTCGACGCGGCGCTGCGCGGACAGATGCGCATCGAGCTGGCGCGGCTGCACGAGCAGTTGAACGCGACCATGATCTACGTCACCCACGACCAGGTCGAGGCGATGACCATGGCCGACAAGATCGTGGTGCTGCAATCGGGCGAGGTCGAGCAGGTCGGCTCGCCGCTCGAGCTCTACCATCATCCGGTCAACCTGTTCGTTGCCGGCTTCATGGGCTCGCCGCGCATGAACCTGCTGCCGGCGACGGTGACCGCGGTGGACCAGGCCGGGGTGGCGGTGGCGGGGCCGGGCGGGATCAGCGTCCACGCTCCGGTCAGTTACGGCACGCTGCGGGAAGGCGCTGCGGTCACTCTGGGGGTGCGGCCGGAACATCTTTTCATTGATCCGAACGGCAGCATCAACGGCCATGCGCTGATCGCCGAGCGGCTCGGCGGCTTGACGCTGCTGCATGTCGAGCTGCAGGACAAGACCATCGTGGTGGTGCAGACCGACGGCGCCGACTCCACCCGCGTGCACGAGCCGGTGCGCCTGTCGCTGGCGCCCGCGCACTGCCACGTGTTCGGCCCGGACGGGATCGCCGCGGAGCATCTGCAGCGTAACCCGCTCACCTCCTAGGAAGCCGGTCCGGATCCCCCCGCACCAGAGGCGGCGGCTTGCGGTTTGTTGAGCGGCGGCGGGGATCGCCCGGCGGAACTCCCGCCTGAGCCCGGGCCTTTGCCCAGGCGTCTCGGCAAGCCGGCGCGACCGGGCCCGGCTCCGACCCAGGGGCTGACGGTCTGGCCGGCGACGACGGATCAGCTCGGAAAGGACGCGCATGTCCCAGGACGTCTCGCTGCTGCCGGGCCGGCTGTTGCGCAGGTCCGGCCCGCCCGAGGCCGTCGAGACGTTCGGGGGCGTGCAGATCGACGACCCGCGCCTCGCCCGCGTGCTGTCGCCCGAAGCCAAGCTGCTCCGCCTGTACGACGGCACGCTGCATGGCGAAGGGCCGGTCTGGCAGCCGGCGGAGAACCGCCTGCTCTGGTCGGACGTGCCCAACCGGCGGCTGCTCTCCTGGACGCCCGACGGCCAGGTGGAGGTGGCGATCGACGGCACGTATTTCATGAACGGTAACGCGCTCGATGCAGAGGGCAGGCTCGTTCATTGCGAGCACGGGCGCCGCTGCATCAGCCGCTCGAACGGTTCGGGCGAGCCGGAGCCGATCGTGACCCATTTCGAGGGGAAGCGCCTCAACTCCCCCAACGACGTCACCGTCGCCGCCGACGGGGCCATCTGGTTCACGGACCCGACCTTCGGCATCCTGATGCCCAACCAGGGAAGCCTGGTGGAGCCGGAGCTGGACCACCGCAGCGTCTACCGCTTCGAGCCGAACAGCGGAGCGCTGCGCCGCATGGCCGATTTCGAGCAGCCGAACGGGCTGTGCTTCTCGCCCGATGGCCGCACGCTCTATGTCAGCGACACCGCGCTCTCGCTCAACGAGATTCCCGGCCCGCAGACCGGACAAACGCACGAGATCCAGGCCTTCGACGTGGCGGAGGATGCCGGCCTCTCCGGTCGCCGCTTCTTCTGCCACACCGACCACGGCTATCCGGACGGGTTCGCCGTGGACCGGCGGGGCTGGGTCTGGACCACGGCCGCGGACGGCATCCACGTCTGGTCGCCCGATCGCACCAGGCTCGGCTATTTCCCGACGCCGGCGACCTGTTCGAACTGCGCGTTCGGCGGCCCCGGCATGTCCCGCCTGTTCATCGCCGCGACGACGTTTCTGCTGGCGATCGACCTCGTCGGCTGACACCGGACCGGCCTGGCGCGCCACCCGGGACGGGGGACCATCGGGCAATCACCGCCCTTGGGTCTCGGTTCGAGCGGGCGTGGCGCCGTTCTGCCGCAGCATCTCCGACAGGAACGCGGCGCGGGTCTCGTCCACCCTGGCGCGGAGCAGCGGATCCGGCAGCAGGTGGGTGCCCGGCAGCAGCACCAGCCGATACGGCTTGCCGGCCGCAAGCAGCGCCTGGGTCAGCTTCATGGTGTTCTCGAAATACACGTTGTCGTCGGTCAGGCCGTGCAGGATCAGCAGCGGCCTGGCGAGGCCGGAGGCGTAGCTCAGCACGTTGCTCGCCTTGTAGCCGTCCGGATCGGCCTGCGGGGTTCCGAGATAGCGTTCTGTATAGGCGGTGTCGTAGTCGGCGAAATCCACCACCGGCGCGCCGGCGGCGCCCGCCTTGAAGATGTCGGGCCGCCGGATCGTGGCCATTGCCGTGAAGTAGCCTCCGAACGACCACCCGGACACGCCCACCCGGCTCATATCCATCTCCGGCACCACGGCGCCCAGCGCCCGCAGCCCGTCCACCTGGTCGGCGAGCGGCAGGTCGATGAGGTTGTTGCGCGTCGCGCGCTCCCAATCGTGGTCGCGCCCCGGCGTGCCGCGGCCATCGAGGCTCACCACGATGAAGCCGTGGTCGGCCAGGCACCGGTCCTCCAGGCTGCGGCGCGGCGCCGCTTGCACGACCTTGAAGCCCGGCCCGGCATACACCGAAAGCACCACCGGGTAGCGCTGGCCGGGCTTCAAGCCCTGCGGCCGCACCACGGCGGCGTCGAGCTGCCGCGGCCCCGCCTTGAGATACTGCACGTCCGGCAGCGGCGGGATCGGCTCGGCGTGGTCCGGCAGCGCCCCCCGCACGCTGCCGTCCGCGGCGCGCAGCACGACGGCCTGCGTGCCATCGGCGAGTGACTG
>CAXUNX010000139.1:0-8021 GCA_964252545.1 uncultured Acetobacteraceae bacterium | reverse complement strand
ACGATGGCGGGCGCAAGCGCCGAGGCCGCGAACGCGGCGCCGGCCGCCACCAGGACGGCGCGAAGACGGGTCGGGGGTGTCATGGCTCGGTTTCTCCCTTGCTGCCTCGGCCGCCGGTCATGGCTCGCCGGATCCGGGTCTGGTGATCGGCCGCAGGCGAAAGCGACCCAGCAGGGAGGCACGCCGCGCTGGCTCGTCAATGAACAGGTAGAACACGATCGCGCCCAGGAACACGAGCCCCTGGATGGTGCGCACCCAGGCGCCGGTCAGCCCGGTCGCGACCAGGCCCGCCTCGATCATGCCGATGATGAAGCAGCCGAACACCGTGCCGACGATGGTGGCGCGGCCGCCGAAGATCGAGGTGCCGCCGATCAGCACCGAGGCGATCGCGGTGAGCAGGTAGCCTTCGCCCTGGTTGCCGAAGAAGTTCTTGTTCTCGAGCGTCAGCAGCATGGCGGCGAACGCGGCGAGGCCGCCCATCAGCGTGAACAGCCTCACCTTCTCGCGGGCGACGTCGATGCCCACCACCTGCGAGACCTGGTTGCTGTCGCCGATAAACAGCAGGTGCTCGCCGAACCGGTGCCGGTTGAGGATGAACCAGAGCAGCAGCACAATGGCCGCGGTCCACCCCGCCTGCACCGAAAGCTGGCTGATCCAGGAATCCGGGCTCGCGGACACGTTGCCGACCAGCACCCGCCAGACGCTCGACTGCTCGGCGCCGCGCAGCGCGTAGGAGCGGCCGCCGGACAGCACCGTCGCCATGCCCGACCAGAAGAACTGCGAGGCAAGCGTCGCGATGAACGACGGAACACCCACCCGCGCCACCAGGATGCCGTTGCAGAAGCCCACCATCAGCCCCGAGCCGAGCCCGAGCAGCACAGCGCCCCAGCCCCAGTTCCAGTCCCGGAACGACACCGCAAACACGAAGCCGGAGAAGGCGATGATTGCCGGAAAGCAGAGGTCGATCTCTCCGGCGCCGATCACGAAGGTGAGCCCGATCGCCAGCAGCACCAGCGGCGGCAGCGTGGAAAGGAAGGTGGTGTAGATGAACGGCGCCAGGAACACCGAGGGGGCGGTGTACATGAACACCGCCAGCAGCAGCGCGAACACCGCGATGATCGGCAGCCCCTCGAGCCGGGTGAACCAGGAGGGGGTGGGGCGTGCGGCCATGCGGGGGCTCAGCGTCCGTGCTGCAGGTCGATCAGGTATTCGGTGAGCTCGGCCACGGTCATGTCGCCGGGCACGATGTCGGCCACGATTGCGCCGCGGTCGAGCACCACCAGCCGGTCGGCGACCGCGTGCACGTTGGCTAGGTTGTGCTCGATATAGACGCAGGCGCGGCCGGAGCGCTTGATCAGCCGCACGAAGTCCAGCACCTTGCGCACCTCCGAGACGGCCAGCGCCGCGGTCGGCTCGTCGAGCACGATCAGGTCGGCGTTGAAGTGCATCGCGCGGCCGATGGCGATGCCCTGCCGCTCGCCGCCGGAAAGCTGCGACACCGTACTGTCCACCGAGATGCCGACCCCGCGGAAGCCGATCGAGCCCATCAGCATCTCGCCCGCGAGCGCCCGCTCGCGCTTGACGTCGATGAAGCCCCAGCGGTTGGTGATCTGCCGGCCGACAAAGAAGTTGCGCCACAGCGACTGCTTCTCGGCCAGCGACTTGTCCTGGTAGACGGTCTCGATCGACAGCGCGTGCGCCATGCGGACGGAATAGTCGCGCTGGTCGATCTCCTGGCCGCGCACGAAGATGCGCCCGGCGGTCGGCGGCAGCACGCCGGTCATCACCTTGATCAGGGTGGACTTGCCGGCGCCGTTGTCGCCGATCAGCCCCACGATCTCGTTGCGGCCGACCGCGAGATCGATGTCGCGCAGGCCGTGGATAGCGCCGAAATATTTCTGCACGCCTTGCAGCCGGACGACATGTTCCCAGTCGCTCATCTTGTTCTGTCTCCCGGCAGTCGAGGCTAGGGCGCAAGCCGGCCGCGTGCAAGGCTGCGAGCCGGGTGCGGGTCGAAGCCTGACGCGGGGATCACCGCGACCGTGCATTCACGCAATCAGTCTCGCGTGGATCATGGAGAATCGCTGCTTCGTGCGAGCGACCACGAGCTCACCGCCGTTGCCGAAACCTTGACCGTCATCGCCGCAACCGCCGCCTCGATTGAGCCCAGTGATAACCACGACAATCTTCGAGGCATGATCCCGATCCACGTGCATCCTTTCGCGGAGTTCTTCTATGTGCTTCAAGGAACCGTGGACGCCATGGGATTGGATAGCGGTGGTCACCTGACCTGGATTTCGCTGGGAGCTGGTGAATGCATGAACGCGCCGGGCTGGCGCACCGCATGGCGTGAAGAACCGATCGTCGGATCCGGCAAAATTCCTCAGTGTTGCTGGTTTCGAGCATGAGCAAAGCGCGGAGCGGAAGATAACCTTCCTGGACCTCGAGGAGTAGTCCGGCCACCAAACGACCGTTGCGTGCTCATCCCTGCGTACCGACGCGCTCGGTCGGTCGCCGATGCGTCCGACAATCACGCCTGGGATCAGACCCTCAAACAGGTTCTCAGACGCGAGCGTGAAGCGCGCTCCAGCCGGACAGTTCCAGGCTGAGCCGATCCTGGTTCAGATGATCTCGAGCTCGTCGCGGTCCGGCAACTCGGGGAACGGCGTGCCGGGCAGCGTCTGGTACCAGAAAGCCACCGAGGCGATGTCGTCCTGCAGCGGCAGGTAGCGGCGGTTCTGCCCGGTGCGCCAGCCCAGCGCCTGGATGGTGATCCGCAGGTCCGAGCCGAAGCGCACCGGATCGGTGATGTGCCAGCGATACAGCCCGAAGCGCTGCTGCGAGCGGTAGGTGCCGTCCGGACGGATCACCTGCGGCAGGCCGGCATAGGGCGTGCAGAACTCGGTGTAGGCGCGCGGAAAGGTCTCGTCCACGGTGCCGCAATCGAAGTTGTACGCGCCGCAGAAATAATCCTCGGTGCCGGTGCCGCAGATGGTCGGAAACGCGTCGTCGCCGTCGAGAAAGAACTTGATCTCGCCCTCGCCCCACCAGCCGCCGTTGTTGACGCCCCACGCCATGTACGTGCCGACATACTGGCCGGTGCCCTCTACGCCGTCGAGGATGGTGTAGTCCTGCTTGAACGGCAGCGGATTGGTGCGTCGGAACTGCGCGTGGAAATAGGCCGCGTCCGGCGGCACGGCGGTCAGCGCGTAGTTGATCTGGTAGTAGAGGATCGCGTGGTTTTCCGGCGAGCGGTTCTCGATGGTGAAGCGCGCGCGCTTGCGGAACGGCATCTCCCAGTAGCAGTTGAACGCGCGCCCCGGATTGACGCACACCGCGAGCGAGGTGAGCTGCGCGTAGCGGTTCCAGCCGCAGCCGAAGAAATCCCCGATCGGCACCTCCACCGAGGGATGCGCCTGGTCGTCCCAGAACACCCGCAGGATCAGGTCGCGCCACTGCGCGTTGGCCGGGGTCATCCAGATCTGCTGGATCGCGCCCGAGCCTGCGATGTCGGCCAGCACCCTGGTTTCTCCCGGCTCGATCCGGATCGAGGGCGAGACCTTCCAGCCCTGCCCGAGTCCCCGCGCCGGATCGGCGCCGGTGCCCTCGGTGGCGCGCCCTCCGCCGCCCTTCTCGCCGGTGAAGTTCTCGGGCGAGATCGAGCGCGTCAGCGCGCTCGAGGTGCGGAACAGGTTGCCGAGGCGGCAGCCAAGTCCGGAAAACTCTTCCATGCAACGATCTCCTGCGGACGTTATCTGAGGCCGCTGGTCTTGATGGATTCCATGATGTTCCTTTGAAACAGCAGGAACAGCACGATGGTCGGCACGGTGACGACGCTCGAGGCCGCCACGACATAGTTCCACGAGCCGGAATATTGTCCCTGGAAGCTGACGATCGCGAGCTGCACCACCCAGAGCGTCTTGCTGCTGGTGACGGTGAGCGGCCACAGGAACGAGTTCCAGTTGGTCAGAAAGAACAGGATCGCCAGCGCCGACAGGATCGGCCGGCTGAGCGGCAGGATGATGCTGCGGTAGATCTGCCAGTAGCCGGCGCCGTCCATCAGCGCCGCCTCCTCCAGCTCCCGCGGGATGCCGAGATAGAACTGCCGAAGCAGGAAGATGCCGAACGCGTTGAAGATCGCGGGCACGATCAGCCCGGCATAGCTGTTGAGCAGGCCGAGCGCCTTCACCAGCATGAACAAGGGCACGATGATCACCGGCAGCGACACCAGAAAGGTCGAGAACATGCCGAGGAAGATGGTCTCGCGCCCGGGAAATCGCAGCCGCGCCAGAGCGTAGCCCGCCATCGAATGCAGCAGGATGGCGATCGCCGTCACCGCCGCCGAGACAAAGAACGTGTTGGCGATGAAGCGGAGGAAATCCACCTCGGTGAACACGTACACCAGGTTGGACAGCGTCAGGCGCTGCGGCGAGATCCCGAGCGAGAACACGTCCGACTGCCGCTTGAAGGTCGTGACGAACATCCACAGGATCGGCGCCACCGTGCCGAGCGCCAGCACGATCGCGATCAGGCCCCAGATCTGGGCGACGATGCGGTGTGTGCCGCCCAGACCGCCGGACTCTTCGACCCCGGCATCCTCGACCAGGCTCTCAGCCATGATCGAACCGGCCTCCCTTGGTCAGCGAGAACAGCAGCAGGGTCGCCGCCATCAGCACCAGCACCAGAACCGTCGCCATCGCGCTCGCATAGCCGAACTCGTTGTACTGGAAGGCCTCCTGGTAGATGTAGTAGATGGTGAGCGCCGTCGAGTTGGCGGGGCCCCCCTTGGTCATCACGTAGATCAGGTCGAAGGCCTGGCTTCCCGCCACCGCGGCCACCGTCGAGATCAGCACCACGAAAAAGCTCGTGGGCTTGAGCAGCGGCAGCGTGACGTGGATCAGCGCGTCCCAGCCGGTCGCACCGTCCATGCGGGCGGCGTCGTAATATTCGCGCGGGATGTCCTGCAGCCCGCCCAGGAAGATCAGCATGTAGAAGCCCATCAGGAACCAGACGCTGATCAACACGACGGCGTAGAGCGCAAGTGCCGGATCGCCGAGCCACGACAGCCCGCCTGCGCCGACCAGCCGCTGCACCCGGCTGACGATGCCGATCTTGTCGACCAGCAGCACCTGCCAGATGATCGCCACCACCACCAGGCTGACCATCTGCGGCATGAAGAACATCGTGCGCAGCACGCCGGAAAGCAGCGAGCGCTTCTGCACCAGCAGCGCCAGGCCCAGCCCGGACAGGTAGAGCCCAGGCACCAGCATCGCGACATAGCCGCAGGTCACCCGCAGGCTCTGCAGGAACAGCTGGTCGTGCAGCATCCGCCGGTAGTTGGCCAAGCCGATGAAGCGGTAGCCGCCGAACCCGTCCACGGCAAAGAAGCCGAGAGTCAGCGCGAGCAGCATCGGCAGGGCCGCGAACAGCAGCAGCCCGGCCAGGTCCGGCAGCACGAACAGCATGCCCGCGATCTGCTCGCGCCTGCGCAGCGACAGCCCGGCGGAGCCGGACCCTCGCCGCTCGGCCCGGTGCGTCGGGGCGAGGCTCAGAGGCCGCATGGTCAGAGGATCGGCGCGCCGCTATAGGTCGCGAGGTAGTCGTCGATCTGCTGGGATGCGGCGCCGGCCTGCCTGGCCGGATCCTGGCCGCCGAGCTGGCATTGCTGGATCGCGTCCGACACCAACTTGTAGATCTGGGGCGGCACCCGCGGCTCGCCGCGGGTGGTCGGGTAGATCCGGTCCTTGAACAGCTTCAGCAATCCCGTGTCGAACGCTGCCGCCCCCAGAGCGAAGGCCGAGCTGCGCGGCGGCATGTCGCTCTTGGCCACCGTGCACCAGTCAACCACCCGCTGGATCGAGTCGGGCTTCGAGGAGGCGAGCGCCCAGGCGCAGAACCGTCCCGCCGTTTCCGGGTCGCTGCTGCGGGCGTTGGCGACGAACGCCCAGCCGCCGCCGACGGTGACGGGCTTGCCGCCATGGGGCAGCGGCAGCGGAAACACCCCGTAGCGGAAGTTCTTCGCATTGCTGCGCAGCGCGCCGATGCCCCAGATGCCGCAATTCTGCATCGCGCAGTAGCCAGAAGCGAGGTTGGGGACGATGTCCCACGCGCCGCCGCCGAGCGGTTTGCGGGGTGCTGCACCCGATTGGATCGCCTGCTGCCAGAACCGCAGCGCCTGCACCGTCGCAGGCGAGTTGAAGGCGGTCTTGCCGCCTTTCTGGATGTCGCCGCCGCCTTGCCACAGGAACGGGTACCAGGTGAAGTTCTGGTAGTAGCCGGGATCGGTCTCGAACAAGAGCCCGAACTGGTTGCGCGAGGTCAGCTTCCTGCCGAGCTCGAGCAGCCCGTCCCAGCCGGTCGGGATGTCATGCTCACTGAGCCCCGCCTTCTCGAACGCGGCGACGCTGTAGTACATCGCCATCGGCTCGACTTCCATCGGGATGCCGAAGATGCGCGAGCCCACCTTGCGGGTCGCCATCACCGCGTCGGGAAAATCCTTCTGCGTCGCGGCGTCGATGAACGGCGTGAGGTCAAGCAGCATCCGCGCGTTGCTGTAGCGCAGGAAATCGCCCGGGCTGATCAGGAACAGGTCGGGGCCGCTCGCGGATGCGAACGCCGTCTGCAGCTTGGAGCCGTTCATGTACTCGCCGTTCGGCACGTACTGCAGCGCCACCTTGACGGGGTTGGAGTCGTTCCACCGCTTGACGAGGGTCTCGAACCATTGCGCCTGCTCGGCGACCGGGCCGCCCGGCGCATAGAACTGCCAGAAGCTGAGCGTGCGGGGCTGCGCGCGGACGATGGCCGGAGCCGCCAGCACCGAACCGCCCGCCGCGGCAAGCACCGTCCGGCGTGTAAGCGCGGCGCGTTGCCGCAACGGCTTGCGATCCTGGCGCATTTCCTGATCCCCGCAGCCAGACCCTTGCGGCGCGCGCATCGAACCCCGCGCCGGCTTGAGTCTCTGAAACGTTTCAGGCAAGCTACTCCCGGTGCCCGACACCCGCAAGAGGTCCAGCCTGGCAACGCTCCGTGATGTCGCCGCACGCGCGGGCGCCTCGATCGGCTCGGTGTCGGCCGTGCTCAACGGCTCGGCGCCGGTCGGCGCGGAGATGCGCGCGCGCATCCTGGCTGCCGTCGAGCAGCTCGGCTACGTGCCGCATGCGACGGCGGCGAGCCTGCGGTCCGGCCGCAGCCGGATGATCGGCCTGCTGATGCCTGACATCACCAACCCGCATTTCGCGCGCCTGGCGCGGGCCATCGAGCATGCCTGCGACCAGGCCGGCTACATGCTCACCTTGTGCGGCACCTCCGACGACCACGCCAAGGAGGTGAGGCAGCTGCAGGCGCTGCGCGCGAGGCAGGTCGACGGCATCATCTTCATCCCGGGCGGGCTCGCCGCGAACCACCATCACCGGCTGCGCGCGACCATCGCGGCACCGCTGGTGATCCTGGACCGGCAAACGCCGGGACTGCAGGCGGACGCGATCCTGCTGAACAACGAAGCGGCCGCGCGCCTGCTCACCGACCACCTCATCGGGCTCGGCCACCGGCGCATCGGCATCGTCGCCGGAGCCGAGGGGATCGAGATCTCCAGGCAGCGCGTCGCCGGCTACCGGGCGAGCCTCGCCAGCCACAACATCGCGCACCGCGACGCGCTGGTGGTGTTCGGGCAGTTCCAGGAGCAGCCGGCGTTCGAGGCGTCGTTGCGGCTGATCGACCGGCGGCCGCGACCGACCGCTGCGATCTCGACCAGCAATCACACCACCATCGGCCTGATGAAGGCGCTGGCGGCGCGTGGCGTCGGCTGCCCCGCGGAAATGTCGGTGGTGGCGATCGACGACGTTTCCGCCGCGGAGGGTTTTCATCCCCGGCTGACCGTGGCCGCCCAGCCCGCCGAGGAGATGGCCGCGGAGGCCATGCGCTGGCTCATCGAGCGGATCGACCGGCGGGAGACCGGGCCGCCGCGCCTCGCGGTGCACGAGGCCGCGCTGATCGTGCGTGACTCGGCGGCAGCCCCGCAGGCG
>CAXUNX010000138.1:0-8024 GCA_964252545.1 uncultured Acetobacteraceae bacterium | reverse complement strand
GCGGGGAACCTGCAGTTGAGGCAGCCGAGAACCGGGCGGCCGGACAGGACGTTACGCGCCGTCGATGAGGAAGAGGACAAACCAATGAACACCGCAGCGCCGATCGCCTGCCTGCTGCTGCTTGCGGCACTGGCCGGCTGCCAGAGCAGCCCGCCGCCGGCGCCGATCTCGAAGGACCGCGCCAGCACCGGCATGCCGCCCACCAGCGGCACGCTGCCCAACGGCGTCATCGAGAACTCGGTAACCAAGTAGCGGAGCGCGCTGAGCCGGATGCCGGCTCACCCGGCGTAGCAGGCGAGCTCGATCAGGTTGCCGTCTGGATCGTTGCAATAGACCGAGGTGGTCGGCCCGAGCGCGCCGAGCCGGGCCACCGGGCCCTCGGTGACGGTGACGCCGCACTGCTCGAGATGCTCGATCACGTCGGCCGACTGCACCGCGGTGACGAAGCAAAGGTCGTGGCAGCCCGGCAGCGGCGCGTGGGCGGTGTCCCAGCCTTCGGCGCCTTCGGGACGAAGGTTGATCTTCTGGCCGCCGAAGCGCAGCGACGAGCGGCGGTTGCGGCCGTACTCGTCGCGGTCCATGCCCAGCACGCGCTGATACCAGGATGCGGTCACCTCGACGTCGCGGCAGGTGATGACGATGTGGTCGAGGCGGTCGACGGTGAAGCGCATGGTCAGGTCAGGCCGTCATAGAAATCATGGCCCTTGTCGTCGATCACGATAAAGGCGGGGAAGTTCTCGACCTCGATCCGCCACACTGCCTCCATGCCGAGCTCCGGATATTCGAGCTGCTCGACGCTGCGGATGCAGTCCTGCGCCAGGCGTGCCGCCGGGCCGCCCACCGAGCCGAGATAGAAGCCGCCGAAACGCTGGCAGGCGTCGCGCACGGCGCGCGACCGGTTGCCCTTGGCCAGCATCACGAAGGAGCCGCCCGCTTCCTGCAGGGCTGCGACGTAGCTGTCCATGCGCCCGGCGGTGGTCGGGCCGAACGAGCCGGTGGGCATCCCCTCCGGGGTCTTGGCGGGGCCGGCGTAGTAGACCGGATGGTCCTTGAGGTAGTCCGGCAGGCCCTCGCCGCGGTCCAGCCGCTGCTTGAACCTGGCATGGGCGATGTCGCGGGCGACCACGACGGTGCCGCTCAGCGACAGGCGGGTTCCCACTGGATAGCCGGAAAGCTGGGCGCGGATCTCCGCCATCGGCCGTGCGAGCTGCACCGCGACCACCTGGTCGCCGAGGATCTCCGCGGTAGCCTCGGGCAGGAAGCGCGCGGGGTCGGTCTCGAGCTGTTCAAGGAACACCCCGTCCGGGGTGACCTTGGCCCTGATCTGGCGGTCGGCCGAGCAGGACACGCCGATCCCCACCGGCAGGCTGGCGCCGTGCCTCGGCAGCCGGATCACCCGGACGTCGTGGCAGAAATACTTGCCGCCGAACTGCGCGCCGATGCCCAGGCTCTGGGTCAGGCGGTGCACCTCGGCTTCGAGCTCGGGGTCGCGGAAGGCGTGTCCGGCCTTGCTGCCCTCGGTCGGCAGCGTGTCGAGCCAGCGGGTCGAGGCGAGCTTGACCGTCTTGAGCGTGAGCTCGGCCGAGGTGCCGCCGATCGCGATGGCCAGGTGGTAGGGCGGGCAGGCCGAGGTGCCGAGGGTGCGGATCTTGCCGCCGAGCCACTCCAGCAGCTTTTCCCGGCTGGCCAGCAGGGCCCGGGTCTCCTGGAACAGGAAGGTCTTGTTGGCCGAGCCGCCGCCCTTGGCGATGAACATCAGCTGCAGCTCGTCGGCATGGTGCTCGCCGGGGGCGGCGGCGATGTCGAACTGCACCGGCAGGTTGTTGCCGGTGTTGACCTCGTCGAACATGGTGAGCGGCGCCATCTGCGAATAGCGCAGGTTGGTTTCGGTGTAGGTGCGGTGCACGCCGTGCGACAGCGCCGCTTCCTCGTCGCCTTCGACCCACACCCGCTGGCCCTTCTTGCCGAACACGATGGCGGTGCCGGTGTCCTGGCACATCGGCAGCACGCGGCCGGCGGCGATGGAGGCGTTCTTCAGCAGGTCGAGGGCGACGAAGCGGTCGTTCGGCGAGGCTTCGGGGTCGTCGAGGATGGCGCGCAACTGCGCCAGGTGGCCCGGCCGGAGCAGATGGCTGACGTCCGCAAACGCCGCGGCCGCAAGGTCGCTCAGCGCCTGCGGGCTGATCCGCAGCACCGTGGCGCCGTCGCACTGCGTGGTTGAGACGCCCTCGACCGGGAGCCGTCGCCAGGGCGTGTGGTCCGGGCCGAGCGGGAACATCGGGGTAAAGGCGAAGCCCGCCTGGCCTGCTGGTGGCGACACGTCCATTGGGGAATGTCCTTGGGGGATGCCCTGATCGACGGGCGGTCAGTCCGGGGCGGCGCCGCGGCGCCGGAAGGCGTCCAGGCTCACCACCTGCGGCGCGGGGTCGACCGGCTCGGGAGGTGCGACCACCACCGGCGCCGGCGCGGGTGCCAGCTGTTCGGGCTCGGGGGCGGCGGGCAGGCTGCTGCTGTCCGAAACGCTGAAGCGGAGCACTAGGCGGACCTGCGGGTCGGCGAAGCCGGAGATGGCGCTGAACGGGATCACCAGCGTCGAGGGCACGCTGCCGAACGACAAGCCGACGCTCATCAGCCCTGCGGCCCGGTCCACGTTGAGGTCCCAGAACTGGTGCTGCAGGACGATGGTCATCTCCTGCGGGTACTGGGCCAGCAGCCGGGTCGGGATCTGCACGCCGCGGGCGGTGGTGCGGAAGGTGATATAGAAATGGTGGGCGCCCGGCAGGCCCTCGGCCTGCGCGTGCTGCAGCGCCTTGACCATCACCTCGAGATAGGCCTGCTCGATCCATCGCTCATAGGGCAGCAGGCTCGGAGGCAGGACGCCGGCTTCGTCGGGCAGGCCGTCGCCGTCGGTGTCGTCGCGCATCGGGCTGAACTCCGTGTCCTGTCCCCTGTTGCCGCACGCCCGGGGTGGCGGCAACCGGAGAAATGCAGTGGGGGGGCTTCTGTTGCCCGGTGCCCCCCCGAACCGCGCTTGTCACTTACGCAGCGACAGCGAGCGCCTCGAAATTATCGTTGGCACCTGTGTTTTAGCCCGATAACGGCGGTACAATGCCGGGCAAAAGGTGGGTCTTTACCACGCGTGTCGAGCCTGTTTCGCCCCCCTACTCGGAGCCTTCCGAGGGATGGTGGAGGCGCCGGGCACTGCCCCCGGGTCCACAACGATTATTCCACGCACCGTTTATCGCCATAGTCGGGTCAAAAAACGCGACAGCCCGGATATAATCAACTTCAGGCCGCGAGGGAAGGGGCGCGCGGCCGGGGAAAGCCGTGCTAAGCGCACCGCATGATGCTGAACCAGGAACAGGGCATGGCACCCGAGTCGGCAACCGAGGCGGGGCACACGAGGCGGGTGAGCGTGCCGGCCCTGGAGGCCATGCTGGAAGCACCGCTTGCGGTGCTCGATCACGGGTTCGTCCGGGTGGTGGACTACATGGGCGACGACGGGGCCATCGTGCAGGCGGCGCGGGTCTCCTATGGGCGCGGCACCCGCAAGGTGAGCGAGGACCAGGCGCTGATCCGCTACCTGATGCGCCACCGCCATTCCACGCCGTTCGAGATGTGCGAGATCAAGTACCACGTGAAGCTGCCGATCTTCGTGGCGCGGCAATGGATCCGCCACCGCATGGCCAGCGTGAACGAATATTCGGCCCGCTACTCGATCCTCGACCGCGAGTTCTATGTCCCGGCGCCGGAACATCTGGCGGGGCAGAGCGAAAGCAACCGGCAGGGCCGGGGCGCCGTGCTCGCCGGCGATGCCGCAGCCTCGGTGCTGGAGCTGCTGCGCGAGGACGCGTCGCGTTGCCACGACCATTACGCCCTGATGCTGGGCGGCCCGGAAGCGCCGGAGGGCTTCGGGCTGGCGCGCGAGCTGGCGCGGATGAACCTCACGCTGAGCACCTATACCCAGTGGTACTGGAAGTCGGACCTGCACAACCTGCTCAACTTCCTCGCCCTTCGGCTCGACCCCCACGCCCAGTACGAGATCCGGATCTATGCCGAGACGATGCTGCGCACGGTGCGGGCCTGGGTGCCGCAGGCCTGCGCCGCCTTCGAGGAGTACCGGCTCGGCGCCTTCACCTTCTCCGCCTCGATGCTGGGGGTGCTGCGGCGGATGCTTTCGGGCGAAGCGGTGGAACAAAAGGCCAGCGGCCTCGGCCGGCGGGAATGGGACGAGATGATGGCGGCCTTGAGCCCTCCGGCGGCCGAGCGCCGAAGCGTGGGCTGACCGATCATGCCCGGCTTGCTGTGTGAAGCGGCCTGATGGAACCACAGGACGAACACCGGCCACCGAAACCGAAGCTGCCGGATTTCACCGGCTGGATCGTGCTGGTCGCGGTGCTCGGGCTGATCGCGCTCGGCCTTTACGTGTTCCCCCTGGTCAAGCAGATGGTCAACACCCAGGATTGCGTCGCCAGCGGACGCACCGATTGCAGCCGTGGCTCAGGCCCGTAGCCGCAGCCGCAGGCCGCGCGCGACGGTGCCAGCGATGCGGGCATAGGCGCGGCCCGCCTCGCTGTCCGGCGCCAGGGCCATCACCGGCGTGCCGCGGTCGGCGCTGGTGCGTATGTCGAGCAGCAGCGGGACCTCGCCCAGGAACGGCACGCCGAGGCTGTCCGCCTCCTGGCGGGCGCCGCCATGGCCGAACAGGTCGGTGCGATGGTTGCAGGCGGGGCAGCAGAAGAACGACATGTTCTCGACGATGCCGAGCACCGGCACCTGCGTCTTCTCGAACATCGCAACGCCGCGCCTGGCGTCCAGCAGGGCGATGTCCTGCGGCGTCGAGACGATCACGGCACCCGCCAGCGACGCCTTCTGCGCCATGGTCAGCTGCGCGTCACCGGTGCCGGGCGGCATGTCCACCACCAGCACGTCGAGCACCCCCCAGGCGACCTCCCCCATCAGCTGGCCGAGCGCTCCCATCACCATCGGGCCACGCCAGATCATGGCGGTGCGCTCCTCCACCAGGTAGCCGATCGACATGGTGCGCAGCCCCCATGCCTCGATCGGCTGCATCAGCCCGTCGCGGATCACCGGCTGGCGGGCAACCCCCAGCATGCGCGGCAGGCTGGGGCCGTGGATGTCCGCATCGAGCAGCCCCACCGCCAGCCCGAGCCGCTGCAGTGCGACCGCGAGATTGACCGCGGTGGTGGACTTGCCGACGCCCCCCTTGCCGGAAGCCACCGCGATCACCGCGCCGACGCCGGCCAGCAGCTTGTCCGGCGGCGCCGCCCCGGCGGGGCTACCGCGCGAAGCACCGCCCAGCTTGATCGGGGCATGCGACGGGGTGGCCGGGGGTGCGGCCTGCCCGGAGGCGCTCCGGTGCGCGGTCAGCACCACGGTGGCGTTGGTGACGCCCGCGACCTGCTGCAGCGCCGCCTGCGCCTGTGCCCGCACCGGCTCCATCGCCGCGAGCTCTTCCCGGCCGGCGGTGAGCGCCAGATGCACCAGGCCGTCGCGGGTGGTCAGGCTGTTGATCCGGCCGCTGGCCGGCAGGTCGCGCCCGGATGACGGGTCGCGGATCTGGCGCAGCCCATCCAGCAATTGCCGCTCCTCGATCATCGTTCCACCGCCGCTGTGAGGCCTGCCAACGCTCTGCCGCCCAAACCGTTCTCCTGCCCGTAACCGCCCGCCGCCGGTGTGACGGGCCGCCGGTGTGACGGAAGGTAAGCCTCCGAACGTCGCGCTGGAAGCGGAGTACCCTGTTTGCCTATGCTGGGCTGCGACCGATGGAGCGTGACGCCGGATGACCCTCGCCAGCCAGTCCGCAACGAGCCGGCCGGCAGCCAGCCAGTCTGGAACCGCCCAGTCTGGAACCGCCCAGCCTGGAACCGCCCAGCCTGGAACCGCCCAGCCTGGAACCGCCCAGCCGGGAACTGGCCAGCCTGGAACTGGCCGGCCTGGCAGGCGGGACCAGCGGGTCGATGCGCTGCGCGGCGTGGCGCTGGCGATGATGTTCGTTGATCACATCCCCGACAACCTGCTGAACCGGCTGACGCT
This sequence comes from uncultured Acetobacteraceae bacterium, assembly GCA_964252545.1. Classification (GTDB taxonomy): domain Bacteria; phylum Pseudomonadota; class Alphaproteobacteria; order Acetobacterales; family Acetobacteraceae; genus Lichenicoccus. The sequence continues at coordinate 1,967 of CAXUNX010000138.1, read as the reverse complement.
GCGCAACCTGGGCTTCTGCGACGCCGCCGAGATCTTCGTGCTGCTTGCGGGCTTCGCCTCCATGCTGGCGTACGGCCGCAGCTTCGAGCGGGACGGGCTGCGTCCGGCCCTCGGCAAGATCGCGCGGCGGTGCGCCAAGCTCTACGTCTACCAGATCGGCATGCTGCTGATCAGCATCGCGGTGATCACGCAGTGGCGGCGCTACCACCCGGTGCCGGTTGATTTCCTGGAGCCGGAGCTGGCGCACGGCCTGCGCAGCCTGTGGCGGGCGATGATGCTGGAAGCGCTGCCGGGCAACCTCAACATCCTGCCGCTGTATATCGTGCTGCTGGCGATCTTTCCGCTGATCTATTACGGCAGCCGGATCGGGCTCGCGGCGACGGTGGCGGCCAGCGGCGCGCTGTGGCTGCTGGTCAACCTCGATCCGCAGCTGAACCTGCCGAACTGGCTCGATCCGGACGGCTGGTACTTCAATCCGTTCGCCTGGCAGTTCCTGTTTACCCTGGGCGCGCTCGCCGCCCTGGTCACCCAGAAGCGCGGCGGCGACCTGCCGCGTCGCCCCTGGCTGGTGGCGCTGGCGTGGTGCTACCTGGCGTTCAGCGCGGTGCAGGCGTTCCCGTGGTCAATCTGGGGATTGCCGAACCTGTCGCCGCTCAACATCGACCCGCCGCTGAAGACGCCGCTTTCGCCGCTCCGGCTGATCGACGTGCTGGCGATCTTCTATCTGGTGCAGTGCAGCCGGCGCGTGGCGCGCGGGGCGGCGTCGCGCGGCGGCCAGATCCTGGCGGTGCTGGGACGCCATTCCCTGGAGGTGTTCTCCGCCGGCACGGTGCTCGACCTGTTCGCCAAGCTGCTGTTCGCCACCGCCGGAAGCACGTCGCTGGTCAGCAACTGGCTGCTGCAGGTCGGCGTCAACGTGGTGGGGCTCGGCGCGCTGTTCCTGCTGGCCCGCAGCCTGGATCGACGCAAGCAGGAGCGCAGGCGGCAAGCACCGGCGGAGGCAGCTTCACAGCGCCGCCCGGTGGCCGCATCCTGAGCCGATGCGCGACATCGATTCCGCTGCCGGCGAGCTGTCCCTGCCGGAACTGACGTTGCCCCGCTGCACCGCCCGGCTGCGAGAGGGGGCAGCGCTCCGCATCACGGCGTTCGGATCCTCCACCACCGAGGGCATCGGCGCGTCGGCGCCGGAGGCGAGCTATCCCGCGGTGATGCGTGGCGGGTTGCTCGGAGAAGCACCGGGAAAGGTGCAGGAGATCGTGCTGAGCAACCGCGGCATCGGCGGCAACAACGCGCTCGACCTGCACGCGCGGCTGGATGCGGTGATCGATGACCGGCCCGATCTGGTGCTGTTCCAGACCGGCAGCAACGACCCGCTGCAGGGGGTGCCGCTCGACGCCTTCGAGCGGCTGACCCGAGACGACCTCGACCGGCTCGGCCGGGAAACCGCGGCAGACCTGGTGCTGATCGACCAGCAATTCTGCCGCATGCTGGAGGAATGCGCGGCCTTTCCGCCCTTTCTCGCCAGCCTGCACCGGATCGGCGGGCAGGCCGGCGTCGCGGTGTTTCCGCGCTACCGGCTCATGCAGGCCTGGTGCGACGTGCCGGGCAGCAGCCGCGACACGCTCTCGCCGGACGGGCTGCACATGGGCGATCACGGCTATGCGCTGCTCGGCGCCGCCCTGTCGGGCTGGCTGTTGGGCGGGCTTGGGGGGTAGTCCTCGCGCGCGGCACACCATATGAGCAGCCGCGATCATGAAGGAAGTTCCCCGCCATGCGCCTTTCACCCCGTTTCGCGGGTCTGCTCGCGGCATCCATGCTTCAGGCCGGGATACCGCAAGCCGGGCTGCTGCAGGTGGTTGCAGCCGGGCTTGCGCGGCCGGCCGAGGCGCGCGGGGCGCCGGACAGCGTCCCCGCCCAGTCGGCGGCGCGGCGGCCCGCCGGGGGGAACAAATACACCACCCCAACCC
>CAXUNX010000137.1:0-8040 GCA_964252545.1 uncultured Acetobacteraceae bacterium | reverse complement strand
GCGGATACCAGTCCGGCACGGTGGCGCGATGGTCGTTGCGTATGGCGTTGACCTGGGTCTCGCGGAGCTGGCGGTAGAGGCTGCGGAAGGTGGCATACGGGTCGAGCGCGCCTGCCTTGACCTGGCGGATGTCGCGAAGGTGCCGGGCGGTGAAATCCACCGCGCCGAGGCCGCCCTGCGCGAAGCTCAGCGTGTTGGAGCCGTTGAAAGAGACCCAGGTGAGCGGGTTGCTGGCCGCATCCAGGCCGCGCCCGATCCCGTCGCGCACGCCCGACGGCCCGTACACCGGCAGGTACAGGTAGGGCCCGGGTGGCACTCCCCACAGCGCCAGCGTCGAGCCGCCGTCGGAATCATGGTCGGGATAGCCGATACGTCTCGCGACATCGAAAATCCCGCCGACGCCCAGCGTGCTGTTGATGGTGAAGCGCATGAAGCTGTCGCCGGCGCGTCGTGGCTTGGTTTCCAGCACGTCGTTCACGAACTGCACCGGCTGTCCGAGATTGTTCAGCATGTTGTGGATGCCGTTGCGCGCCGGCCTGGGCAGTGCCGCGTTGTAGCCCCTGGCGGCCGGCGTCAGCACGTAGACCAGCACCCCGTCGCTGAGCCGGTAGAAGAAGCGGTTGGCGGGCTCGAACGGATCGTTGGTCGCCTTGAAGTCCGCCACCGCGTCCGGATCGCTCGCCGGGGGCGGCGTGGCGCAGCCCGCCACGCCGATACACGCCGCGCCGACCGCAGCCAGCACGCGCGCTCTTGCCGGTGACACCATGCGCGCCACGTTCCCCCCTTTTCGCCGTCCCCACGCGCGCATCGATAGGGGTATATCGAGGCTGGCGCCAGAGGCGGTGCCAGAGGTGGTGCCAGGGCTTGGCGCCCGGCGTGCTGAACTCAGCCGGCCTCGCGGCCCTGGGCGTCCAGCGTGCTCCAATCCTGGTCAGACAGCGCCGCCGCGGCGGCCTTGACGTTGTCGGCGAGATGATGCGGCTTGCCAGTGCCCGGGATCGGCAGCATCACCGGGGAGCGGCGCAGCACCCAGGCCAGCGCCACCTGCCCCGGCGACAGCCCGAGCTTGCTGGCGATCGCGCTGAGCGGCGAGTCCGACGTCAGCAGCTGACCCGCCGCCAGTGGTGCCCACGGGATGAAGCCGATGCCGTTCGCCTCGCAATGGCTGAGCACGGACTCGTTCTTGCGGTTGACCAGGTTGTACTGGCTCTGGACGCTGACCACCGGGAAGTGCCTGGCCGCCGCCTCGATGTCCTCCACGCTGACTTCGCTCAACCCGACATGGCGGATCAGCCCTTCCCGGCGCATCTCGGCGATCACCCCGAACTGCTCCTCGCGCGGCACCGCCGGATCGATCCGGTGCAGTTGCCACAGATCGATGCGTTCGAGTTGCAGCCGGCGCAGGCTCATCAGCACGCACTGCCTGAGATATTCCGGTCGTCCGAGCGGGCGCCAGATATTCGGCCCGTGCCGGGTGAGCCCGCCCTTGGTGGCGATAACCAGCCCCGCATAGGGATGCAGCACCTCGCGGATCAGGTCCTCGCTGACGAACGGGCCATAGCTGTCTGCGGTGTCGATGAGGTTGATCCCGAGTGCCGGCACTTGGCGCAGCGTTTCACGGGCCGCCTGCCCGTCGCTCGGCTGGTCCCAGATCCCCTCGCCGGTGATCCGCATCGCGCCGAAGCCGAGCCGGTTGACCTCCATGTCGCCTCCAAGCGCGAACTGGCCGGCCGCGCGGGCATCTTGATCTGCCACCACGAAACTCCTCGATCAAATCAGGACCAGGCCAAACACCGCCGCCGCCGCATGGTTGCCGGTGGTTCTCGCCCGCGGCCGCCAGCCAGGCCCACTGGGGATCGTGATGCAGGGCGCGGCATCCATCCGGCGCTGCTGCCGTTATCGCGTCACCGTCAAGGATGCCACCGTCAAGAATTGAGGTATGCGATGCTGATCTCGACCCGGCTGCATGGGGTGATCGATTATTCGGTTGCAACCCTGCTCGGCGCACTCTCCGGCCGCCGTTCGTTCGCGGCACCGGTCCGCCGGACGCTGGGGCTCGCGAGCCTCGCGCATGCCGGCTACTCGACCCAGACCGACTACGAGGCCGGCCTGCAGCCGCGCCTGAGCATGCGCCAGCACCTTGCGCTTGATGCCGCAGGCGCGCTGGCGATCTGCAGCGCCGGGCTGCTGATGCGTCGGCAGCCTTGGGGGCAGCGCGCCCTGCTGGTGACGCTTGGCCTCGCCGAGCTGTCGGCGGTTGGCCTGAGCAGTGCCGCACCCACCAGCGGCCCCGGGCAGGGTGCCGGCCCGATCGACCGGCTGCTGCAGGATCCGGCGCTGCCGGACGACCAGGTCGGCTACCCACCGCTCGACACGCTCAAGCCGGTGGCCGACGGCGTGTTCATCGTGGACAGCCTCTTGTCCGGGGCACTCGCCAAGGTCATGCCCGCACGCATGACGGTGATCCGGCTGCCGGACGGCGATCTGCTGCTGCACTCGCCGACCCAGTTCAGCCTGGCGCTCAAGGCCGAGCTCGAGCAGCACGGCCGGATCCGCCACCTGGTGGCACCCAACGTCGCGCACTGGACCTTTCTCGAGGCGTGGCAGCTTCATTGTCCGGAGGTGACCACCTGGGCGGCTCCCGGCCTGCGCAGCCGCGCGCCGGTGCAGAAGAGCGGCGTGCGGCTTGACCGCGACCTGCCGGTCGAGGCTCCGGCGGAATGGGGCGGCGTGATCCAGCTCGACCGGGTGGTGGGCGGGCTGGGCTTCTCGGAGATCACCTTGTTCCACACGCCGACCCGCACGCTGGTGCTCACCGACCTGGTGCTGAACCTCGATGTCTGGAAATTGCCCGCCCTGCTGCGCCCGTTGGTGCGGCTGTTCGGCTCGGTGGCACCGGACGGCATGCCGCCGCCCTATCTGCGTGCGGTGATCCGGATGGGCGGCCGGGCCGCGACCGAGGCTGCCGGCCGGCTGATCGCCTCCCAGCCGGAGCGGGTGATCTTTGCGCACGGCAGCTGGTTCGACACAGACGCCGTCGCTTCCTTGAAGCGTTCGCTGCGCTGGTTGAAGCGCGACGAGATCGAGCGTGGCTAGATCAGGCCACCGGCCAAACCGATACCGGGTGATCCCGTCGGGCGGGACGCAGGCCGGTTCGTATACGATCTGCCGTTATACGATCCGCGCCTACCCGGCGACCTTTGGACGACCCCGCTTGCGCGACTCGGGGGTGGAATCGGCCTTCCGGCCGAGTCCGATCTCCTTGGCGAGGTCGCTGCGGCGTTCGGCATAGGAGGGGGCGACCATCGGGTAGTCGCGCGGCAGGCCCCAGCGCTCGCGGTACTGGTCTGGGGTCATGTTGTAGGAGCTTTGCAGATGGCGCTTCAGCATCTTGAGCTTTTTGCCGTCTTCAAGGCAGATGATGTAGTCTGGATAGACGCTTTTCTTGATCGGCACCGCCGGGATCGGCTTCTCCGGGGTCGCGGTCTCGATCGGGCCGCCCTTGAGCCCGTTCAGCGCCTTGTAGACTTCCTGGATCAGGGCAGGCAGTGCCGCGGCCTCCACCGTGTTGTTTGAAACGTGGGCGCTGACGATCTGGGCGGCGAGTTCCAACGGCCCGGCGGCATTGTCTGTCATCTAGAGGTACCTGCGATTTGGTCTTGCTGAATATAAAGCAGGAACATCGTTTTAACAATCGCGGCCGCTGATTGTCTGAAGCCGTGATTTTTATGCTTCCGCTGTTGAGGACAGGCCGGGCGGCTTGACAGGGCTGTGGGAGGGGATCACACGCCGAAGCCGGGAGTGTTCGATGCCGCGTCTCGATATCGCCGTCCGTGGGCTGTTCGCAACGCCGGTGGCGGCGGTGGTGCTGCCCGATGCGGCCGCCCGCAATCGAGCGCTTTCCGAAATCATCCTGCGTCGCAGGCAGCAGAATGGGGGCGTGCAGGCGTCCAACGCCGGCGGCTGGCACTCCGACCGCGAGATCCTGCAATGGGGCGGCCCGCATGCCGCAAACGTGCTTGATCTGGCGCGCCAGGTGGCGAACCAGATGACCGCCGACCGCGGCGGCCAGCCGATCGCGCCGAAATGGACCATGCAGGCGTGGGCGAACGTCAACGGCCCGGGCGACGCCAACATCAGCCATTATCATCCCGGCTCCTTCTGGTCCGGCACCTATTACATCGACGATGGCGGCTGTGCCGCAGATCCGGCACTCGGCGGCGCGTTCGAGATGCTCGATCCGCGCGGTCCGGGGCCGGGCATGTATGCGCCGGCGCTCAAGTTCAGGGGCGAGGACGGCGCCTCGGTGGGGGCAGGCGAGACCATCCTGCCCAAGCCCGGATTGCTGTTCGTGTTTCCGTCATGGCTGATGCATCAGGTCAGGCCCTATCGCGGCACCGGCCTGCGCATCTCCATCGCCTTCAATCTGGGTCTCGCAAGCCGCGATCCGGGCTGAAACAGCCCATGGACCAGCCCAATCCGGTCTCGAGGCGCAAGCGCGAGATCGCCTCGCTGATCCGGCAGAGCGGGCGGGTTGCGGTGGACGAGCTCGCGGCGCGATTCGGCGTCACCGCGCAGACCATCCGGCGCGATCTGGGCGAGCTCAGCGACGCGCGGATCATCACCCGGACGCATGGCGGCGCGGTGGTCGCCTCCGGTGTCGAGAACCTGGCCTATGACGCCCGCAAGCTGGTGGCGCATGGCGCCAAGGCGCGGATCGGCGCTGCTGCGGCGCGGCTGATCCCGGATCATTCCTCGCTGTTCATCAACCTCGGCACCACCACCGAGGAGGTCGGGCAGGCGATCGCCGGGCATGACGGGCTGCTGGTGGTGACCAACAACATCAACGTCGCCAACGCGCTCTACCGCAACAGCTCGATCAACGTGATCATCACCGGCGGCACCATACGGGCGAGCGACGGCGGCATCGTCGGGCGCATGGCCGCAGACGTCGTGCGCCAGTTCAAGGTGGACATCGCGATCATCGGCACCTCGGCGATCGACGAGGATGGAACGCTGCTCGACTACGACCTGCGCGAGGTGCAGGTCTCGCGCGCGATCATCGAGAACGCGCACCGGGTGGTGCTGGTCACCGACAGCAGCAAGTTCAGCAGGCGCGCGCCGGTGCGGATCGGGCGTCTCGACGAGATCGACGTGCTGGTCACCGACCGGCTTCCCGGCCGCGCCATCGCCGAGCTCTGCCGCAGCCTGAAGATCGAGGTGATCGAAACCGGCTCTCCCGACGAGGCGGCCGACACGCCGGAGGGGTGATCGTTCGCACGCGCGATTTTTGCGCTTGTGCGTTCGTTTTGTTCGTGCGCAGAGTGTCAGCCAAGCAGATGCGCATCAGCGCACCCATGCGGGAGCCGCACGTTCTTGGACTCGGAGAGCCCCAGCCCGGTCTACGACATCGCCATTATCGGGGGCGGCATCAATGGCTGCGGCATCGCCCGCGACGCCGCCGGCCGCGGCTGGAGCGTGTTCCTGTGCGAGCAGAGCGATCTCGGCTCCGGCACCTCCAGCGCCTCCACCAAGCTCGTGCATGGCGGCCTGCGTTATCTCGAGCATTACGAGTTCAGGCTGGTGCGCGAGGCGCTGCTGGAGCGCGAGGTGCTCTGGGGCATCGCGCCGCACATTATCTGGCCGCTCCGCTTCGTGCTCCCCTACCACCGCAAGCTGCGGCCGCGCTGGCTGCTGCGGCTCGGCCTGCTGCTGTACGACAATATCGGCGGCCGCAAGAAGCTGCCGCCCACCCGCGTGGTGCGGCTCGACCGGGACCAGACCGGACAGCCGCTGAAGCCCGAGTTCAAGCGCGGGTTCGAGTATTCCGATTGCTGGGTCGAGGATTCGCGGCTGGTGGTGCTGAACGCGCGGGCGGCGGCGGATCTCGGCGCCACCATCGCCCCGCGCACCCGCTGCATGGCCGCCGAACGGCGCGACGGGCTGTGGCACATCGTGCTGCGCGACACGCTGGCCGAGCGCGACTACGCGGTGCTTGCGCGCACCCTGGTCAACGCGGCGGGTCCCTGGGTCGGGGACGTGGCGCAACTGGTGGTGCGCGACAATGCGCGCGCGCCGGTACGGCTGGTACAGGGGAGCCACATCGTGGTGCCGCGGCTCTACGACCATCCCGGCTGCTACATCTTCCAGAACGAGGACCACCGGATCTTCTTTGTGATCCCATACGAGCAGCACTTCACGCTGATCGGCACCACCGACCGGGACTACAGCGGCGATGTGGGCGCGGTGCACGCCACCGGCGAGGAGATCGCCTATCTGTGCAGGTCCGCCTCCGAGTATCTGCGCAAGCCGGTGACTCCGGACATGGTGGTGTGGACCTATTCCGGGGTGCGTCCGTTGTTTGACGAGAGCGGCGACGGCGCCGCCCAGGCCACCACCCGCGATTACGTGCTGAAGCTCGATGCCGGCGCCCCGGCGCTGCTTTCGGTGTTCGGCGGCAAGATCACCACCTATCGCAGGCTCGCCGAGGCAGCGCTGGCCAAGCTGGCCCCGTTGCTGCCGGAGGCGGCCGGACGCAAGGCGGGCTGGACCGGCCGCGCCAGCCTGCCCGGCGGCGATTTCCCGGTCGACGGCTTCGATGATCTGCTGCATGGGCTGCGGACCCGCTACCCCTTTCTCGCCGAGGACCACGCGCGCCGGCTGCTGCGCGCCTACGGCACCGGCGTGCACGAGATCCTGGCCGGTGCCCGCAGCATGGCCGATCTCGGCCGCGGCTTCGGCGCCGACCTCACCGAGGCGGAGCTGCGCTACCTGGTGCGCAACGAATGGGTGCGCCGCGCGGATGACGCCGTGTGGCGCCGCAGCAAGCTCGGACTGCGTCTTGCCCCCGCCGAGATTGCGGGCATTGATGAGGCCTTGCTGCGGATGGGCAACGCGCCGTCCGCGGTGAGGGAGCATCAGCCATGAGCCCGCGATCATGAGCCTCCTGCTCGAGCATGTCGGCTTGCGGGTCGGCCAGGACACCCACATCAGCGACGTCTCGCTCCAGTTCGAGCGCGGCACCATGAACGTGCTGCTGGGCCCCACGCTTTCGGGCAAGACCACGCTGATGCGGCTGATGGCCGGCCTCGACAGGCCGACCAGCGGACGCATCGAGGTGAACGGCAGCGCCGTGGTGGGCATCCCGGTGCGCAGGCGCTCGGTCGCCATGGTCTACCAGCAGTTCGTCAACTACCCGTCGCTCTCGGTGTTCGAGAACATCGCCTCGCCGTTGCGGGTGGCCGGGCTCGCCAAGCCCGAGATCGCCGCACGGGTGCAGGAGGCCGCCGGCGTGCTGCGGCTGGAGCCGTTTCTCGGCCGTCTGCCGGCGCAGCTTTCGGGCGGTCAGCAGCAGCGCGTCGCCATCGCCCGCGCGCTGGTCAAGCGGGCCGAGCTGGTGCTGCTGGACGAGCCGCTGGCCAACCTCGACTACAAGCTGCGCGAGGAGCTGCGCGAGGAGCTGCCCCGGCTGTTCGCCGCCAGCGGCGCGATCCTGGTTTATGCGACCACCGAGCCGAGCGAGGCGCTGCTGCTGGGCGGCACCACGGCCACGCTGTGGCAGGGGCGGCTCACCCAGCTTGGCCGCACGCCGCAGGTTTATCGCCGTCCGCTCAACCTCGACGCGGCGCGGGTGTTCTCCGACCCTCCCCTCAACGAGGTCGCCGTGCAGCGGCAGGGCGATGCCGCCATCCTCGCGAACGGCAGGCGGGTGCCGGCGCGCTCGCTGTTGCCCGACGGGCCCAACCTGCCTGACGGGCACTACCTCGTGGGCTTCCGCGTCGAGGACGCGCGGGTCGGGCGCCCTTCCGCCGCAGGGGAGTTTTCCGGCACCGTTTCGGTCACCGAGATCAGCGGCTCCGAAAGCTTCGTGCACGTGGATCTCGGCTTCGCCACCTGGGTCGGGCTGGTGCTGGGCGTGCATGACTGGGAGCCGGGTGCTGCCGCCGAGATCCGCGTCGACCCGCGCCGGGTGTTCGTGTTCGCTGCCGACGGCGTGCTGGTTGCGGCACCCGAGCAGCTCGGGCTGGAGCAGGCCACGCA
>CAXUNX010000136.1:0-8125 GCA_964252545.1 uncultured Acetobacteraceae bacterium | reverse complement strand
GGCTGACCCCGCGCGCTGCCGCGATGGCGCCCACCACCTCGACGATCCGCCGGTTGCTCTCCCCGGTGGCCTGGAACGGCTCGTCGGCGAGCGGCTCGGCTTCGGAGCGGGTGGTGACGCCTCCCCACGCCCGGGCCAGCCGGCCGCGCGCAAGCGGACTGTAGACGATGGTCTGTATGCCCTGGTCGGCGCAGAGCGGCAGCATCTCGCGCTCTTCCTCGCGCGCCAGCAGATTATAGGTGTTCTGCATCGACACGAAGCGGGCCCAGCCGTTTGCCTGCTGCAGGTGCAGCGCCTTGCCGAACTCCCAGGCCATCATCGAGGAAGCGCCCAGATAGCGCACCTTGCCAATCTTCACGAGGTCATGCAGCGCCTCCAGTGTTTCCTCCCAGGGCGTTCTCTGGTCGCGGCGATGCACCTGGTAGAGGTCGATGTAGTCGGTGCCGAGCCTCCTCAGGCTGTGGTCGATCTCGGTCATGATCGCCTTGCGCGACAAGCCCATCGCGTTGGGGCCGTGACGGGTGGGCGCGGACAGCTTGGTGGCGATGACCACGGCGTCGCGGTTGGCGAAATCGCGCAGCGCGCGGCCCAGGATCTCCTCGCTGCCGCCGTTCGAGTACAGGTTGGCGGTGTCGAAGAAATTGATCCCGGCCTCCACCGCGTGGCGAACCAGCGAGCGGCTGGCATCCTCGTCGAGCGACCAGGCCGGGTAGCCGCGGGACGGCTCTCCGAAGCCCATGCAGCCGATGCAGACCGGCGAGATGTCGAGACCGGTCGCACCGAGCTTGACGTATTGCATACAACCTCCGTTGGGGATGCTAGACCGAGCCGGCGGGGAACCGGACAAGTGTCCGGCTGCGGGACAGTGCGTACCGGACAAATGTCCGCTTAGTCAAGGGAGCCGATGATCCAGCAGGCGGGAAAGCTGCGCGCCGACGCGAGGTCCAACCGGGAGCGCATCCTGGACGTGGCGCGCCTCGCCCTGGCCGCTGATCCCCAGGCCCCGCTCAGCGCCGTGGCCCGCGCGGCCGGCGTCGGGCAGGGCACGCTTTATCGTCACTTCCCGACCCGCGAGGCGCTGGTGCTCGGGGTGTTTCGCAAGGAGATCGATGCGATCATCGCGCTTGCGGCGGTGCTGCTTGCCGAACACCCGCCGCTGGCCGCGTTCCGGATGTGGTGCGACCGGCTCGCCGAGTTCGGCAGGCTGAAGCACGGGGTGGCCGACCTGCTGCATGCGGCGATCTCGGATCAGGACATCCACGAGACCTATGGCCCGATGGTGGCAGCGGTGCGTGGCCTGATGGCCGCCTGCGAGGGCTCGGGCGACATCCGGCCGGGTGCCGACCCCGAGGATGTCCTGACGCTTCTGAGCGTGTTGTGGCTGATCCCTCCGGACGCGGCCGGTCGCCAGCGCGCGAAGAGGACGCTGGCGCTGGTGTTCCGTGGCTTGGGGGCTGGCTGATCGGCCGATCGCGCGGCGGCGCCATCGGCGCGGCGCGGGATTATTGTTCGGTTTTGCGCCAATTTTGCGACTCAGCCGAGCTCGCCCCTGGCCGGGGCAGGGCTGTGGCGGTGATACTGCCGGGATGATCACGGATCTCGTCCCGCACACCGATTCGCGTCCTGCCGCGTCCGCCGCAGCCTCGGTGCTGGCCCGCCTGCCCACCCCGCCCCGGCGGCTGCAGCCGCGCATCCTGCGGCACATGGTGGGCCGCCACCTGCTCTACCGCGGCGACTGCCTGCGGGTGCTGGACACCCTGGGCGACGCCAGCGTCGACGTGGTGGTGACCTCGCCGCCCTATAATCTCGGGCTGAAATACGGCTGCTACCACGACCGCCGCGACGAGGGCGAGTATCTCGACTGGCTGATCGACTGCGCCACCGCGATCCGCCGGGTGATGAAGCCGCAGGGCTCGTTCTTCCTGAACATCACCGGCTCGAGCTCCAGGCCGTGGCTGCCGTTCGAGCTGATGGTGCGGCTGCGCCCGCTGTTCGAGCTGCAGAACCACATCACCTGGGTCAAGTCCATCTCGCTGGGCGACAACTCGATCGGCCACTTCAAGCCGATCCGCTCGGAGCGCTTCCTGCACCGCAACCACGAGCACATCTTCCATCTCACCCGCACCGGCTGCGTGCCGCTGAAGCGGCTGGCGGTCGGCGTGCCCTACAAGGACAAGAGCAACATCAGCCGGCGTGGCCACAAGCACGACCTTCGCTGCCGCGGCGACACCTGGTTCATTCCCTACTCCACGGTGCAGGCGCGCGCGGAGAAATTCGACCATCCCGCCTCGTTCCCGGTGATGCTGCCGCGCATGTGCATCCGGCTGCACGGCAAGCGGCATCCGCTGGTGCTCGACCCGTTCATGGGCAGCGGCACCAGCCTGGTGGCAGCCGAGGAGGAAGGGGCGCGCGGCATCGGCATCGATCTGGATGCCGCCTACGTGTCGGCGGCGCGCAGCCGGCTGGCGTCGCTGTTCCGCACCGAACGCGCCGCCTGATCTGGTGCGGCGTGCCAAGTGTTGGCGCGCCAGCCAACCAGCATGCCTGGCACCAGCCGGGATTTGGCGGTTTGCCGCCGGTCGGGCCGCCGCCGGGCGATGGCATGAAAGCTGCTCAAGCAAACACGCCCTAGGCGAGACCTAGGCAGGACCAGGGCGGCAGCCGTAACCACCGCTCGCAGAACCCGAGGTGATCGTGCGGCCGGAACGGTGTTGGCGCCTGGTGTCCAGGCGATGGTCCTGGCTGTGCTCCGGCCTGCTCGCGGCGGCCGGGTCGCCGGCGCTGTCCGGCTGCGCGGTCGGGCCGGACTTCCATCGTCCGGAGACGGCGTTGCCGCGCGGCTACACCGCGGCAGCGCTGCCGGCCGCAAGCGGCGCGCGCCGGTTCGAGCTCGGACGCGACATCCCGGGCGAGTGGTGGGAGCTGTTGCGTTCGCCGGTGATCACTGCCCTGGTGCGCACGGCGCTCCAACAGAACCCCAACGTGGAGGCGGCGCGGGCAGCCCTGCTGCAGGCGCGCGAACAACGCCTGCAGCAGCAAGGCACGCTGCTTCCGACGGTCACCGGCGCGGTGGCGCGCGACCGCCAGGAGGAGCCGTTCTCGTTCGAGGGCGCCCAGACCGAGCCGTTCCTGTTCAGCGAATACTCGGCCCAGCTCAACCTGAGCTACACGCTGGACGTCTGGGGCGGGCTGCGCCGGGCGGTTGAGCAGACCGCGGCGCGCGTCGAGTTCGAGCGCTTCGAGCTCGAGGCCACCGACCTTGCCTTGACCGCGGGCGTCGCCAGCAGCGCGGTCGCCGCCGCCTCGCTGGCCGGCCAGATCAAGGTGCAGCAGGACCTGATCGGCTTCGAGCAGCGCCAGCTCGCCACCGTGCGGCAGCAGTTCGAGGCGGGCGGCGCCACCGGCACCGACGTCGCCACCCAGGAGGCGCTGGTCGCCAACGCTCGCACCGTGCTGGTGCCGCTCCAAACCCAGCTCGTCCAGACCCGCGACCAGCTCGCCGCCTATCTCGGCCAAGCCCCCTCGGAGGCGGCGATCCCGCCCTTGAGCCTGGACGAGATCGCGCTTCCCGAGGTGCTGCCGGTCAGCGTGCCGTCGGCCCTGCTGAATCAGCGTCCGGACATCCGCGCCGCCGAGGCGACCCTGCACCAGCAGAGCGCCGCCCTGGGTGTGGCGATCGCCAACCGGCTGCCCAACGTCACCCTGACCGCCAGCGTGGGCTCCGCCGCCGCCGACGTGCACCAGCTGTTTTCGCCCACCAACGGCCTGTGGTCGGTGGTCAACCAGGCGGTGCAGCCGATCTTCGATGCCGGCCAGCTGCTGCATGCCCAGCGCGCCCAGCGGGCGGCACTCGACAACGCCGCAGCCTTGTGGCGCAACACCGTGGTCAGCGCGTTCCAGAACGTGGCCGACGTGCTGGTGGCGTTGCAGAACGACGAGGTGGCGCTGGGCGCCAGCCTCGACCAGCAGCGGGCCGCCCAGCGCAGCCTGTCGCTGGCCAGCCTGCAGTTCCGGCTGGGCGGGGTGTCTTACCTGTCGGTGCTGACCGCGCAGCAGACCGCGCAGAACGCCATCCTGTCGCTGCTGCGCGCGCGCGCCGCACGCTATGAGGATACCATCGCGCTGTTCCAGGCGCTCGGCGGCGGCTGGTGGCACCGCCATGACCTGCCGCCGCCGCCGCCCGGCCTGATCAGCTCGCCGCTGCCCTGATGTTTCCGCCACGAAGGCCCGTGTCATGAACCGCACCCGTTTCGCCCTGATGCTGCTGCCGGCCTGGCTGGGGACGGCCGCCGCCGCGTCCGCAAGCGCTTCGCCATCCCCGGCGCCGGCGGCCCCTCCGGTCACCGTGTCGGCGATGGTGGTGCGCACCCAGGACTGGCAGACGCGCCTTACCGCCACCGGCGCCGTGCGCGCGGTAGAGGGCGCCGACCTGTCCGCGGAGGTGAGCGGCATCGTGGATGCCATCAGCTTCAGCTCCGGGCAGGACGTGGCGGCCGGCGCCGTCTTGCTCCGGCTGCGACCCAACGACGACGACGCCAGGCTGGCGCAGCTGCAGGCGCAGGCCGACCTGGCCGCGGCCAACCTCCAGCGCGACCGCAAGCAGTTCGCGGCGCAGGCGATCAGCCGCGCGACGCTTGATGCCGACAACAGCAGCCTGCGCGCGAGCCAGGCGCAGGTCGCGGCCCAGCGCGCGCAGATGGACGAGAAGATCGTGCGCGCCCCGTTCGCCGGCAGGCTCGGCATCCGGCAGGTCGATCTCGGCCAGTACCTCACCGCCGGCACGCCGGTGGTGACGCTGCAGGCGCTCGACCCGATCTACGTGGACTTCAACATCCAGCAGCAGGCGCTGGGCCAGCTTGCGGTCGGCCAGGCGGTGGCGGTGCGGGTCGATGCCTGGCCCAACCGCAGCTTCCACGCCCGGCTCACCTCGATCAACAGCAAGGTCGACGGCGCCAGCCGAATGGTGATGGCGCGCGCCGAGCTCGACAACCACGACCACGCGCTGGTGCCGGGGATGTTCGCGGTGGTGGAGATCGCGACCGGGGCGAAGCACCCGGTGCTGACGCTGCCGCAGGCCGCGATCAGCTTCAATCCCTATGGCGACTTCGTCTACGTGCTCAAGCCGGGGCCCGGCGGCGGGCTTGCCGCGGAATCGCGGGTGATCCAGACCGGGGACGCGCGCGGCGACCAGGTCGCGGTGTTGTCCGGGCTGCGGCCGGGCGAGCAGGTGGTCACCGCGGGCCAGCTCAAGCTCCGCAGCGGCGCGGCCGCGGTGGTCAACAACAGCGTGCAGCCGTCCGACGCGCAGGCGCCGGTGGTTGAAGACCAGTGAGGATCCTCGCATGAACCGGCTGACCCAGCTCTTCATCCAGCGGCCGGTGCTGGCCTGCGTGGTTTCCGTGCTGGTGCTGGTGTTCGGGCTGCGTGCCGAGCAGGCGCTGCCGGTGTCGGAGTTCCCGCACACGGTGAGCGGCACGATCGAGATCCAGACTTATGATTACGGCGCCGACCCGGCCACCGTGGCCGGCTTCATCACCGCGCCGCTGGAGGCGGCGATCGCCCAGGCGCAGGGCATCGACTACATGACCTCGACCTCCTCGAACAGCCTGAGCGACATTACGATCAACCTCCGGCTGAACTACGAGCCGTCGCGGGCGCTGGCCGAGATCCAGGCCTATGTCACCTCGGTGACCTCGCAGCTGCCGCAGGGCGTGCAGGCCTCGTCGATCACCCTGTACGCGTCCGGCCGCGACGTGCTCGACCTCGCCGTCCACAGCAGCTCGCTCACGCCCTCGCAGGTGGCCGACTACACCCACCGGCTGATCCAGCCGCGGCTGCAATCGGTGCCCGGGGTGCAGCGGGCGGACGCCGAGGGCAGCCCGAACGTGGTGATGCGGGTGTGGCTCGACCCCGAACGCCTCGCCAGCTTCGGCATGACCGCGACCGACGTGCAGACCGCGCTCAACAACAACAATTTCGTCTCCGGCGCCGGACAAACCCTGGGTGCCATGACCTCGGTCAATCTCGACATCACCTCCGGGCTGCACACCGCAGCACAGTTCCGCAACCTGGTGATCCGACAACAGAACAACCGGATCATCCGGCTGGGGGACGTGGCGCGGCTGGCGTTCGGCTCCGATCCGGACAACTTCAAGGTGATCAGCAACGGCTACGAGGGCGTGTATCTCAGCATCCACGCGACGCCGTCGGCCAACGCCCTGCTGGTGGCGGCGGCGGTGAAGGCGGAGCTCGCCGCGATCCGCACGCAGCTTCCGGCGGCGCTGCACGTCGAGGTGGTGGGAGATTCCAGCGCATACATCCGCGCCTCGATCCACGAGGTCGCCACCACCCTGCTCGAGGCGCTGGGGATCGTCTCGCTGGTGGTGTTCGCCTTCATGGGCTCGCCGCGCTCGGTGCTGATCCCGGTGGTGACGATCCCGCTGGCGCTGGTCGGCACCTTCGCCGCGATGGCGGTGATGGGGTTCTCGATCAACCTGCTGACCCTGCTGGCGCTGGTGCTGGCGACCGGGCTGGTGGTGGACGACGCCATCATCGTGGTGGAGAACGTGAACCGGCTGATCGCGGCAGGCCTCGGCCCGGTCGCCGCCCCCCGGCCGGCGGCGCGCGCGCGGGGGTTTGCGCTCGGGGGGCTGGCGGGGGTGGTGGTAGCGGCCGATGTGGCGGGGGGGGGGCAGGGGGGACTGACCGGCGCGCTGTTCACCGAGTTCGCCTTCACCCTGGCCGGCGCGGTGGTGGTGTCGGCGCTGCTGGCGCTGACCTTGTCGCCGATGATGTGCTCGCGGCTGCTCCGCGGCCGGCGAGGCGGCAAGCGCCGGTTGTCGGAGCGGCTGGAGGACGCGGCGGCGGCGGCGCTCGCCTTGGTGCAGCGCGGCTATGCGGTGCTGCTCGGCTGGTCGCTGCGGCTGCGGCCGCTGGTGCTCGGGTTCGGGTTCGCCGTGCTGGCGAGCATCTGGTTCCTTTACAGCGGCTCCAAGGGCGAGCTTTCGCCGCCGGAGGACCAGGGGTTCTTCATCTATAGCGGGCAGGGGGCGCCGAACGCGACCCTCGACCAGCTGGCGCTGTATGACCGGCAGGTGGTGGGCATCCTCACCACGCCGCCGGAGCGCAAGAGCTACTGGCATATCCTGACGCCTCCGTCGGTGCAGGGCGGCATGGAGCTCAAGCCCTGGAAGCAGCGCCGGCGCAGCGCGTTCGTGATCGAAGCCGAGGTGCAGCGTGCGCTGTCCCGGGTCGCCGGGCTGCAGCTTGCGGTCTACAGCCCGCCCTACCTGCCGGGGGGCGGCTGGGGGTTGCCGATCGGCTTCGTGCTGGAAGGCGGCGGCAGCTCCCGGGACCTCAACACGGTGTCCAGCGACTTCCTCGAGCGGGTGCGCGCGACCGGCAAGTTCGTTTATGCCGACAAGGACCTGAAGATCGACCAGCCGCAATCCACCATCGTGGTGGACCGCGACAAGCTGTCGCTGCTGGGCCTCAGCATGAACGACGTGGGCACAGCACTCAACGCCATGCTGGGCGGCAGCTATGTGGGCTTCTTCTCCAACGACGAGCGCTCCTACAAGGTCGAGCCGCTGGTGGCGCGGCGCTGGCGGCTGAACGCGTCCGCCGTGCTGAACTACCCGATCGCCACGATCGGAGGAGCCTCGGTGCCGCTGTCGTCGGTGGCGCACATCCAGCGCTCGGTGGTGCCGGAATCGATCGCCCACTTCCAGCAGCTCAACGCCACCACCATCAGCGCGGTGCCGGCGCCGGGGGTCACCCAGGCGGAGGCGTACCGCATCCTTCAGCGCCTCGCCCGCGACACCCTGCCGGCCGGCTACGGCACCGACACGGTGGGCTCGCTGCGGCAGTACGTGCACGAGAGCGGCGGCTTCCTCGCGACCTTCGCGCTGGCTGTGGTGGTGACCTATCTGGCGCTGGCGGCGTTGTTCGAGAGCTTCCGCGACCCGCTGATCATCCTGGTGTCGGTGCCGATGTCGATCGCCGGCGCGCTGTTGTTCGTGTGGCTCGGCGTGGGCGGCGCCAGCATCAACCTGTTCACCGAGGTGGGCTTGGTGACGCTGATGGGGCTGATCAGCAAGCACGGCATCCTGATCGTCGAGGTCGC
>CAXUNX010000135.1:0-8298 GCA_964252545.1 uncultured Acetobacteraceae bacterium | reverse complement strand
ATTCCGCACCGGGCACGCTCGACCCGCAGATCAACTATCTCAGCGACGGCTGGCAGGTCCTCACCATCACCAATGACGGCCTGACCGCGTTCGCCAAGCTGGACGGCGCCGGCAGCAACGTCCTCGTCCCCGACCTCGCCGAAGCGCTGCCGGCGCCCGAGGACGGAGGGCGCACCTATGTGTTTCATCTGCGTCCCGGGGTGCGCTTCTCGACCGGCCGGACGGTGATGCCGTCGGACGTCGCGGCCTCGATGCGTCGCCTGTTCACCGTCGGCAGCCCGACCGCGGGCAGCTTCTATGGCGGCATCGTCGGCGCCGACCGCTGCCTGAGCGGCCCCGCGCACTGCACCCTGGAGGGCGGGGTCGCGGCGGACGACGTCCGGGGCACCGTGACGTTCCATCTCGTGCAGCCGGACGGCGAGTTCTTCGACAAGCTGGCGATGGCGCACGCCACCGTGCTGCCCGCGGACACGCCGGCGCACGACCTCGGCAACACGCCCGCCGCCGCCACCGGGCCCTACCGGATCACCGCGTACGATCCGAACCGCGGCATGACGCTGGAGCGCAACCCGTTCTTCCGCGTCTGGAACCCGCTGGCGCAGCCGGACGGCTATGTCGACCATATCCGCTACACGTATGGCCTGTCCGACGAGGCGCAGGTCACCGCGGTGGAGAACGGCCAGTACGACTGGATGTACGACAACAAGCCGCTGGACCGGCTGGGCGAGCTCGGCGACCGGTATGCCGGCCAGGTGCATATCCGGCCGATGTTCGCGATCTTCTACATGCCGATGAACGTCAACCTGCCCCCGTTCAACAGCCTGGAGGCGCGCGAGGCGGTCAACTACGCGGTGAACCGGACGGCGATGGCGATCTTCTATGGCGGCCTCGCGGTCGCCGAGCCGATCTGCGAGATGGTGCCGCCCGGCCTGCCCGGCCGCAGCAACCAGTGCCTTTACACGCTGGGCGCCGATGCGGCGCATCCCGCGCCGTTCTGGCGGAAGCCCGACCTGGCTCGCGCCCGCGCGCTGGTGGCGGCCAGCGGCACGGCGGGCGCCAAGGTCACGCTGATCGTGCCGGACCGGGCGGTGGACCGGTCGATGGGCACCTACCTGCAGAACACGCTGCGACAGATCGGCTACGACGCCGGGGTCAAGATCGTGACCTTCGCGGTCGCCACGAGCTACGTGCAGAACAGCAACAACAAGGTGCAGATCAGCCTCACCGATTGGTACTCCGATTATCCGTCGCCCTCGAACTTCCTGGACGACCTGTTCGGCTGCGAGAACTTCCATCCCGGCTCGGACTCCTCGATCAACATGTCCGAGCTGTGCGACAAGACCATCCAGAACACGATCGAGCGTGCCGGCCGGGTTTCCGCAACCGATCCCCAGACCGGCAACGCGCTGTGGTCCAAGGCCAGCGGGGAGATCATGCGGATCGCCGCGGCGGCGCCGCTGATCCAGATGAAGAAGGTCGATTTCGTGTCCAGGCGGCTCGGCCACTACACCTACACCAACCTCTACCACATGCTGTTCTCGCAGGTCTGGGTGCAATGAGCGCCGGTTCGAGCGGCGCCGGGCGCGGTCCCTGGATCACCGCGCTGCGCGCCCTCGGCCGGGACCGCAGCGCGATGGCGGCGGCATCGGGGCTCGTGCTGATCGTGCTGGCCTGCCTCGCGGCACCGCTCTACGCGAACCGGCTCGCGCATACCGATCCGTTCAGCTCCGACGTCGCCGCCACCGTCAGCCTGCACGGGCGCGAGCTGCCGGTGATGCAGCCCAACAACAATCCGCTGCATCTCGGCCTCACCCCGCTGGGCCCGACTTGGCACCCTTCCGCCTACCTGCTCGGCTCGGACGGCCAGGGCCGCGACGTGATGGCCCGGCTGCTTTACGGCGGCCGCAACTCGCTGCTGATCAGTGCTGCCGCAACATTGCTGTGCATCGGGCTCGCAGGCGCCGTGGGGATCGTCTCGGGCTTCTTCGGCGGCGTCGCCGACGCGGTGCTGTCGCGGCTGATGGACATCATGTGGGCGGTGCCGGTCTACCTGTTCGCGATCTCGCTCTCCATCGTCACCATCAGCCAGGGGCTGCGGCTCGGGCCGGTGACCATCGGCTCCGACAACCTGCTGCTGCCGATCTTCATCATCGCGCTGGTCTACGTGCCGTATGCGGCGCGTCCGATCCGCGGCCAGGTGCTGTTGCTGCGGCATAGCGAGTTCGTGCTCGCGGCACGCGGCCTGGGGGCTTCAAGGCGGCGCATCCTGCTGCGCGACATCCTGCCGAACGTTTCGGGCACGATGATCGTGCTGGCGCCGCTGCTGATGGCGCTGGCGATGCTGGCGGAGTCGGCGCTGTCGTTCCTGTCGATCGGCGTGCAGGCGCCGGCGGCGAGCTGGGGGACCATCATCCAGGACGGCGAGGGCCTGATCTATACGCGGCCGGCCGTCGCCCTGGCGCCGGGGATCGCCATCGTGCTCACCGTGCTCGCCCTGAACATCCTGGGCGACGGGCTGCGCGACGCGCTCGACGTGCGCGACGCCGGCCGGAGGCGGCCGTGATGCTCGGCGCCTTGATGCGGCGTCTGGGCCAGACCGCGCTGGTGCTGTTCGGGATCAGCGTGCTGGTGTTCCTGGTGTTCTTTGCGACGCCCGGCGCCGATCCCACCGCACGCATCGCCGGGCGCAACGCTTCCGCCGCCACGCTGGCGCTGGTGCGGCACCAGTACGGCTTCGACCGGCCGCTGCCGGTGCAGTACGCGCGCATGATGGGCAAGCTGTTCGTCACCCGCGACCTCACCTCGTTCGTTGATCACGGCGAGCCGGTGGTGCCGGAGGTGATCCACGCAGCCCCGGTGACGCTTTCGCTGGTGGGGGGCGCTGCCATCGTGTGGGTGCTGGCGTCGGTGGCGATGGGGACGCTGGCCACCGCCACGCGCGGCACGCTGATCGATCGCGGCCTGATGATGCTTGGGCTGGTCGGCATCTCGATGCCGGTGTTCTGGCTCGGCGAGGTCGTCAACCTCATCACCCAGAGCCGCCTGCACGATACCTGGATGTTTTCCTGGGTGCCCGGGCTGGGCTACGTGCCGCTGCTGCAGGATCCGGCCGGCTGGTTCAAGGCGCTGGTGATCCCGTGGTTCACGCTCGCGGTGCTGTTCATCGGCATCTATGGCCGGGTGCTGCGCGCCGACCTGGTTGCCGCCTACAGCGAGGATTTCATGCGCACCGCGCAGGCCAAGGGGCTGTCCGCCAGCCGCGTGCTGTTCCGGCACGGGCTGCGCACCTCGATGATCACCTTCGTCTCGCTGTTCGGGCTGGATTTCGCGCAGCTCGTCGGCGGCGGCGCGCTGCTCACCGAGGTGGTGTTCGGGCTGCAGGGCGTGGGCCGGCTCACCTACCAGGCGCTGGCCAATCTCGACCTGCCGCTGATCATGGCCACGGTGATGTATTCCGCGTTCTTCGTGGTGCTGGCCAACGCGGTGGTCGACCTGGTCTACCTGTTCCTGGATCCCCGCGTGCGCCATGCACGCTAAAATCATGGCTGTGCGCCATGCACGCTGAGATCATGGCTGTGCGCCATGCACGCTGAGCAGCCGAACGGATCCGCGCTGCTCGCCGTGCGGGACCTCACGGTGGCGCTGCCGAGCAGCGAAGGCCGGCTGGTGCGCATCGTCGAGAACCTGTCGTTCACGGTGGGAACGCAGGAGATCCTCGGCATCGTCGGCGAATCCGGCTCCGGCAAGAGCATGACGGCACTCGCCATCATGGGCCTGATCGACGCCCGGGGGGCGGTGATCACCGGCTCGATGCGCTTCAAGGGATCCGAGCTGGTCGGGCTGCCGCAGCGAGCGCTGCGCCGCCTGCGCGGCCGCGAGATCGCGATGATCTTCCAGGACCCGATGACGGCGCTTACGCCGGTGCACAGCATCGGCTGGCAGATCGACGAGCAGATCCGCGCGCACGAGGCGCTCAGCCGCGCCGGTGCGCGCGCGCGCACGCTCGACCTGCTGGAGGCGATGGGCGTGCCCGATCCGAGGCGCACCGCCGCACGCTACCCGCACCAGCTCTCGGGCGGCCTCAGGCAGCGGGCGACCATCGCCATGGCGCTGTCCTGCAACCCGTCGCTGCTGATCGCCGACGAGCCGACCACGGCACTCGACGTCACCGTGCAGGCGCAGATCCTGGAGCTGCTGCGCGGCCTCAGGCGGGAGTTCGGCTCCTCGATCCTGCTGATCACCCACGACATGGGCGTGGTGGCCGAGACCTGCGACCGCACGCTGGTGCTGTATGCCGGCAACATCGCCGAGCGCGGCCCGACCGAAGCGCTGTTCGCTCATCCCGGCCACCCCTACACGGCCGCCCTGCTCGGCTCGATCCCGCCGCTGCGCGGGCCGCGTCCGGCGCGGCTGCCCTCCATCGCGGGCCAGCCCCCGAACCCGGCGTCGCGCCCGTCCGGCTGTCCGTTCCAGCCGCGCTGCCCGGAGGCGCATGCGGCCTGCGCGGTGCGCCCGGCCCTGGTCACGCGCGGCCTGCAGGACATCGCCTGCGTGCTGGCCGCATGAACGTGGCGCTGATCGAGGCGCGCCGGCTGCGCAAGCAGTACCGGATCGGCCGCGGCCAAAGCCTGCGGGCGCTCGATGACGTGTCGCTCCGGATCATGCCGGGCGAGAGCGTGGGGCTGGTGGGCGAGTCCGGCTGCGGCAAGTCCACCTTCGGCCGTTGCCTGCTTCGGCTGGCGGAGATCGACGGCGGCCAGATCCTGTTCGAGGGCATCGATATCGGCGGGCTCGGCGAGCGCGCGCTGCGCCGGCTGCGGCCACACATGCAGATGGTGTTCCAGGATTCCCACGCCTCGCTCAATCCGCGCCGGCGGATCGCCGACCTGCTCGGCGAGCCGATGCGGGTGCATCGCCGTCCCGACGGCAGCGCCTGGAGCCGCGCCGGGATCGCGGCCCGGCTCGAGCAGCTATTGGCGCTGACCGGACTGCCGTCGGAGGCGCTGCAGCGCTACCCGCACGAGTTCTCCGGCGGACAGCGCCAGCGCATCAACATCGCACGCGCGCTTGCGCTGTCGCCGCGCCTCATCGTCGCGGACGAGCCGGTCTCGGCACTCGACGTCTCGATCCAGGCGCAGATCGTCAACCTGTTCGCCGACCTGCGCGAGCAGCTGGGACTCACCTACGTGTTCATCGCCCACGACCTCAGCGTGGTGCGCCAGATCGCAAGCCGGGTCGCGGTGATGTATCTCGGCGCGATCGTCGAGCTAGGCGACACCGATGCGGTGCTGCACCGCCCGGCGCATCCCTATACGGCGGCGCTGATCTCGGCGATCCCGGAGCCGGTGGTGGGCGGACGGGCCAGCCGGACGGTGCTGACGGGAGAGGTGCCGAGCCCGGTCTCGCCGCCGGCTGGCTGCCGGTTCCACACGCGCTGTCCGCAGGCGCAGCCTCGCTGCCGCGCCGAGGCTCCGCCGCTGCGGGCGGCAGGTGCGATGCGCGAGGCGGCCTGTCATTTCCCGCTGGCCGGCTGAGCACCCGGCCTATGGGGCGGCTTGTGGCAGTGCAAGGCAAGCATGCGCAACCGCGCCATCAGGATTGGGGGAAATCCCGCATTTTCCTGAGCAGCGGAATCCCTATTCTCCCGCTATCGTCGAGGGAAAAATGAACATGAGCATCCTGCCACTCAGCAAACAACCACAGCCCGACCAGGCGGAATTCAACGCGTTCTTTCCATCGCCCTTGTCGCTGAAGCAGTTCACCAGTCCGAAGAGTGACCTGGAAGGCGCCCACTATCCACGACCCTATCAGGGCACGAGCCGGATCCTGGTGCTCTGCACCGACGAGCGGTACCTGAAACTCGAGAACGGCACGCTGTTCTCGACCGGAAACCATCCGGTCGAGATGCTGGTGCCGATGTACCACCTGCACAAGGCCGGCTTCGCGTTCGACATCGCAACCGTTTCCGGCAATCCGGTGAAGTTCGAGTTCTGGGCCATGCCCAAGGAGGACGAGGCAATCACCGGCTTCCACCGCGCCTGCCTTGAGCAGTTCCAGAAGCCGCTGAAGCTGTCCGAGGTGGTTGCCGGCCTCGGCCCGAACAGCGGCTATGCTGCCGTGTTCATTCCCGGCGGACACGGCCCGCTGATCGGCCTGCCGTTCAGCAAGGATGTTGCGGCAGTGATCCGCTGGGCGTTCGATACCGATCGGCATGTCATCTCGATCTGTCACGGCCCCGCGGCGTTTCTTGCCTGCGCCGCGGCAGCGGACGCCGGCGACTTCCCGTTCGCCGGCTATTCGATCACGGCGTTTCCCGATGCGACTGACCGCATGATCCCGGACATCGGCTACATGCCCGGACAGCTCGCCTGGCATTTCGGCGAGAAGCTGAAGGCGCTGGGCGTCACGATCCTGAACACCGAGCCGGATGATGCCACGCACCAGGACCGCAAGGTGATGACCGGGGCCAGCCCGCTTGCTGCCAATGCGCTTGGCAGGCTCGCCGCCCAAACCTTGCTTGCCGAGGTCGCCGGGGGCTGACGATGGGCGGCACGGGATCGAGCGGGTTGGCTGCGACGATCGTGGCGATCGAGCATGGCGCGGACATGGACGCGCTTTGCCGGTCGGTTCGCGCGTTTGCCGGTCCGCTGGGGTATGACCGCTTCATCCTCTATGCCGCGCCGCATTCCGGAGAGGGCATCGTCGAGCAGTTGCTGTGGATCGAGGGCGACTGGGTCGGCGAAGGGAGCGGGATCGACCCGGAGGCCTATCTGGCCCGCTGTCCGGTCAATCGGCACGTGCTGGAAGCCGATCACCCGTTCTTCTGGACGAAGACGGGCGAGCCGGGTCACGAGGCGTACCGGGTCGCCCGCCGGCCGAGTGGGCCGGGCATTCATGGGTTGCAGGTGCCGGTGTTCGGCCATGCCGGGCTGATCGGCGCGATGAGCTTCGGCGGCACGGCGATCAACAGCACGGTTGATACCCGATCGGCGCTGACGCTGATCGCGGGCGCCGCCTTCCATGCGGCTCAGCGGCTTGCCGGCCCGAATGTCTCCAAATCGGTGCCGCATCTTTCCGACCGGGAGCGGCAGGTCATGCGCTGGGTCGCCTCGGGCCGCCGACAAGCCGATATTGCGCTGATGCTGGGTTTGTCCGATCGCACGATCGAGAACCATCTGCGCCGCATCCGCAAGCGGCTCGGAGCGACCAGCACCGCGCAAGCCATGCACCTTGTGGTGCGTGCAGGTGTCCTGGAGGCCGACCCGCCGTGACACGGCTGAGATTCCAGGCATCACGCAGCCGGCGGCAACCGCAAACGTGACCGCGCCGTGCGCCCGTCGCGCTTATATCTAGGTGGACACAGGAGGCGACATGGCAGAACAGGACGAGACCGGCTTGACCCCGATTGGTGAACAGGGCCTGCAGATCAAGCAGCGGATCGCAGACGGCAAGGTCGACAAGAAGACCGAGGCGTTTGATCCGGGTGCCTCGATGCTCGGAACCGACAACGAGACCGGCGCGATGCCCGACCCGGAGGGCATGGCGGAAGCGCGGAAAGCGCCGAAGCCCTGAAGCGCACGCGCAGCAGAGGCTACGGTGGTTGGCGCGCACGGCCGCAGGGAAAAACCTGCGGCCTGGCGCGTGGCAGCCCCTCAGCGCTCCCGCAGGCTGAGCAGGAGGTCGGTGATGGGGGCGGGTGAGCCGACGGACTGCGCGGATCGCCGGATCAAGCCGAGATCCTTGCCGGGGATCGCGCTCTTGTTGATGGTGGCGGTGCCATCGGCGATGCTGCGCCCGTAGCTCTGGTAGATCGGCGCCGGGAACAGCGTCGCAGTGAGCATGTCGACCACCGCGGTGGGGTCGACGCCGTTGCTTCCGGCGAAAGCCAGCGCCTCAGTCAGCGACGCCGCGGCCGAGATGATCAGGAAGTTGCCCGCGAGCTTGACCGTCGTAGCGGCACCGATCCGTTCGCCGAAATCGAACACGCCCTGCGCCCCCATCGCCTCCAGCAAGGGCTTCACGCGCTGCTTGGCCGGCAGCGGGCCGGCCATCGGGATCCAGAGCTTCCGGGCCGCAGCGGCTGCGGGCACGCCGAAGATCGGCGCCTCCACGAAGTGCGAGCCGTGCCGGTCGTGCAGCCGGGCGAGCTCCCTGGAGGCGTCCGGCGAGATCGTGCTCATCGAGACATGCACGCCGCCTTCGCCGAGCCGCGTCAGGAAATCGTCGCTGCCGACGATCTCCCCGACCGAGGCGTCGTCCCAGAGCAGCGTCGCCACGATCCCGCCGGTTGTTACGGTG
>CAXUNX010000134.1:5940-8391 GCA_964252545.1 uncultured Acetobacteraceae bacterium | reverse complement strand
GTGCAGGTGGGCTGCCACCGGCTTGGCCGCGGTTTGCTCGGCTTCGCCGCCGCCGCCCTTGAGCACAAGCAGCGAGCGCCGCCGCAGCCGTTCGGCGACGCCGAGATGAAGCGCGATATAGGGCGGGTGGAACACCCCATCCACCGAGGCCGCGGCGTCCGCGGGGTCAAGCAGCCTCGCCACCGTATTCACCGGCGAGCGCAAGCCGAACAGCCGTCGCAAGCCAAGCAGCCGTTCCAGCGACGGCGCCATGCTGGCCGCCGGCCAGTAGGCGAAGCCGCGGCTCGACAGCGCGTCGGCAACTTCCGCGGTGCCGATCTGCACCGGGCGCCCCAGGGCCACCAGCGCCTCCGGCACCGACATGCCGCCGGAGAACTCGTTGCTGCCATGCATCAGCACCCGCACCCCGGCACTCGCCAGGGCGAGTGCGGCCAGCAGGAACCATGGCGCGCCACGCGTGCGTCCGGCGCCATAGCTCGGCCAGTCGAGCTCGACGGCGGGGAAGTGTGCCGCCACCCCGCCGCACCCGAGCCGTGCGTGGTCGCGGGCGGCCTCCACCAGGCCGGTGATCTCGTCGGGGTCCTCGCCGCGGTAGCGCAGCAGCATCAGAAAGGCGCCGACCTGCATCGGATCGGCTTCGCCGCGCAGCACCATCGTGAAGGCGCGGCGCGCCTCGTCGCGGGTGAGCGGGCGCGAGCGCCCCGGCCCCCGCCCCAGGATCGACACATAGGGCGCGAACCGGTCCTCCGGCATGTCCTGATCCATGCGCGCTCCCTCGTGCGGCACAACTGTGGCGCGTGATCCCCAGCCTGCCCGGCATGACGATCCGCCCCGATGATTTTAGTCGAATCTCAAAAATTCCGGAAATACACTGCCGCCGTGAACGCCCTGACGCCACCTCGCAGCCGTCTCGCGATCGAGATCGTGCATGATTTCGTCTGCCCCTGGTGCTATCTCGGGGTCAGGCGGCTGATGCGCGCGCTGGCCGAACGCGAGGCCTACGGCTTCGACATCACTTGGCGGCCATTCCTGCTCAACCCGGACATGCCGCGTCAGGGGATGTCGCGCTACGACTACGTGGTGCGCAAGTTCGGCGGCGAGGAGCGGGCCCGCCGCCTGTACGCGGCGGTGACGCAGCTCGGCATCGGCGAAGCGCTGTGTTTCCGCTTCGAGCGGATCATCCATATCCCGTCCAGCGTCGATGCGCACCGGCTGGCCGGCTGGGCGCAGCGTTTTGGACGCGGGGCGGAGATGGTCGAGGCGCTGTTTGCCGCCCATTTCACCGATGGGCGCGACATCGGCGATTCGGCCACCCTGGTTGCGATCGCCGACGCCCTCGGCCTCGACGCCTCCGACGCCAACGCCTTTCTGCGCTCTCGCGAGGGCTCCGACGTGGTGCACGGCGAGAACCTGCGGGCGCACCGGCTTGGCATCAGCGGCGTGCCCTGCTTCGTGATCGGTGGCCAGATGGCGGTATCCGGAGCGCAGGAGCCGGAAGTGTTCCACCGGCTGCTCGACATCGCCAGCATCGATGCCGTGCGCTACGCCCCGGCCTGAGGGCGAGGCCTCAGGCTGAAGCGCTAGCCGCCAGTTTGGGGCCGCACCACGGGAAGTGCCACCGACGCGCGCGCCGCATAGCGCCGGGCCAGCACGGCGCACACGAACAGTTGGATCTGATGGAACACCATCAGCGGCAGCACGATCATGCCGACCGTCGCCGGCGGGAACAGCACTCCGGCCATCGGCACTCCGGACGCCAGCGTCTTCTTGGAGCCGCAGAACACGATGGCGATCTCGTCCTCGCGCGAAAAGCCGAGCAGCCGGGCGCCGGCGCGGGTCACCAGCAGCACCGTCGCCAGCAGCGCCGCGTCGACCAGCAGCACCACCACCAGCATCGAGGCGGGCAGCTTGTGCCATATGCCCTGCACCACCGCCTCGCTGAAGGCGGTGTAGACCACGATCAGGATCGAGCCGCGGTCGGTGAAGCTCAGCAAGGTGCGGTTGCGCTTGGCCCAGGCACCGATCCAGGGCTGCAGCACTTGACCCAGGATGAACGGCAGCAGCAGTTCCAGCACGATGTCGAGCACCGCATGGCCGGACACCCCGGGGCCGTTGCGGCTGAGCAGCAGGCCCACCAGCAACGGCGTGACCGCGATCCCCAAGAGGTTCGAGGCGGTGGCCGAGCAGACCGCCGCCGCCACGTTGCCGCGGCCGATCGACGTGAAGGCGATCGAGGACTGCACGGTCGAGGGCAGCACGCAGACGAACAGGATCCCCACCCACAGGGTCGGGGTGAGCAGCTGCGGCAGCGCCGCCCTCAGCCCCACCCCAAGCAGCGGAAACAGCACAAAGGTGCAGCAGAAAATGGCCAGGTGCAGCTTCCAGGCCCCCAGCCCGGAGAGCATCGCCTGTGGCGACAGCCGTGCGCCTTGCAGAAAGAACATGACCGCG
>CAXUNX010000134.1:0-5845 GCA_964252545.1 uncultured Acetobacteraceae bacterium | reverse complement strand
CAGGTGGCCTCGCCGCCGCGGCAGGGAAGCAGCGAGGCCACGATCAACGTCGCGATCAGCGCGAGCAGGAACGGGTCGGGTTTGGGCATGTGAGAACGTCCAGTGATCGGCAAACAGGTGCGCAGGCATAGCGCATTGCCTTGCGGTTCGGCCTGCGCCACGTTCGCGGGCTGATGAGATGCACGATCATATTCGCCGCAACAGCAGCCCTGCTGATGCTGTCGTGGCACCCGGCCCGTGCGGCGGGGGACCAGGGCGGGCTGGCGTTGCCGCCGGACTGCGCGCGCGTGGGCGCATCGACGCTGCATCGCCTGGCCGGGGCGCCGGCGGGCTTCAGCGCGTCGCATTTCGCGGTGCAGCTGCCGCCCCGCACCGGGGGTCGCGAGGCTCCCTCCTTGTCGGCGCTGGTGCTTCGGGTCAGCGGCAAGGATGCCACGGTGGGCGAGGCGGCGCTTGAGCAGGCAGCCAGCGCCTATGCGGCGGCATTGCTGATCGGGATAACCGGCAACGGCTATAGCGTATGTCCCAACGACGTGCTGCAACGGGCCGGCAAGCCGATCGCGGCCGGGTTGCAGCAGGGCGGAGGCTATGTCGCGAACTGGCAGGCCCTGGCGCTGCGCGGCCATGCCGGCCATGTGACGATCCGCACAATGGAGCTGCGCCTCGATGCGGCCGAGGGTGGAGGTGCCGACCGGCCGGTGCATGTGGCGCTCAGCCTGGACGGCATCGCCGGCAGCCTCACGCCGCCGACGCTGCTTCCCGACCACCTGCTGGTGCGGGTGACGTTGCCCGCTTCAAGCCTGCCCACCCTGCTGGCCGCAACCGGCGGCGGCGCTCCGGACGCGCAGATCCCGGTCACCGTGGACGAGCTGCGCGTGACCGAGGGCGAGACGGTGCTGGCCGGCCACGGCACCGCCACCGCCGCGGCAACGCCGATGCAGAGCACGGCGTCGCTGCATCTGAGCGCTCGCAAGTTCGACGCCCTGGTGGAGCGGGCTGCGGTGCAGGGGCTGGTGCGGCTGCACACGACGCTGTTCCTGTCGCGGCTGATGGCGCGCAACGGCGCCGACGGCCTGGACTGGGAGGTGGATTTCCATGACGGGCTGTTGTCGGTGAACAACGTGCCGATCCCGCTCCGCTAGCCTCAACCGCAACCTCGGCAGCACTGGTCGCATTGAAGCAGTCCGCACCGGGGAACAAGGCCGGAACATGCTGGAGATCCTCACCACCCTGTTCAACGGCAGGCCGGGACTGCGCCGACCGGTAGCGGGCATCTATGCCGTGCTCGCCGTGCTGAATATCGGCGCCTGGCTCTGGGCGGCGGTGATGTTCCATCATCAGCCGGTCCTGCTCGGCAGCGCCCTGCTGGCCTACGGCTTCGGTTTGCGCCATGCGGTTGACGCGGACCATATCGCCGCCATCGACAGCGTCACCCGCAAGCTGATGCAGGAGGGCAAGCAACCGGTTGGCGTCGGCTTCTGCTTCGCCCTCGGTCATTCCGCCGTGGTGATCCTGGCGGTCGCCGCGATCGCCGTGACCAGCACCGCGCTGGCCACGCAGTTCCAGCGGCTGCAGCAGATCGGCGGGGTGGTCGGCGTGCTGGTGTCGGCGGGCTTCCTGCTGGTGATCGCGGCGTTGAACCTGCTGATCTTCCGCTCGGTCTGGCTGACCTTCCGGCATGTCCGGCAGGGTGGCGCCTATGTGCCGGAGGAGCTCGACCTGCTGCTCAACCAGCGCGGGTTCGCAGCCAGGCTGTTCCGGCCGTTGTTCCGGCTGGTGCGGCGAAGCTGGCAGATGCTGCCGCTGGGCTTCCTGTTCGGGCTCGGGTTCGACACCGCAACCGAGATCGCCCTGCTCGGCATCTCCGCGACGCAGGCGGCGCACGGCATCCCGGTCTGGTCGATCATGGTGTTCCCGGCGCTGTTTGCGGCCGCAATGGCGCTGGTTGACACCACCGACGGCGTGCTGATGCTGGGCGCCTACGGCTGGGCCTTCGTCAAGCCGGTCCGCAAGCTCTACTACAACATGACGATCACGCTGGTGTCGGCGGTGGTGGCGCTGCTGATCGGCGGCATCGAGGCGCTCGGGCTGATCGTCGAGCGGCTGCAGCTGTCGGGGCGGTTCTGGCGCGGCGTGGGCTCGCTGAACGACCATTTCAGCGGCCTCGGTTTCCTGATCATCGGCGTGTTCGCCGCCGGCTGGGCGGTGTCGGTCATCATCTATCGCTGCAAGCGCTACGACGCGCTCGAGGTCAGCACACAGCCGGCGCCCTGAGGGCGCCCGGTCAGGCGGCGTTGAGACCTTCGAGATCGTCCTGGAAGTAGCGCCGGCTGAGGAAGGTGACGAGGTCCGAGACGGTGCGGAAGCGGGTATTGACCTCCGCCGGGAACTCGGTCCGGAAGGTTTCCTCGAGCGACATGGTCAGCTCCAGCATGTCGAGGCTGTCGAGCTGCAGATCCTCGGAGAAGCGGGTTTCCAGGCTGATGGCGCTTTCCGGCAGGAACAGGGTCCGGCGGATGGCGCGGATCACCGCGCTGATAATCGTCTGGTTGAGAGCTTCGGTCATCGAGATCGCTCCAGGACCGCCTGCCAACAAGGCTCACGGCAGCGTGATTACACCACATCACGATCACGTGTGCAAGACTCAAGAAACGATATTTTAACGATCTCGCCGCGGCCCGCAGTCAGTCGAACACGGAACGAACCTCACAGCGCGCCGTGCAATCCGGCCCGCAACCTCCGCCCGTCGCTGCTCGACGCGTCAACCAGGCCACGGCGCAAGAACAGGTCGATCAGCACGAGGTTGACGTTGAACTTGAAGGCATCGGTGTCGCGCACCGTCTCCAGCACCGTTTTGAGCGGCAGCAACTGGAATTCCACCACCTCGCCGTCGTTCGGCACCGGCACCCATTCCGGCGGCAGCACGAGGTCGAAAACGTGCAGCAGGTCCCGGCGCAGCCCTTCCGGGCGTTGCATGCTGTAGGTGATCTCGGCCACCCGCGCCGCCCGCCTGCACCAATCGGCCGGCAGGCTGCATTCCTCCTCGCCTTCCTTGGCCAGGGTCTGCTCCACGCTGAGCCCGGCCGAAACGCCGCCCGCAACCAGATGATCGAGCTTGTTCGGGTCGAGCGCCTTGTTTGCCGCCCGCCGCCCGACCCAGAGCCAGGGGCCGTCCGGCTGCTCCACCAGGCCGTTGAGATGCACGCCCGAGGCGAGCAGGCCGAACACCGGCATCGCACCTCGGTCGATCCGTCCCAGGCTCACACCCCCGGGCGATGCCACGATGTCGAACGCCTCCCCGCGCGGCCGGAACTGGCCGGCGTCGGCGAGGTCGCGCGCCAGCGTCTCGAGGGTCGCAGCACCGCTCAGATCGATGCCGCCATCGGCCGAGGGGTGCACGCCAAACCCCGGCAGGAGGCGGCTCAGATCGGGGCTCACCCAGCCCAGGATCGTGCCCTGGAGGCGAAGCGGATGGCGGCCGCCGGGCAGCGCTGCGTTGTTGCAGGCGGCGACGTGACGCAGCAACCCGCCCGGGCCGGGCTTCATCGCCGGCATCGCCCGGTGCGGGCCTGCGGTGTCCGGGATCGGCAGGGTCGGCACGGCCGCGGGAGCATTTGCAATTCGTAGTGGCCGTGCCACATCGGCAGGTATGAGTTCACCGCCATCCCGCTCCTCCTTGTCCCGGCATTCGGCGCTGGAGACGATCAGCGGATTGCTGCCCTATCTCTGGCCGCGTGGCGACCTGCGCACCCGGTCGCTGGTGGTCGCCGCCGTGCTGCTGCTTGTGGCAGCCAAGGTCGCCACGGTCTACGTGCCGATCGTTTATTCCCGCGCGATTGATCTGCTTTCGCGCCATGATCCCTCCCACGTGCTGGCGGTTCCGGTGGGGCTGATCGTTGCCTACGGGCTGCTGCGGATCGCCTCCGGCGGCTTCGGCGAGTTGCGCGACGCGGTGTTCGCGCCGGTCAAGCAGCGGGTGATCCGGGTGGTGGCGATGCGCACCTTCCAGCACCTGCATGCGCTGTCGTTGCGGTTCCACCTCGACCGCCAAACCGGCGGCATCAACCGCGCGATCGAGCGCGGCACCGTGGCGATCGAGCTGATCCTGCGGCTCGGCATCTTCAACATCGTGCCGACGCTGTTCGAGACGCTGATGGTCACGGCGGTGATCTGGCGGCTGTTTGACTGGCGTTTCGCGCTCGCAACGCTGCTGACGGTGGTGGTCTATGTCGGCTTCACCGTCGCCTTCACCGGCTGGCGCATCGGCATCAGGCGCCGGATGAACGATATCGACAACGAGGCCAGCGGCAAGGCGCTGGACAGCTTGCTGAACTACGAGACGGTGAAGTATTTCGGCAACGAGGGCCACGAGGCGCGCCGCTTCGACGAGGCGCAGTCCCGCTACGAGCGGGCCGCCGTGCGCACCCAGGTCTCGCTCAACATGCTCAACCTGGGTCAGGCCACGATCATCGCGGTGGCGCTCGCCGTTATCATGCTGATGGCGGCGAAGGAGGTGGCCGCGGGCCGCCTCACCGTCGGCAAGTTCGTCCTGGTCAACACCTACCTGATGCAGCTCTACCAGCCGCTCAACTTCCTCGGCTTCGTTTACGCGTCGCTGCGGCAGGGGGTGGTCGACCTCGAACAGATGTTCAACCTGCTCGGGCGAACCCAGGACATCTCCGACCGGGCAGGCGCGGCATTGTTGCCGGCACGGCTGGAGGAAGCGCCGGCGGCGACCCTGCGCTTCGAGGACGTTTGTTTCGGCTACCGGCCGGATCACCAGATCCTGCACGGGGTCAGCTTCTCGGTGCCTGCCGGAGGCCGGGTCGCGATCGTGGGCGCCACCGGAGCCGGCAAGTCGACCATCAGCCGGCTGTTGTTCCGCTTCTATGACGTGTCCGACGGCCGGGTCATGGTGGACGGCCATGACCTGCGCGACTACGCCCAGGCGAGCCTGCGCGCCGCCATCGGCGTGGTGCCGCAGGACACCGTGCTGTTCAACGACACCATCCGCTACAACATCGCCTATGGCAGGATCGGGGCCAGCCAGGCCGAGATCGAGCACGCCGCCCGGCTCGCCCAGGTGCATGAGTTCGTGCTGCGCCTGCCGGACGGCTACGACACCCGGGTCGGCGAGCGCGGCCTCAAGCTGTCCGGCGGCGAGAAGCAGCGCGTGGCGATCGCCCGCACCATCCTGAAGAACCCGCGCATCCTGATCCTGGACGAGGCCACCAGCGCCCTCGACACCCATACCGAGCAGGAGATCCAAGCGGCGCTGCGAACCGTCGCCGCCCACCGCACCACGCTGGTGATCGCCCACCGCCTGTCCACGGTGGTCGACTCCGACGAGATCCTGGTTCTTGATAAGGGACGCATCATCGAGCGCGGCAGCCATCGCAGCCTGCTCTCGCTGAACGGCGCCTATGCCTCGATGTGGGCCGCCCAGGCGGAGGAAGAAACCGCGGGGCTTGCCGAGAGCATGGACGCATGATGGGAAATGGCATGCCCAGCAAACGCAAGAACAGGGATTTGCGTCATGAGCCTTGAACCTGAACCAGGCGCCCCGCCCGCCGATCCCATCCTCGGCCAGGACGGATCAGTCCCGGCCGAGCTGAGCCATGCCGGGGCGGTGGTCGACAAGGCCATCGAATACATGATCGGCAAGGAGCTTCCGCCGCTTGCCATCGCCTCGGCGCTGCTGGGCGGCTCGCTCGGCGTGCTGGCGCGGACCATGGACCAGCCCACAATGCTGCGGATGCTGGCCAACGCCACGGAGAGCGTGCGCGCCGGCGAGCTGCATCCGCAGCAAGGCTAGCCGCCGGCAGCCAGCGGCCCGGGGGGGGGG
>CAXUNX010000133.1:0-8525 GCA_964252545.1 uncultured Acetobacteraceae bacterium | reverse complement strand
CCGCCGCGGCGGGCCTGCTGCGTGCCGCCTCGGGAGCCGACGATGCGCAGCACGGCACGGTCCGGCTGGCGGCGAGCGAAGCCCTGGGCGGCCTGGTTCTGCCGCCGATGCTGGCGAGGTTCCGCGACGCCAACCCCGGCATCGACATCGAGCTGTCGCTGAGCGACCGCAACGAGGACATCCTGCGCCACGACGCCGACCTCGCGGTCCGGAACACCACCCCGACCCAGGACGCGCTGGTGTCGCGCCGGATCGGCGAGGTTTCCGTGCGCTTGTTCGCGCATCGCGACTATGCCCGGCGCCACGGCCTGCCCGAAACGCTGGGCGAGTTGTCGCGCCACACGCTGATCGGCCGCGAGGAGCATGTGCACAGGATCGAGCCCGCACTTGGGGCCGAGCATCATTTCGGGCTTCGCTGCAACAACGAGCTCGGCCTGGTGGAGGCGATGCGAGCCGGATACGGGATCGGCTATTGCCAGGAACCGTTTGGTCGAAGGAACCCCGAGCTGGTTGCCGTCTTGCCCGATCTGGTGCTGGCCCGGGTCGGCATCTGGCTTGTGGTGCACGAGGATCTTCGGGCGGTGCGTCGGATCAGGAGCTTGTTTGATTATCTCGTCTTGGAGCTGACCGACTATGTCGGCCTGCGCCCGCCATGCTGACCGGCGATCCCCGCGCAGGGAGCCCAACCGGGCGAACTCGTCCTGTGTTCCCGCCAGCCGGCGTCAGGCCGCTGTTGAGGCGTAGGAGCGCAGCTCGTCGGTAATCGAGTGCCGCGACGGGCTCCATCCGAGCTCTTGCCGCGCGCGCTCGCCCGAGATCACCTGATCGCACGCGATCGCGTCCGCGAAGCCCCAGAGCGCCTGCCGTGCATCCTCCAGCGGCCATTCCGCCACGCGGCCGTCAGCGCCGGCACCTTCGCTTGCCGCACGCGCAATCTCGATGAGCGGGATGGCCGCGCCGTACGCGCCGTTGAAGATCGAGGCTGCGGGCGCCTTTTCAAGCGCGAGCAGATAAAGGTCCGCTAGATCGTCCGCATGCACCGTGGTCCAACGGTTGTATCCGGGGCCGACATGACGCGCGGCACCCTGCTCCTTTGCCGAGCCGTACATCATCATCGCAGTGCCGCCCCGGTTGCCGTACACCCAAGCCGGACGGATCACCATCGAGTGGACCCCCTCGGCCGCCGCGCCGAGGATTTCGGCTTCGAGAGCTTGGCGGAAGCGCACCAGCTCGAGGGGGCGGAGTGCGCTGTGTTCGGTCGCCGGCGTGTCGCCGGTCGCTCCATAGAGCAGGCAACCGCTCGTATAAACGAACCGCCTGGCCGTGCCGCGCAAGGCGTCGATGATCGCGCGCGTCGCTGCTTGGTCATGAGCCGCCCTGTTCTGATCGCTGGTCGAGGCGGCGTGAACAACCGCATCGGCTCTGCGGGCGGCATCGGCCAGGTTGGCCGGGTCGGCGAGATCGCCGCGGACCGCGGTATATCCCTGGTCCGCAAGCCTGGCCGCGCTCTGGTTTGAACGCGCAAGCCCCACGACCTCGTGCCCTGCTGATGCCAATCGGCGTGCGACCGCGCCGCCGATGAAGCCCGTTGCACCCGTAACCAACACCTGCATGTCATCACCTGTCTGCCTCGACAGGGCTGCAAACAGCAGAGCGGCCGGATGAAGGGAAATTGCGAGAAATGATGTGGTGGTATCGCTGCCGCCGATAGGGTCAGGCCAGCAGGGAGATCTCGGCGATGCGCTCGCGCAGCCAGGTCGTGGCGGGGTGGTCGTCCGCCCGGCGATGCCACATCATCGCCAGTGGCCAGCCGGGCAGCGCGACCGGCGGCTCGTGCACGGCAATGCCGAGGCTGGCCGCGGCGAACCGACGAGCGACACGCGAGGCGAGCGTCGCAACAAGGTCGGTGTCAGCGACGACGAACGGCGCGACCAGGAATTGCGGCAGGCTCAGGACGATGCGGCGTTCAAGCCCGAGTGCCGCCAGCTTGTGGTCGACGAGGCCCATGCGGTCGCCCTCGGGCGATACCAGGAGGTGCGGGGCTGCTGCGAACGCCTCCAGACCTGCGCCCTCCGCAAAGGCCGGATGGCCACGCCGCGAGATGCACGCGAAGCCTTCATGGAGCAGCGGGCGGACCAGGATGCGAGCCGATGCTTCAACCGGGAAGCCGATCGCAAGGTTCGCCTCGCCGGCATCAAGCAGGTCGAGAGCTTCGGCCCGGCCGAAGATACCGCGCACCCGCACATCCAGGCGGGGAGCCTCGACAGCGAGCCGCGCCAGCAGCGTTGGCAACAAAACAAAGGCGGCGTAGTCGGTCATCGCCAGCGTGACGGTGTGATCGGCGGCTGCGGGATCGAACGCATCCGCCTGCAACACCTCCCGCAAAAGGCGAAGCGCCGCCGACACGGGGCCGGCCAGGTCATCGGCACGCGGCGTCGGCTGCATGCCGGTGGGCGAACGAACAAACAGCTCGTCCTTGAACACCTCGCGCAACCGGGTAAGCGCGCCACTCATGGCCGACTGGCTCAGGCCGATGCGCCGCCCCGCATAGGTGACGTGGCGCTCGGCATAGAGCGCGTCAAACGCCTTCAGGAGGTTCAGGTCAAAGCCGGCCAGATCCATCAAACGGTGATAGAGCACTGGCTTCGGCCACGAAACCGACCGCGGTGTCGCCGACCCACGGTGCTTCTCGGCAAAGCCGCAGCGCGGTCTTCAAGGGGCAGCGATCGCCGGCGGGGCTGCCGCGCGTCAGGGCCGCTCCGGGCCTCTTTGATGATGCAGCGCCAGCAAGGCGCGCCGCAGCCGGGTGATGCCGCCGCGGATCTGGCCCTGGCCGCACATGCCATCGCCCTGCAGCTTCAGCTCGACGACCTCCCGTGGCAACGGCCGCTGCGCATCGATGGCGTTGGACAAGGTATGGCAATAATCGCTGCTGTCGGTGGTCACCACCAGGGCGCGGCTGTCGCCCGGGGGTGGATCGCCTGCCGCCACGCATAGCAGCGCCGCCGCCGCCACCGGCAGCACCCAAACACCCCGCAACCATGCTCTGATCATGCAAGCGAGGATAGTGGATCCGTGCTGGCGAGATCATGATCCGTCGATGAAGCCGGCTCCATGCTTGGCCGCGACCCGAGGCCTGGTCGCGCCTCGAGCCGCGCGTGGGCTGGCCGTCCAGGCGGATTCGACCCTTCCCGCTTTTCCAGTCCAAGGCTCAGGATCGCCCGCAGTCCCGGCTCGGCATCCTCCAGCATCAGGCTGCCGTCATGCAGCTGTGCCACGGCCTGCACCAGGGACAGGCCGAGGCCCGAACCGGGTGTGTTGCGCGCCGCCTCCGCCCGAAAGAAGCGCTCGGACGCTCGCATCCGGTCGGACTGGCGCATCCCGATCCCCCGGTCGGCGACCTCCAGCACCACCTTGCGGTCGGCCGCGGCGGCGCGCAGCGACACCACGCCGCCGGGCCTTGAGAACTTGATGGCGTTGTCGAGCAGGTTGGCCACCGCCTGCTGGATCAGCGACCGGTCGCCCCAGACCAGCAGGGTTTCCGGTTGCTGGAGCTCCAGCCGCAGCCCGCGCTCCTCGGCCAGCGCTGCGTACAGGTCGGCGAGATCCGCCAGAAGCGGCGAAAGGTCGAGTTCGGCGAAGGCGGAGCGGCGCGAGCCCGCCTCGATCTCGGAGATGCGCAGCAGCGCCTCGAACACCGCGGTGATGCCGTCCAGGTCGCTGACCGCACGCTCCACCGCCGCCCGGAGCTCGTCGGTGCCGCAGGCGTGCAGGGCTGCATCCTCCAGCCGGGCGCGTGCCCGGGTGATCGGCGTGCGCAGATCGTGGGCGATGGCGTTGCTGACCTGCTTCACGCCGTCCATCAGCCGGGCGATTCGCTCGAGCATGGCGTTGATGGTCTGCGACACCCGGTCGAACTCGTCGCCGCTTCCCGAGCGGGGCACCCGCTGGGTCAGGTCGCCCGCGGCGATCGCGGCACTGGTCCGCGCGATGTCGCGCACCATGCGCCGGAACAGCCCGCGCAGCAGCAGGCCGCCGCTGATGCCGAGCACCGCGATCATCACCAGGGCCCACAGCATGGTGTCGGTCATCAGGTGCTTCAGCGTGGCGCGTGCGCGCACGTCGCGCCCGACCAGCAGCCTGAAGCCGCCGGGCAGCGCAAAGGCGTGCACCTCGGCGACGCCCTTGGCGCCGGCGCGGGCGATCGGCAGCTCGTACCACGCATCGGACTCGGTCACGTCGTGCGGCCAGGAGCGCAGGTTGCCGGCCACCCGGGCGTTCGATGCGTCCACCATCAGGTAGATCGCGTCGTCGTCCACGTCCTGCTCGAGCCGGTCCTGGATGGTCAGCGCCAGCGCCTGCAGGCCGCCCTCCTGCCACCGCTCCGACAGCGCCTGGGCGTCGGCCTTGATCGCCGCCTCGACCTGGCGTTCCAGCAGCCCGATGGTGGCCCACCAGATGAACGACAGGAAGATCGCAGCACTGATCGCGAACAGGGCCGCATGCACCACGGCGAGTCTCAGGCTGGCCGATCGCAGCCTCCGGCGCAGCACGGTCGGCCTGGGGACGGTCATTCCGATCGCAGCATGTAGCCGGCATTGCGGATGGTGTGGATCAGCGCGCTCGGGAACGGCTTGTCGATCTTGTGCCGCAGCCGCGAGACGTGCACGTCGATCACGTTGGTTTGCGGATCGAAATGGTAGTCCCACACCCCTTCCAGCAGCATGGTGCGCGTCACCACCTGGCCCGCGTGGCGCATCAGATATTCGAGCAGCCGGAACTCACGCGGCTGCAGGTCGATCTTCTGCCCGCCCCGTTTCACCCCGCGCGAAAGCAGGTCCATCTCCAGGTCCGAAACCACCAGCTTGGTTTGCGGTCCGCCTTCGCCGCGCCCGCGCCGGCTCAGCGCCTCGACGCGGGCCAGCAGCTCGGCAAAGGCGAACGGCTTGGTCAGGTAGTCGTCGCCGCCCGCCTTGAGCCCGGCCACCCGCTCATCGACCTGCGCCAGTGCCGAGAGCAGCAGCACCGGGGTGGCGTTGTTCTGTGAGCGCAGGGTTTCCAGCAGCCTCAGCCCGTCGATGCCGCCCGGCAGCATGCGGTCGAGGA
Source organism: uncultured Acetobacteraceae bacterium (assembly GCA_964252545.1). Classification (GTDB taxonomy): domain Bacteria; phylum Pseudomonadota; class Alphaproteobacteria; order Acetobacterales; family Acetobacteraceae; genus Lichenicoccus. The sequence continues at coordinate 3,419 of CAXUNX010000133.1, read as the reverse complement.
TGACGCAGTCGAAGCTCTCGCTGACCGCCATGAACAGGCCGTCCTTGCCGTTGTCCGCCTGCTCGACGACGTGCCCCGCCTCCTTCAGCCCCTTCGCGACGAAGCCGCGAACGGTGGGATCGTCCTCGACCAGCAGGATGCGCACAACCAGTCTCCTCGCCTGTGTTGTTGGTATCGGGCCGGTCGCCGGAGGCCAGCCTTGGAGGCCCGCCCTTGATTTAGAACAAAATCCGCCCTCGGCAATCAGCCGGTCTTCTCGACCGGGCGCTTGCCCACCACCACCGGAACGGTGACGGTCTTGCCCTGGCGCCTGACCAGCAGCGTGATCGACTTGCCAGGGGTGGCGGCCGCCACCGCGCGGATCAGGCTGCGCGCGTTGTCGACCTTGTCGCCGTTGAACGAGTCCACCTCGTCGCCCGGCTTCAGCCCGGCGCGCATCGCGGGTCCGGTGCGGTCGATCGCCACGATGTCCGCTCCCGGGTTCAGGTCCGGCTCGTCCTCCAGCGTCACTCCCAGCCAGCCGCGGTCGATATGGCCCTTCTCGCGGAGCTGCTCGACGATCGGGGCCACGATCTCCGAGGGGATGCCGAAGCCGATGCCGACCGAGCCTCCGGTGGGCGACACGATGGCGGTGTTCAGCGCCACCACCTGTCCGCTCATGTTGAACGAGGGGCCGCCCGAATTGCCCGGATTGATCGGCGCATCAAGCTGCAGGAAATCGTCGAACGGACCCGCGCCGATGTCGCGCGAGCGGGCCGAGACGATGCCCGCGGTCACCGAGGAGCCCAGCCCGAACGGGTTGCCGGCGGCGAGGATCCAGTCGCCCACCTCCACCTTGCGGCTGTCGCCCCAGCTCACGAACGGCAGCGCGCGCGCGGGATGCACCGAGATCACCGCGATGTCGGTGAGGTCGTCGGCGCCGATCAGCCGGGCGCTCAGCTCGGTGCCGTCGGCAAACGAGACGGTGATCTTGTCGGCGCTGCCGACCACGTGGTTGTTGGTCACGATGATCCCGCCGGGATCGATCACGAAGCCCGAGCCGGCGCCGAGCATCTGCTCGCGCCGCTTGCGCATGCGGTCCTTGAACTGCTTTTCGAACGGCGTGCCGCGCAGCGCTGCGGGCACCTTGACGTGTGCCGCCGCATCCTCCTCGACATCCTGGGTGACGGCGATGTTGACCACCGTCGGCACCACCTTGCGCACCAGCGGCGCGAAGCTGATCGGACCCATATGCACCACCGGGCGCACCGTGGGCAGGCTCGCCAGCATGTCGTCCGGCCCCGCGTCCTGGGCTGCCGCGGTATGCTCGCCGGAGCCGGCCATCACCAGCACCGCCCCGAGCAGCAGCAGCGCGAACAGCACGGCCAGCACCGCTTCCAGCGCGGAAGGCGCGCGGAAGGCACGCTGGCTCATGCGGATGCTTTCTCCAGGCCGGCTCTCATCGCCTTCATCCTAAACGCAAAACGGTTCGCCTGTCATGGCAGCTCGCGCCAGCCTCGGGGTTCTCGCCGGGACGGGCGCGGATCGGGCCGCCCATCCCAACCTCCGATCTCGACCGCCGACCTCAGCCGCTGCGCAGCCGGTCCCGCAGCCGGCCGCGAAAGCTGCTCCGGCCGGACGGCGCATCGCCGCCCGATCGTTCCGAGAGCTGCTCGATCAACCGGCTGGCGATCAGTCCGCGATGGCCCCGCCGCCAATGGTCGGTCGCATGATCCTCCGCGATCCAGCCGGGCAGCGGCAGCAGCAGCCTGGCGCTCAAGCCGGCGAGCAGCGGCTCATAGGTCGCGCGCAGCGCAGCCAGGGTTTCCTCGCCCTGGGCGCCGCCGTTCCATTCGATGCCGGCATCCGCCAGCGCCGCCTGCATCCGCGGATAGGCGTCGCCGGCCAGCCGGGCCTCCTCGTAGCGCGCGGGTGCCACGCGCAGCGAGCGCGACATCTCGACGAGCACCTGGCGCGCCATGGTGAACGTCATGCGGGCCTGCAGCGGATGCAGTTCCTCCACGCCGACCAGGATCAGCGCGCAGGTATCCATCACCGCGGCCATCGCCGCGAGCCAGGATTGGTTGTCATGCTGCGAGCGGTAGTAGACCAGCATCGGGTAGGAAAGATGGCTCTCGAGCAGCTCGGAGCCCCAGACCTCCCACTCCCGCAGCAGCTCGTTCAGCTTGCCGAGGCCTTCCCCATGCCGGCTCAGCATGGAGGTGGCGGTGGGCGGCGAGCCGGCGCGTCCGTCCAGCTGGATGACGTGCGCCTCGCGTCGGGAAAACAGCTGGTAGAGCACGGGCAGGTAGCCGATCACCACGGCAATGAAGCCGATGCCGCTTCCGGCTTCGATCACCGCGATCGCACGGGCCATCTCGGAATGCGGAACCACGTCGCCGTAGCCGAGGGTGAAGAAGGTGACCCCGCTCATATAGAGCTGCTCGGACAGCGTGGAGGGGGCATGCGAGTGCCCTTGAACGGCCCATTCCATCTCCCCCAGCGAAAGGATCAGCCCGCCGGCCCAGAGCGTGAACAGAAGCACCATCGCCAGCGGACCGAACAGGCTCAGGAAGTGCTCGCGCCGGGGGCTGGGCCGCAGCTTCCGGGCGACCCCTGACCAGAGATTCCAACTGGCGATAAAGAAGAAGCGGGTGAGCCGGATGCGCCGGCTGACCCGCCGCGGCAGCAGCATCACCTCGAACGCGTCCTGCAGCACGAGGGCGAGAAGCACGATGCCGGGGAGGGCTGCGATCAGGATGGGCATGGCACCCTTATGGCATGGCGTGGGCAGCCGGCGGCGATGACGGATCAGACAACAGGCCGGCGGCACGCATCGCGCGGCGCTAGCCGCCGCCCGGATGCTCCGGCCAGTCGTGCTTCGGATAGCGTCCGCGCAGTTCCCGGCGCGTCTCGACCCAGGCGCCCTTCCAGAAGCCTGCGAGGTCGCCGGTGATCGCCGCCGGCCGTCCCGCCGGCGACAACAGCGCCAAACGCAACGGCAGCAATCCCCCCGCCAGCCGCGGCGTTTCGCGCATGCCGTAGAACGCCTGGGCACGCGCAGCCGCCTGCGGCACCGGCCCGGTATAGTCGATCGCGGCTCGTCCCCCCGGGAGCGGCAGGTGGGTGGGCAGTTCCCGCTCGATCCGGGCCAGTTGTTCGCGGGTGAGTCGGTTGCGCAGCAGCGAAAGCAGGTCGAGCGCCTTGAGCTCGGACAGCCGCGTGGCGCCGTCCAGCGCCGGCGCCAGCCACTCCCCGACCGAGCCCGCCAGGGCCTGGTCCGAAAGCTCAGGCAAGCCGGCGTCGAGCCCGGCCGTGCGCGCCAGCGCCACCCGCGCCTGGAACTGGCAGGCGGCGTCGCTCCAGTTGAGCGCGGTGCGCAGCCTTGAGCCCGCCTGTTCGGCCAGCAGCTGCCGGGCGGCGGCGGGATCGGCTTCCAG
>CAXUNX010000132.1:0-8725 GCA_964252545.1 uncultured Acetobacteraceae bacterium | reverse complement strand
GCCGCGCACACCGCCCCGGCGCCCGCGTCGCAAAGCCAGCCCGGCTCCGCCCGGGCGACCAAGCCGGCTGCCACCCGGCAGGCGACACGCGCGGAGCGCCCCGAACACACAACGCGCGCGGAGCGCCCCGAACGCACAATGCGCGCGGAGCGCGCAGGCATCCCGGCCGCGGCTTCTGCCGAGGGCTACGATGCCCGGCACATCGAGGTGCTGGAGGGGTTGGAGCCGGTGCGGCGGCGGCCGGGCATGTATATCGGTGGCACCGATGAGACGGCGCTGCATCACCTGGCCTCCGAGATCCTGGACAACGCCATGGACGAAGCGGTGGCGGGTCATGCCAGCGTGATCGAGTTCAGCCTGGAAGCCGGCAACCGGCTCAGCGTGCGCGACAACGGGCGCGGCATCCCGGTCGACCCGCACCCGAAATTCCCCGACCAGTCGGCGCTCGAGGTGATCTTCACCACCTTGCACTCCGGCGGCAAGTTCTCCGGCCAGGCGTACGCGACCTCGGGAGGGCTGCACGGCGTTGGTTCTTCCGTGGTCAACGCGCTGTCCTCGAGGCTGGAGGTCGAGGTGGCGCGCGACCGCGCCGTGTGGCGGCAGGAGTACGAGCGCGGACGCCCCACAACCAGGCTCGCGCAGGTCGGGGTCACCCAGAACCGGCGCGGCACGCAGATCCGCTTCGTGCCGGATCCGGAGATCTTCGGTGCGCTGCAGTTCAGCCCGTTGCGGCTGTACCGGCTCTGCCGCTCGAAGGCGTTCCTGTTTCGCGGGGTGAGCCTGCGCTGGAGCGTGGATCCGGAGCTGATCAGCAACGCGGCCGAGGTTCCCGCCGAAGCCCTGCTGCACTTCCCGGGGGGCCTCGCCGACAGCCTGCGAGACGAGCTCGGTGCGCATGCGGCGACGCTCGCCGAGCCGTGGTCGGGGGAAGCGGAGCTGCCGATGGCGGCGAACCAGAGCTCCAACGGGCGGCTGGAATGGGCGATCGCCTGGATCGAATCCGGGGAAGCGCAGCTCGCCTCGTTCTGCAACACCATCCCCACCCCACTGGGCGGCACCCATGAGGCGGGCTTCCGGGCGGCCCTGCTGAAGGGGCTGCGCAGCTGGGGCGAGCAGCGCAGCAACAAGCGGGCGGCGCAGGTCACCGCCGAGGACCTGATGGGCTCGGTGGCCGCCAAGCTGTCGGTGTTCATCCGCGATCCGCATTTCCAGGGCCAGACCAAGGAGAAGCTGACCACCCAGGAGGCGGCACGGCTGGTGGAAACGGCGGTGCGCGACCGGTTCGACCATTGGCTGGCCGGGCATCCGGCGCAGGCGGACAACTTGCTCGCCTCCATCATCGAGCGCGCCGAGGAGCGCCTGCGCCGACGCGAGCTGAAGGACACGCCCCGCAAGTCAGCCACCCGCCGGCTGCGCCTGCCCGGCAAGCTGACCGACTGCACCCGCGAAAACGCCAGCGAGACCGAGCTGTTCCTGGTGGAAGGCGACAGCGCCGGCGGTTCGGCCAAGCAGGCGCGCAACCGCGAAACCCAGGCGGTGCTGCCGCTGCGCGGCAAGATCCTCAACGTGGCCAGCGCCAGCGTGGAGAAGCTGCGCCAGAACCAGGAGCTGCGCGACCTGGTGGAAGCGCTGGGGTGCGGGGTCGGCAGCGCTTCCGAGATGGGCAGGCTGCGCTATGGCCGGGTCATCATCATGACCGACGCCGACGTTGACGGCGCGCACATCGCCTCCCTGCTGATGACCTTCTTCTACCGGGAGCTGCCCGAGCTGATCCGCGGCGGCCACCTGTTTCTGGCCCAGCCGCCGCTCTACCGGCTGAGCCAGGGCGCCAAGACGGTCTATGCGATGGACGACCGCGACCGCGAGCGCAAGCTGAGATCCGCCTTCAAGCCGAACCTCAAGGTGGAGGTCAGCCGCTTCAAGGGTCTGGGCGAGATGCCGCCGGGCGACCTCAAGGCGACCACCATGGACCCGGCCCGCCGCACCCTGCTCAAGGTGGTGGCCGCCGCGGAGGATCGCGCCCTCACCAGCAGCATGGTGGAGAACCTGATGGGACGACGACCGGAAGGACGCTTCCAGTTCATCCAGGAGCACGCCCGAAGCGTCGAGATGCTGGATGTTTGAGGCCGTGCCCCCGGCATGAGCCCCGGCTGGCTGCGGCCGGCGGCAGCACTCACCCGGGCGGCTGCATGAGCGAGCCGGGGGCGCTTGTTCTGCTGGTGGATGACGAGAAGCAGATCCACCGCTTCCTGCGCCCCGCCCTGGAAGCGGCCGGCTTCCGGGTGCGCTCGGCGATGAGCGGCAACGAGGCGCTGCGGCTGCTCCGCAACGAGCCGCCCGACCTGGTGCTGCTTGACCTGGGATTGCCGGACCTGGACGGCACGCGGATCCTGCAGGCGCTGAGCGGTGCTGCAGGGCCGCCGGTGATCGTGCTGTCGGCGCGCGACCAGGAGCGCGAAAAGATCGCAGTTCTCGATGCAGGCGCCACCGACTTTGTTGAGAAGCCGTTTGGGCTGGGCGAGCTGCTGGCGCGGCTGCGTTCGGCGCTGCGGCGGGGCTCCCGGAGTGCCGGTGCGTCGCCGGCAGGACCTGCAACCGAGCCGCTGCGCCGCGGTTCGATCCTGCTGGATGCGGTGCTGCACGAGGTCCGGGTGGAAGGCGTGCCGGTGGCGCTCAGCCCGCGCGAACGCAGGCTGCTGGCACTGCTGATGCAGCACCCGAACCGGGTGCTGACCCACGCGCAGATCCTAGCCCGGCTGTGGGGACCGGCGCACGCCGAGGACGTGCAGTATCTGCGGGTCTATGTCGGCCAGCTGCGCCGGAAGCTGGGTGCCGCTGGTGCCTCGATGATCAAGACGGAGGCCGGGATCGGCTACATGCTGGCGGTGCCCGGCCACGACGAGGCGAAAGCATGAGCGGCTTCAGGCGGCGTCGAGCGTCGGATAATCGACATAGCCTTCCCGGCCCTGGCTGTACCAGGTTGCCATCACGTCCTGGTTGAGCGGGGCGCCGGTGCGGATGCGCTCGGGCAGGTCGGGATTGGCCAGAAAGGTGCGCCCGAAGGCAATCGCGTCGGCCGGACCCGCATCAAGCGCCGCCTGCCCGCGCGGGCCGTCATAATCGGAGTTGAGCACCAGCGGGCCGCCGAACGCCCGCTTGATCGCGGGTGCGACTGGTGGCCGCGCCGCACGGCCGAAGGTGCCGCTTTCGCCGGGCTCGCGAAGCTCGATAAAGGCGACGCCCACCTCGCGCAAGCCGGCTGCGGCGCTGCTGAACAGGGTCACCGGATCGCTGTCATCAACACCCTGGATCGGCTCGTTCGGCGACATGCGCACCCCGGTGCGGTCGGCACCCACGGTTTCGGACACCGCCGCGGCCACCTCGCGCAGCAAGCGGGTGCGGTTCTCCACCGTGCCGCCATACTGGTCGGTGCGCAGGTTGCTGTTGTCGCGCAGGAACTGGTCGATCAGGTAGCCATTGGCGGCGTGGATCTCGACCCCGTCGAACCCGGCGGCGCGGGCATGGGCGGCGGCGCGGCGGTAGTCCTCCAGCAAGCGGGGGATTTCGGCGGTCTCAAGCGCCCGCGCCTGGCCATAGGCCTGCTTGCCGGCATAGGTGTGCGCCTGCGCCGGGGCGGTGGTGGCGGAAGCGGACACCGGGGCGGCGCCCCCGAGGAAGTCGGGGTGCACCAGCCGGCCCATGTGCCAGAGCTGGCACAGGATGCGGCCGCCCGCCTTGTGCACCGCCTCCACCACCGGCTTCCAGGCCTCCACCTGCTCGTCGCTCCAGATGCCGGGCGCGAACGGCCAACCGAGCCCCTCGCGGCTGATGCCGGTGGCCTCGGTGATGATGGCGCCGGCCGCGGCGCGCTGGGCGTAGTATTCCACCATGACCGGCGTGGGCACATGCGAGGCGGTGGCGCGGCCACGGGTCAGCGGCGCCATCAGGATGCGGTTGGGCGCTTCGATGGCGCCCAGACGGATCGGATCAAACAAGGAAGCCATGCAGATCTCACTCAGGGTTGGAGGAACCAGGTCCGGTTAGGAACAAGGCACAGGCAGGGACAAGGCGCAGGCAGGGACAAGGCTGGGGATGCCTGCCGAATCGCTTGAAACATGGGAAGCCGCCGTTCTAGGGTGGAGGCACAGAACAACTGAAAGGAGGTGATCCAGTGTCTCATTGTTTGACCAAGGCTTCGCTTGAAGTGACCTGGAACGCCGGAACCAGCGGCCCAGGGGCGGCGGGAAACGCTTCCGCGGCCTGAACCGGAAGCTTCAAGCAGGGCCTCAGGCAATGGAAGGCTCCGCGGGGGAAACCCTGCGGAGCCTTCGCCTTGAATGGCGCCCGCTCAGTGGCCCGCTCAGTGGAGGGTGCGGGCGGTGAGCAGGAACGGCACCCTGCGGTCCGGCTGGGTGGTGATCAGCCCACGCGGCCTTACCTGCGGCGCGCCCACCAGGCCGAGCCGGTAGCGGCGCACCAGGCTGGCCAGCACCAGGACGCCCTCGGTGAGCGCGAACTGCGCCCCGACACAGATCCGCGGCCCGGCGCCGAACGGCATGTAGACCATCCGGTCGGGGGTGGCAGCACCCGGCAGGAAGCGGCGCGGATCGAACCGCTCGGGATCCAGCCAGTGACCGCGGTGGCGATGCAGCACCCAGGGCGAGATGCTGACGATGGTGCCGGCGGAGACCGGTCGGCCGGCGATCTCGTCGTCGCGCTGCGCCTCGCGCACGATCAGGTAGGCGGGCGGATAGAGCCGCAGGGTCTCGTCGAGAAAGGCGCGGGTGAAGCGCAGATGCGACACCGCGTCCGGCGCCGACAGGTCGAGCCCGGTGGCCTCGGCGGCGATCTGGTCCTGCAGCTCCGGGCGCTTGGCGGCGATCAGGCAGGCCCAGAACAGCGACACCGCCGTGGTCTCGTGCCCGGCCAGGATCAGGGTGGAAACCTCGTCGCGAAGCTGCGCGTGATCGAACCCCTGCCCGGTATCGGGATCGCGCGCCGCGCGAAGCAGGTCGAGCAGGTCGCGCGGCTCGGCGCCTCCTGCCTGCGGCACGCGTGGGGCCTCGTCGCGGGCGGCGATGATGCGGTCCATCAGCGCCAGCCAATCGGCGCGGAAGCGGGCACGGCCGCGGTCGAGCGGCGACGCGACGCCGCCCGGCAGCATCAGGTCGAGCACGCCGACCTTGGCGTAGTTCAGCGCGTAGTGGATCAGCAGTTCGCGCATGTCGGCGCCGAAGCGTCCCATCTCGAGCGAGAACATGGATTGTCCGGCGATGTCGAGGGTCAGGCGCTGCAGGGCCGCGATCAGGTCGACCGGCCGTCCAAGCTGCCGGTCGAGCGTTCCGAGCTCGGTTTCGGTGACCCGCAGCATGTGGGCGATCAGCAGCGGCATCACCCGGGGCGCCAGGCTGGGTGCGATCACCCGGCGCTGATGGCGCCAGGCTTCCCCTTCCGCCAGGAACAGCCCCTCGCCCAGCACCGGCCGCAGCACGCGTCGGGTGGGCGCCGAGCGCTGGTAGTTCTCGTGATTGCCGAGCAGCACGTGGCGGATGGCGTCGGGATCGTTCAGCAGGATCTGGCTGCGGCCAAGGAAGCGGCCGGGCAGCACCCCGTGCTCGTAGGCTTCCGGCCCCCAGAGTTCGAGCGGGTTGCGTCGAAGCACCAGAAACGCCTCGAGCTGCGAACGCCGGCCGGCGCGCACAGGCAGCGCAGGCAGCGTGGTGTCGGTGAAAGCGAGCATGCAGCCGAGATGGGGCGCGGCCGGCTCTGGTTGCAACCCCCCACCCACCGACAGGGTCGAACCACGGGCTGGGCGGGGAGGCGATGTTCGCGGGGGAAACCGGTGCATCCGACGCGCGATGGCCCCACCGCGCCTTCACGCCGCGGGGTCGGCGGTTCCGGGCAGGAGCACGAGCTTGCCGTGAGCGTGCCCGCCCAGGCTGCGATCAAGCGCCTCGCGCCAATCCTCGAGCAGGAAGGTCTGCGCCACCGGCACCGTGAACCGCCCCTCGGCGGCAAGCCTGGCAAACTCTCCGAGCGCCGGGTAGCACAGCTCGCCTTCGAAGCTGTTGCGCATTCCGAGCCGGTCTGCCTCCGGACCGTGGTTGCTCACCGTGAGCACGCGTCGGCCGTCGCCGCCGGCGATGCTGAGCAGGTCGGGCAGCACGCCGCTGATCGGGCCGGCGTCGAGGATCAGGTCGGGGGCGCCGGCACCGATCCCGAGCACCCGCCCGACCATGCCGCAGCCATACGGCGTGACCTCGGCGCCGAGCGCGCGCAGCCGTCCGGCGAAGCTGTCGCCCGCGGCCGCGATCACCCGCGTTCCGCGGATCCGCGCCATCTGCACGGCGGCGAAGCCGATCATGGTTCCTGCGCCATACACGAACAGCGTGTGTTCGGCCGCCACCGACAGGATGTTGAGACACCGGCAGGCAGTCTCGACTGCCATCGGCAGCGCCGCCGCGCGCACGAGATCGAGCCCCGGGGGAACCGGCGTCCAGACCGCCAGCACCGCCTCCTCCGAGGCGCCGGCGCTGGGGAACCCCCTGAAATCAGGCACCCCCAGCACGGGCTGTCCGATGGCGACGCCGGTCACCCCCTCGCCCAGCGCCTGCACCGTTCCCGAGACATCCAGCCCGACGCCGCGCGGCAGGCTGCCGGCGAACAAGCCCCGGCACAGCGCCCAGTCCGCCGGGTTGAGTCCGCACGCATGCACCCGCACGCGTATCTGACCGGCGCCCGGGCTCGGCACCGCGACCTGCTCCAGGCGCAGCACGTCCGCCGGCTCGCCATAGGCCTGGAAGCGGAGCGTCCTCATCGGCCGTGGCGCTCGCCCGCGATCATTGCGGCGAACCCCTCAGCGCTGCGCGAACGGGGTGGGCGCGCTTGCATTGATGCCGGCTTGGTTCTGCGCCAGCACGCGCACCGCGGGATCGAACACCCGGGTGAACGAGGAGGGATGCACCCCCATCCAGAGGGTGATCAGCGCGAGCGGCGCCAGCACCGCCAGCTCGGGCGCGGAAAGGTCCCGCAGCGCCCCCACCAGCCCGGACACCGCGCCGAACAGCACGCGGCGCACCATCACCAGCATGTAGACCGCGCCCAGGATCATGCTGAGGCCGGAAAGCAGCGCCACCCAGAAGCCGATCTGGATGGCGCCGATCATCACCAGCAACTCGCCCACGAACGCTCCGGTTCCGGGCAGGCCTATATTGGCCATCGCGAACAGCATCAGCAGCGCCGCCAGCATCGGCATGCGGCTGGCGACCCCGCCGAAGCCGGCCATCTCGCGGGTGCCGGCGCGTGCCCCCAGCATGCCGGTGATCAGGAACAGGGCCGCGATGATGATGCCGTGGCTGAGCATCTGGAACAGCGCGCCGTTGACCCCGGCGCCGTTCAGGGTGAACAGCCCCACCAGGATCAGTCCCATATGGGAGAACGAGGAATACGCCACCAGCCGCTTCATGTCGGTCTGGGCGAGTGCCACCGCCGCCGCATAGATCACGGCGACGATGCCAAGCGCGATCATCCACGGAGCGGCACGGTGTGCCGCCTCCGGCAGCATGCAGATCGCAAAGCGCAGGAAGCCGTAGGCGCCGGCCTTGGACAGCACCCCGGAGATCAGCACCGCCGCCGGCGCCGGCGCCTCGGTATAGGCGTCCGGCATCCAGCCGTGCAGCGGAAACAGCGGCAGCTTGACCCCAAAGGCGAGCGCGAAGCACAGAAACATCCACATCTGCGTGGAGGCCGCGAAGTGGGTGCGCAGCAGCACCGGGATGTCGGTGGTGCCGGCCACCCGCCACATCCAGAGCAGCGCGATCAGCATGAACAGCGAGCCGCCGAACGTGAACAAGAAGAACTTGAGCGACGCCGCCACCCGGTTGGCGCTGCTGCCCCAGACGCCGATCAAGAGGCTGGCGGGGATCAGCGTGGCCTCGAAGAACACATAGAACAAGATGAAGTCGAGGGCGGCGAACAGCCCGATTAGGGTGGTCTCGAGCAGCAGCACGAACAGCATGTAGTCGCGCACCCGGCTGCCGGCGAAGCGCCAGGAGCCGAGGATCGCGATCGGCGTCAGCGTGGTGGCCAGCAGCACGAACAGGAGGCTGATGCCGTCGACGCCGACATGGTACGACACGCCGAAGCCGGGCATCCAACTGGCGCGCTCCTGGAACTGGAACCCCGCTCCTGCGGGATCGAACCGGAGCCACAGCCCGATCGAGAGCACCCACACCAGCAGGCTGGTCCAGAGTGCGACCTGCCGCGAGGTGCGCTGGCCGCCCGCGGCCGGCATCAGCAACAACACGAGCGCGCCAAGCAGCGGCAGGAAGGTGACCAGCGAAAGCAGCGGCAGATGCACGGGTGTCCCAATCATCCAGGCTCAAGCCTGCCTATCCTAGACAGGTTGCGGCGGGGGAGCCAGCCGGGGCCGGACCGCTCGCGGCGCCGCTTCAGGCGCGTCCGAACAACCGCTCGAGCGCGTTTCGGCTCAGCTTGAGGTAGGTGGGACGGCCGTGCGAGCAGGTGGCCGCGCGGCACCGCGTCGCTGCTGCTCTGCCAGGCGCCGTCGCTGCTGCGCCTGGGCGTGGAGATCGAGCCGTTTGGCGGCGAGGCGGTGCTGGTGCGCGCCTTGCCGGCGCTGCTGGGAGCGCCTGATCCAGCCCGGTTGCTGCGCGACCTCGCCGACGAGCTGCGGGAGGACGAGCTCGCCACCCCCGACCAGGGC
>CAXUNX010000131.1:0-8737 GCA_964252545.1 uncultured Acetobacteraceae bacterium | reverse complement strand
GTGGTGACGGTTTCTGGCATCGGATAGTTCCACCCGGAGGGACGCCACGGACAGGCAGCCACGGCACCGTACGCTACGCGCGACCGAACGTGAACCGCACCCGAGAGTTGCCGCATGGTGCCACATCCGGCGCTCCCCAACCGGGGCGCGCGACGCGGCGGCGGGCGGCAGCGGCCCGGCCTTCAGGCCTGCACCATCGCCGCGGGCGGCGCCGCCAGCAGGATCACCCCGTCCTCCCGCACGCTCACCGGGTAGGTGTTGATGCGGCACGGGGTGTTGAGGCCGGCGCCGGTGCGCAGATCATACAGCCGGTCGTGCAGCGGGCACTGCACCGTGGCGCCGCCGGTCAGCCCGTCCGCCAGCGGCCCCTGCCGGTGCGGGCAGTCCGGTTGGGTCGCGAACACGCCGTCGCGCGTCCGGAACACCGCCAGCTGCAGGCCCGCCACCTCGACGGTGCGGCCCTCCCCTTCCGGGATGTCGGACAGGTGGGCGATGCGCACCGCGCCCGCGCGCTCCGCGCCCGAGGCCATCACTCCGCTCCTTCGCCGGCCAGCAGCAGGCTGCTGAACTGGTTCGCGGTGCGCGGCCTGCTGGCCTCCCGCCAGGGATCAAAGGCGGCGTCCACCGAGCGCTGCAGCGCCGCGTCGAGCTGTTCCACCAACCCCTCGCTGTTCTCGACCAGCACGGCGCGCAGCCGCTCGATGCCGATCCGCTCCACGAAGCTGTGGGTGCGTTCCTTGAACTTCGCATGCTCGCGGTAGAACTGGATGAAGCGCCCGCTGACCTGCATCACCGCGTCGGCGCCCTGTACGGTGCAGAGCACGTCGCCCTTGCGTATGTGCGAGCCGGCAGCGCCCCCGACATAGATCTCCCATTGATCGTTGCCGATCGCCACCGCGCCGAGGTCCTTGACCATCGCCTCCGAACAGTTGCGCGGGCATCCGGCGGTGGCGAGCTTGAGCTTGCCCGGGCTGTCGACGCCGCGGAACCGCCCCTCGATCCGCTTGGCCAGCGCCATGCTGTCGCCGAGGCCGAAGCGGCAATGGTCGGTGCCGATGCAGCTCTTGCAGGTCCGGTAGCTCTTGCCGTAGGCGTGGCCCGAGGGCATCCCGAGATCGGCCCAGACCTTCGGCAGGTCGTCCTTGCTGACGCCCACCAGGTCGATGCGCTGGCCGCCGGTGAGCTTGACCAGCGGCACGTTGTATTTCCGCGCGACCTCGCCGATGCGGATCAGGTCGGCGGGCGTGGTGACCCCTCCGGGCATCTCCGGAACCACCGAGAAGCTGCCGTCCTTCTGGATGTTGGCGTGCACCCGGTCGTTGATGAAGCGCGCGTCGCGCTCGTCCTGGTACTCGCCCGCCCACACCGTGATCAGCAACGAGGCCAGCGCCGGCTTGCTGGCGGCATCCTCGACGCCGCCGGCCAGGGCCGCGAACACCGACGACACCGAGCGCAAGCCCTGCGCGCGCACCGCCGCCACCAGCGCCGGCTTGGCCAGCGGGATCGAGGGCACGTAGTAGTGCACCGACGGGTCCTCCTCGACGGTGCCGCCCGCGAACCATTCCACCACCTCGCCGACCAGCGCCTTGCACGAGCCGCAGCCCATGCCGGCGCGGGTCGCGTCCATCACCGACCGGGTGGTCCTGCGGCCGGCGGCGACGCAGGCGCCGATCGCCTGCTTGGTGACGCCGTTGCAGTTGCAGACCTGCTGATCGGCGGGCATCTCGTCGAGCGTCACCTTCTGCGAGGGCGTGCCGAGATCGAACAGAAGGCCGAGGCGCTCCTCGGGCAACGGGCTGTCGCGATCAAACGCCTGCATCAGGTAGGCGGCCTTGGAGATGTCGCCCATCAGGATGCCGCCCACCAGCCGGCCGTCGCGCACGATCAGCTTCTTGTAGGTGCCGCGCGCGGGCTCGGTGAACTGGATGATCTCGTCGTGCGGCTCCACCGGCTCGGTGATGCCCATCGAGGCGAGCTCGACTCCCATCACCTTGAGCTTGGTGGCGAGCTTGGAGCCATGATAGGCGGCGTCGATGTTGCGTCCGGTGATCTGGTCGGCGAACACCTTGGCCTGCTCCCAGAGCGGCGCCACCAGCCCGTAGACGCGGCCCCGGTGCTGCGCGCATTCGCCCACGGCGAACACGTTGCGGTCGTCGACGCAGCGCATGTGGTTGTCCACCACGATGGCGCGCTCGACCGTCAGCCCCGCCTGCTGCGCGATCTCGGCGTTGGGCCGGATCCCGGCCGCGACCACCAGCATGTCGCACGGAAGGGTTTCGCCGTCGGTGAAGCGCAGGCCTGCGACGTGATCCGCCCCGAGCACCGCGGCGGTGCTCTTGCCGAGATGGATGGTGATTCCCATCGCTTCCATCGCCCGCTTCAGCAGCGCTCCGCCCTGCGCGTCGAGCTGCGCGTTCATCAGGTGCTTGGACAGGTGGATGACGTGCACGGCGCAGCCATGGTTGAGCAGGCCGCGCGCCGCCTCCAGCCCCAGCAGGCCGCCGCCGACCACCGCGGCGACCTTGCTGCGCCGGGCGGTGTCGATGATGGCGCTGCAGTCGTCGATGGTGCGAAAGCCGAACACGCCGGGCAGCAGCCCGCCTTCGGGCGTGCGGATGTTCTCCACCGGCGGCATGAAGGCGCGGCTGCCGGTGGCGATCAGCAACGTGTCGTAGTGCGCCTTGACCCCGGACGCCGACAGCACGACGCGTGCCGCGCGGTCGATGGCGATGACCGGCGCGCCGCAATGCAGGGTGATGTCGTTCTCGCCGTACCATTCGAGCGGGTTGATGAAGATCTCTCCGGTATCCTGCGCGCCGCTGAGCACGTTGGACAACATGATCCGGTTGTAGTTGCCGTAGGGCTCGTCGCCGAACATCGTGATGTGGAACAGGTCGCCGCCGCCGCGCGCCAGCACCTCCTCGACCGCGCGCGCCCCGGCCATGCCGTTGCCGATCACGACCAGCTTCTGTTTTACCATCGGTGTGGTTCCTCGCGGATCAGATTTCCATCAGGCCCATATCCAGCACCAGCGTGCCGGACAGCCCCTCGGGCGCTGCGATGCGGAGCTCGAGCCTGGTGTCGGGGAACAGGTCCTCCACCACGGCGAGCGGCACGTGCTGGCCGGACTTGGCGCCGAGCGGGAACAGCCGCATCGGCGCGCCATTCCGCAGCAGCACCAGGGTGACCATCTCGCTGGTCGAGTTGCCGGCGCGCAGATAGATCAGTTGCGCCCGCTTGTCCGCCGGCGTGCTGTAGGATGCGAGCCCGCCCGGGCTGACCGGATCGGGGACGACCGGATTGGCGTATCCGCCGCCGGTGAAGCTGAAGATGCCGGTGATGATCCGGGGGGTCGAGTCGATCATGACGGCTGCGTCCTCATTGTTGCAGGCCGGCCGCCGCGACAGCCGGGCGGAGCTGTACGGCGCAGACCTTGTATTCGGGTATTCTGGAGACCGGATCGAGTGCCTCGCTGGTGAGCCGGTTGGCGCTGGATGCGCCGCCCCAATGGAACGGCACGAACAGCGTGTCGCGCCGGATGTCGCGGGTCAGCCGCGCGCGGAAGGCGGCGCTGCCGCGTCGGGTGGTGAGCTGGGCCATCGCGCCGTGGCCGATGCCGGCGGACGCCGCGGTGTCGGGATGGATCTCAACAAACGCGTCCGGCTCCGCCTCGCGCAGTGCGGCGACGCGACGCGTCTGGGCGCCGGTCTGGTAGTGGCCGAGCACGCGCCCGGTGGTCAGGTAGAGCGGGTAGTGCGCGTCCGGCTGCTCGGCCGATGCGCGCTGCTGCACCGCCGAGAAGCGGGCCCGGCCGTCCGGGTGGGCGAAGCGTTCCAGAAACAGCCGCGGCGTGCCGGGATGGCTCTCGTCCGGGCAGGGCCAGAACACGCCATCCTCCCGCTCGATGCGCTCGAAGCTGATGCCGGCATAGTCGGCGGCGCCGCCGCTGCTGGCGCGCCGGAAATCGGCCGCCGCCGCCTCGGGGTCGGATGGGATGTGGCGGCCGTGGCCCAGCCGCGCCGCGAGCTCGGACAGGATGGCGGTGTCGGTGCGCACCCCGGGCGGAGGCGCCGCCGCCTGCCTGCGCAGCAGCACGCGTCCTTCGAGGTTGGTCATGGTGCCGGTCTCCTCGGCCCATTGCGTCACCGGCAGCACGATGTCGGCCTGTTCGGAGCTTTCCGACAGGAACTGGTCGAGGGCGATAAACAACGGCAGCCGCCGGAGGCGCGCCCCCAGCGTGGCGCTGGCCGGCGCCGAGACCACCGGGTTGCAGGCCAGCAGAAGCAGGCCCTGGATGCCGTCCGCCTGGCCGAGCGCGTCGAGGATCCCGGTCGCCGACAGGCCTGCCGCAGGGAGCATGTCTGCATCGATGTTCCAGGCGCGCGCGACCGCCTCGCGGTGGCTGGCGTCGTCGATGCGGCGATAGCCCGGGAGCTGGTCGCATTTCTGCCCGTGCTCGCGGCCGCCCTGGCCGTTGCCCTGGCCGGTCAGGCAACCCCAGCCGCAATGCATCCTGCCGGCCTTGCCGAGCGCCAGCGCCAGGTTGATGAAGGCGAGCGCGTTATTGACGCCCTGGCTCTGCTGCTCGGCGCCGCGCCCGGACAGGATGATGGCGGTGGCGGCCTCGCCGATCAGGTGCGCGGCCTCGTTGATCTGGGCCGCCGGCACGCCGGTCTCCCGCTCGACCCGGTCCGGCCAGTACGACGCCACCACGCGCCGCACCGCCTGCCAGCCTTCGGTGCGGGTGGCGATGAAATGCTCGTCGATCAGCCGGTCGCGGACCGCCACGTGCAGCAGGCCGTTGGCCAGCGAGGCATCGGTCCCGGGGGTCAGCTGCAGGTGCAGGTGGGCCAGCTTGGCGGTCGCCGTGCGGCGCGGATCGCTGACGATCAGCCTGCCGCCGCGTGCGCGCTGCGCCTCGAAATACTGCATGATCGGCGGCAGGGTTTCGGCGGGGTTGCCGCCGGCGATCAGGATCGCCTCGGCGCCGGGAATGTCCCCCAGCGGAAACGGCAGGCCGCGGTCGATGCCAAAGGCGCGCAGCCCGGCCGTCGCGGCCGACGCCATGCAGAAGCGGCCGTTATAGTCGATGTTGGCGGTGCGGAGCACGACCCGGGCGAACTTGCCGAGCAGGTAGGCCTTCTCGTTGGTCAGGCCGCCGCCGCCGAACACCGCCATCGCATCCGGGCCGTGGCGGTTCTGCAGGTCGGCGATGCCGGCGGCGGCGCGGCCCAGCGCCTCGTCCCAGGACACCGGACAGAGCGCGGCACCCTTGCTTGCGCGCATCAGCGGCGTGGTGAGCCGGTCCGGGTCGGAAAGCAGGCTGCCGGCGGTCCAGCCCTTGCGGCAGAGCCCGCCCTTGTTGGTGGGAAAGTCGCGCGCTTCGACCAGCCAGCCGCCGGTGGCTTCGCGCTTCAGCGTCATGCCGCATTGCAGGGCGCAGTACGGGCAGTGCGTGTCGGTCTGCAGGGCCGGAAGCGACCCGTGCATCAGAACCGGACCCGCAGGCCGGCGGTCCGGGGGCGGCGTGCCTTCATGCCACCGCACCTTGCGGCAGTTCGCCGTGGCGCTGCGCCACCGCCGCCTCCAGGAGCAGCCGCTCCGCCTGCCTGGTGCGCGGGGAGAAGCGCACCGAGATCGCGCACAGCGAGCAGGCAAGCACGATCAGCCCGAGATCGAACAGGGCGGCGGGCAGGTCGCCGCTCGCCTTGAGCAGGAAGCCGGCGCCGACCGCGCCCACATTGCCGCCCGCGCCGATGATCCCGGCGACGCCGCCGAGCGCCTGGCGGTCGATAAACGGCACCAGCGCATAGGTGGAGCCGCAGGCCATGTGCGTGAACAGGCCGAACGCCAGCATCGCCGCAAGCGCCGCGCCGGGCGTGGAGGCGAAGGAGAACACCAGCAGGCCCACGCCCTCGCCCACCATCAGCAAGCACAGCAGGCTGGTGCGGCCATGCAGGCCGCGCGCGCGGGCGATCCGGTCCGAGGCAATGCCTCCGAGCGCGCGCGCGAACAAGGCGAGAAGCCCGAAGCTGCCCGCGGCCAGGCCGGCATCGGTCAGCGACAGGCCGAACCGCTCGACGTAGTAGCTGGCGGCGACGCCGTGGATGAAGATCTCGACGCCGAAGCAGGCCCCATAGGTCGCGGCCAGCATCCAGACGCGGTAGTTGCGCGCCGCCTGCCGGAACACCGCGAGGCCGCCCTTCTTGCCGGCATCCACCACGATCCCGCGCGCGCGCAGCGCGGAAATGTTGCCGGCCGGCGTGTCCTCCGTGAAGCGCCAGTACAGCGCGGCCACGATCAGCATCAGCGCGCCAGGCACCACCATCGCGACCCGCCAGCCGAGCGAATGCTGCACCCCCAGGCTGAGCAGTGCCGCCAGGATCAGCGGCATCACGCTCTGCGCGGCGCCGCCGCCGGCATTGCCCCAGCCGCCGACGGTGGCGTTGGCGGTGCCCACCACGTTCGGCGCGAACATCACCGAGGTGTGGTACTGGGTGATCACGAAGCTGGCGCCGACCGCGCCGATCGCCAGGCGAAACAGGAGGAAGCCCTGGTAGGAGTGCGCGAACGCGATGCCGATCACCGGGATCGATCCCAGCACAAGCAGCCCGGTATAGGCGGCGCGCGGCCCGAACCGGTCGCAGAGCGGGCCGATCGCCATGCGCGCCAGCACGGTGACCGCCACCGCTGCGATGTTGATGTTGGCGATCTGCGCGGCGCCCAGGTGGAACTCGCCCTTGATCACCGGCATCAGCGGCGCCACCGCGAACCAGGCGAAAAAGCAGACAAAGAACGCCATCCAGCTCAGGTGGAAGGCCCGCATCGCCGGCGTCGCGAAACTGAGCAGGGTGATCCGGGTGGCCTTTTGCGGCGGCATGGCGATCTCTGAATGGGTGTCGGTTGCCCCTCCCCAACCGGCGCTGGCTGCCCGCACCGGCCTGGGCTGCCTGGTGGCGCCCCATGGTGGGTTTGCAGGTTTTGTGCCAGTCGGCCGCACCGGGGGCCGGCGCCGAGGCAGGCGCTGCGATGCGATCGCGCATCCCTCCGCTTGCGGGATCAGCCGTGCGCAAGCAGCAGGCAGGCTGGTTGATTGATGAAAGATTTTTGTGCACAGCGGCCTGGGCGGCGCTCCGGTCGATCCCCGGGGAGACCGACGCGGCGAGCGGCCTGCTCCGCCCTGTTCTCCTGGAGCCATGCCCGGCATCCTGCTGCGGCCGCAGCTCGGCCGGGTCGCGCCGCCCTCTGTCCCGGTGTTGCGCATTGAACCTTTTGCCGCCGATGGAGCCGGATGCCCGCCATCATCATCTTTGCTCTGACGCTGGTGCTCGTGGTGTGGCAGCCACGCGGGCTCGGCATCGGCTGGAGTGCGACCGGCGGCGCGGCGGCGGCCCTGCTGCTCGGCGTGATCCACCTGCGCGACATCCCGGCGGTGTGGCACATCGTCTGGGACGCGACCTTCACCTTTGTGGCGCTGATCATCATCTCGCTGCTGCTGGACGAGGCCGGGTTGTTCCGGTGGGCCGCGCTGCACGTGGCGCGCTGGGGAGGCGGGCGCGGGCGCCGGTTGTTTCCGCTGGTCGTGCTGCTTGGGGCGGTGAGCGCGGCGGTGTTCGCCAATGACGGGGCAGCGCTGCTGCTCACCCCGATCGTCGTCGCCATCCTGGCCGAGCTCGAGTTCAGGCCGCAAGCGGCCCTGGCCTTCATCGTCGCCACCGGCTTCGTCGCGGACAGCACCAGCCTGCCGCTGGTGATCTCCAACCTGGTCAACATCGTCAGCGCCAACTTCTTCCACATCAGCTTCAACCGCTATGCCGCGGCGATGGTGCCGGTGGACCTGGTCTCCCTACTCGCCACCCTGGGGGTGCTCGGGCTGGTGTATGGCCGCCAGATCCCGCGCCGCTACCGGCTGTCGGGTCTGCAGCAGCCGGCGACGGCGATCCGCGATCCGGTGGTGTTCCGGGCCGCCTTTCCGCTGCTGGCCGTGCTGCTGGTGGCCTATTTCGTGCTCGCCAGCCGGGGCGTGCCGGTATCCGTGGTCACCGGCGCCGCTGCACTGGTGCTCTTGGTTCTGGCCGGCCGCTGGCCTGGCCGCGGCCGCAACAGGGTGATCCCGGTGGGCCGGGTGCTGCGCGAGGCACCCTGGCAGATCGTGGTGTTCAGCCTCGGCATGTATCTGGTGGTCTATGGGCTGCGCGACGCCGGACTGACCGGCGATCTCGCCTCGGCACTGGTCTGGCTCGCCCGGCGCGGTCGGTTCGCGGCCGCGCTCGGCACCGGCTTCGGGGCGGCGCTGTTGTCTTCGGTGATGAACAACCTGCCCAGCGTGCTGATCGGCGCCCTGTCGATCCAGCAGGCGCAGGCGCTGCCGGCATCCACCCGCGCACTGATGGCCTATGCCAACGTCATCGGCTGCGATCTCGGCCCCAAATTCACCCCGATCGGCAGCCTGGCGACGCTGCTCTGGCTGCATGTCCTGGGCAGCAAGGGGGTGAGGATCGGCTGGGTCCAGTATATGCGGATCGGCCTCGTGCTCACGCCGCCGGTGCTGCTGGCCGCGCTGCTGGCGCTGGCAGGCTTCCTGCCGCTACTGCCCGCGCGGTGAGCGCCGCCGGTCAGGCCGGCAGCCTGGTCCAGCGCGCGTCGTTGCGGCTGGATTCGAGGGCGGCCTCGATGAAGGCCATGCCGCGCACCCCGTCCTCGACCCCGGGCATCCAGCGCGCCTCGTCGGCCGGGC
>CAXUNX010000130.1:0-8772 GCA_964252545.1 uncultured Acetobacteraceae bacterium | reverse complement strand
GGGCTGGAGCGGGTCGGCGCCCTCGCGGCGACCCCGCGCGCGCCGCTGGCACGGCGGTTCGGAGGCGAGCTGCTGAGGCGGCTCGACCAGGCGCTGGGGCAGCTATGCGAGCCGATCGAGCCGGTGCTGCCGCCGCAGACGATCACCGTGCAGCGCCGCTTCGTGGAACCGGTCTCGACCCCCGAAGCGTTTGCCGCGGTGATCCTCCTGCTGGTGCGGGAGGCCTGCGTGCTGCTGGAGCGGCGCGGCGAGGGGGCGCGCCGGCTGGAGCTGGGTTTCGAGCGGGTGGATGCCACGATCCAGGTGGTGCGGATCGGCACCTCGCGTCCGGTGCGCGACCCGCGGCATCTGGCGCACCTGCTCGATGAGCGTATCGAGCAGGTGGATCCTGGCCTCGGCGTGGAGGTGATGCGCCTGCGGCTGCCGCTGGTCGAGCCGCTTGCCTATGGGCAGAAGCCCAGCCCGCTGGCACTGCCGGAGCACGGAACCGCCGACCTGTCCGAGCTGATCGACCGGTTGTCGAACCGGCTGGGCGCCTCGCGGATCTATCGGCTGCAGCCCGCCGAGAGCGACATCCCCGAGCGCTCCGAGCGGGCGATCCGCTCCGACATGTCCGAGCAGGCAGGCTGGACCTCGCCCTGGCCGCGTCCGGTGCGGCTGCTGCGGCGGCCGGAGCCGGTGGAGGCGCTGGGCATGCTGCCCGACCATCCGCCGCGCGCCTTTACCTGGCGCAGCATCCGCCACCGCGTGACGCGCGCGGACGGGCCCGAGCGCATCACCGGCGAGTGGTGGCGGCGCGACAACGAGGTCGCGGCCGTGCGCGACTACTGGATTGTCGAGAACGAGCAGGGACGGCGATTCTGGCTGTTCCGCAAAGGAGACGGAGTTGATCCCGCCACCGGAGCGCTCTGCTGGTTCCTGCATGGTTTTTTTTGAGGTCCAACACCATGAGCAACAACGATCTGCGTCCGGCCAGCAGCATGGAGATCGAGGAAACGCTGTCGTTCGCGTTGCGCTATGCCGGACGCAAGCGGGTGCATCATGCCGATGGGATGATGGCGCGCATCACTGCGGAACGGCTGGTGCGTCACCTGGAACAATCCGGCTACGTGTTGATGAAGCGGCCGGGCGAAGCCGCACCTTCCACCAGCCGGTACCATGCCGATACAAACGAAAACTAAGCAGTTAACCTCTTAATAGTCGGGGTTTGGGGCCGCGGCCCCAATGGGTCAAGGGCAAAGCCCTTGCCTGCCTCGTTTCCCGCTAGGTCACCGATGGCAGACTATGTCGAGCTGCAGCTCACATCGAACTATTCGTTTCTGCGCGGCGCCAGCCACGTGGAGGAGCTGCTGCTGCAGGCCAAGCGGTTGGGGATGCCGGCGGTCGGACTTGCCGACCACAACACGCTGGCGGGCATCGCGCGGGCGCATGCGCGCGCGGAGGAGATCGGCATCCGGCTGGTTGTCGGCTGCCGGCTCGACCTGCAGGACAGCCTGCCGCTGCTGGTCTACCCCGTCGATCGCGCAGGCTACGGACGTTTGTGCCGGCTGCTGAGCCTGGGCAAGGGGCGCGCCGGAAAGGATGGCTGCGCGCTCGGCTGGAGCGATCTGCTGGCGATGGGCGAGGGATTGCTGCTGATCCTGCTGCCGGATGCGCCCGACGAGCATCTTGCAGACGAGCTGCGCCGGATGGAGCAGGGCTTCAGCGGACGCTGCTTTGTTTCGCTTGGCCTGCGCCGGCGGCCGGGCGATGCGGCGCGGCTGCGACGGCTGGTTGAGCTGGCGCAGGCGGCAGGAGTGCCTGCGGTGGTGACCGGCGACGTGCTCTACCATGTGCCGCCGCGTCGGATCCTGCAGGACGTCGTCACCTGCATCCGCGAAGGGTGCACCATCGACGATGCGGGCTTCCGGCGCGAGCGTTTCGCCGACCGGCACCTGAAGAGCGCCGCCGAGATGCGGCGGCTGTTCGCGCGCTATCCCGAGGCGGTGGCCCGCTCGTCCGAGATCGCGGAGCGCTGCCGCTTCGGTCTCGGCGAGCTGCGCTACCAGTATCCGGACGAGGCGGAGGTGCCGGGCGAGGCGCCGCAGCAGGCGCTGGAGCGGCTGGTGCGGGAGAACACCGCCTGGCGCTACCCGGACGGGCCGCCGGCGGAGGTGGCAAGCCAGCTGCAGCATGAGCTGCAGCTGATCGAGGCGCTGGACTATGCGCCATACTTCCTCACCGTGCACAGCATCGTGCGTTTCGCGCGCTCGAAGGGCATCCTGTGCCAGGGCCGCGGCTCGGCCGCCAATTCCGCGGTCTGCTACGTGCTCGGCGTCACCTCGATCGACCCGGTGCGATCCGGCCTGTTGTTTGAACGCTTCGTCTCGCTGGAGCGTCGCGAGCCGCCCGACATCGACGTCGATTTCGAATCCGAACGGCGCGAGGAGGTGATCCAGTGGGTCTATCAGCGCTACGGCCGGGAACGGGCGGCACTTTGCGCGACTGTCATGCGCTTCCGGGCGCGCGGCGCGGTGCGCGACGTCGGCAAGGTCATGGGCCTGACCGAGGACGTGACCGGGGCGCTGGCGCAGCAGGTCTGGGGCTGGTCGGACGAAGGAGTGCTGCCGGAGCATGCGGAGGCGCTCAACTTCAATCTCGCCGACCGGCGGCTGCGGCTGACCCTGCAGCTGGCCCGCGAGCTGATCGGGTTTCCGCGCCAGCTCGGCACCCATCCGGGCGGCTTCGTGCTGACCGCCGACCGGCTCGACGAGCTGGTGCCGATCGAGCCTGCGGCGATGGCCGACCGGCAGGTGATCGAGTGGGACAAGGACGACATCGACGCGCTGCGCTTCATGAAGGTCGACGTGCTGGGACTGGGCATGCTCGGCTGCATGCGGCGCGCGTTCGAGCTGCTGGAGCGGCATCGTGATCTGCGGCTGGACGTGGCCACCATACCGGTCGAGGATCCCGCGACCTTCGCGATGATCCAGCGCGCCGACACGCTCGGCACCTTCCAGATCGAGAGCCGGGCGCAGATGTCGATGCTGCCGCGGCTCAGGCCCGCCACCTTCTACGACCTGGTGGTGCAGGTGGCGATCGTGCGTCCCGGACCGATCCAGGGCGACATGGTGCATCCCTATCTGCGCCGGCGCGAGCAGCGCGAGCCGGTGGAATATCCCACCGAGGCGCTGAAGCGCGTGCTCGGCAAGACTCTGGGCGTGCCGTTGTTCCAGGAACAGGCGATGCAGGTGGCGATCCAGTGCGCCGGCTTCACGCCGGGCGAGGCGGACCAGCTGCGCCGTTCCATGGCGACCTTCAAGGTCACCGGCGGCGTGTCGCACTTCAAGGACAAGCTGATCGGGGGGATGACCGAGCGCGGCTATGAACAGGAGTTCGCCGAGCGCACCTTCAGCCAGCTGGAAGGGTTCGGCTCGTACGGCTTTCCGGAAAGCCACGCCGCCAGCTTCGCGCTGATCGCCTATGCCAGCGCATGGATGAAGTGCCACCACCCGGACGTGTTCTGCGCAGCCCTGCTGAACAGCCAGCCGATGGGCTTCTACGCGCCGGCCCAGCTGGTGCGGGACGCCAACGAGCATGGCGTCGAGGTGCGGCCGGTCTGCGTCAACGCGTCGCGCTGGGATTGCACGCTGGAGCCGGGCAGGGGGGCATGGCTTGCGGTGCGGCTGGGGCTGCGCATGGCCAAGGGGTTGGCGAACCATCACGCCGCCCAGCTGGTGGCGCATCGTGGCGACGAGCCTTATGGCAGCATCGAGGAGATCTGGCGCCGGGCGGGCATCCCGGCCGCGGCCCTGGAGCGGCTGGCCGAGGCGGACGGCTTCCACGCCATCGGGCTCGACCGGCGTCAGGCGCTCTGGCAGGTCAAGGCTCTGGCGGACACCGCGCTGCCGCTGTTCGCGCATGCGGATCAGCCGCGTCGGCCGCGGCCCGAGCTGGTGGAGCCGTTCGTGCCGCTGGTGCCGATGCGCGAGGGACGCGAGGTGGTCGAGGATTATCGCAGCGTCGGTCTGAGCCTGCGGCGGCATCCGGTGGCCTTCCTCAGGAGCGGCCTGCAGGCGCGCGGCATGATCACCTGCGCCGACCTGCCGTTTGTCCGTGACGGGCGGCGCGTCATCGTGCCGGGGATCGTGCTGGTGCGGCAGAAGCCCGGCTCGGCCAAGGGGGTGATGTTCATCACCATCGAGGACGAGACCGGGGTGTGCAACCTGATCCTGTGGCCGGACCGCTTCGAGAAGCAGCGGCGGCTGGTGCTGTCGGCAGGAATGATCGCCTGCCACGGCCGCGTGCAGCGCGAGGGCGAGGTGATCCACGTGGTCACCGACCGGCTTGAGGATCTGAGCGATCTGCTGCGTGGCGTGGGCCAGATGGAGGCAGCCTTCCCGTTGCCGCACGGCCGTGGCGACGCGGCCGTGCACGGTGGGGCAAGAGACCCGCGCGAGGCCGCCTTGGGCCAGCAGGCGGACCCCGGCGGCCGCCCGGCACGCGACATCATGCTTCCCGATCTATCCACCCGATCGGGCATCAAGGTTCCGACGCGGGATTTCCGTTGACCTTGAACCGGAAGGTCGATGGTTTGTTGTGTCCGAACCCGCCCCAGCGGAGCTGCCCAGCCGGACCTGCCCAGCCGGAGCTATCCAGCCGGAGCTGCATGATATCCGATTATCCGCCGCGATCATGACGAGCTGCGAATCCGAAGCCGGTAGGGGCCTGTTCCGCCCGGCCTGGGCCGCGCTGGTGTTCTGGCTGTTGATGCTTGCATGCGCCGCCGCCGTTCCGGCATACGCGGCGCGCTGGCCGGATCCGGACTCGGTGCGCGACGTTGCCCCGGTCGAGATCAGCCTCGCCAGCAGCGATCCGTTCATGCCTGCCGACATGGGGCGGGCCAGGCATCGCCGGGTGCTTGCCCTGCTTTATCTTCCGCCCGGCGCATCGGCTGCGCACAAGGTCCCCGCCATCGTGCTGCTGCATGGCTCGGTCGGCAACTACCAGGAGCGCGGCACCCGCTACGGCCTTCCGCTGGCCGAGCTCGGGGTGGCGGTTCTTGTTGTCGAGACCTATGCCTCCCGCGCCGATCTCGCCACGTCGTTCATCGGGCGCGCCCTGCGCATCACCGAGTCGATGTTCGACGCGGATGCCTATGCCGGGCTGGAGGCGCTGCGCGGTCGCCCCGAGATCGATGCGTCGCACATCGCCTTGATGGGCTTTTCGTATGGCGGCATGGCGACGACCTATGCGCTCTACCAGACGGTCGCCCGCAGGCTGGCGCCGCACGGTCCGCGCTTCGTCGGGCACATCGCCTATTATGCGCCCTGCGTCGCGCGCTTCACCGACAGCACCACAACGGGTGCGCCGCTGCTCATGCTGTATGGCGGCAAGGACCAGCTCATCCACCCCGATCGCTGCGCTCAGGTCGCGGACGACCTCCGGCACGGTGGCAGCGCGGTGTCGGTTATCGACTATCCTCAGGCGGTTCACCAATGGGACGGCGAGATGATGCAGCGTCTGATCGGCCGCCACCTCGCCGATTGCGCCTTCCGGGTGGATCGGCGAGGCTTCGTTCACGACGCGCTTTCCGGCGCGGTGATGGCGGGTCCGTTGATGCGGGGCTTGGTGCTGGCGTTCTGCACCGGTAGCCGGCCATGGCCGATCGGCCGAAACGAGGCGGTGGCGGCTCGCTCCAACGAGGATCTGCTTCGCTTCCTGTCGGCGGTGCTGGCAGATCGCGGGCTGGCGCCTGGCGGGGAGGCCGCAGCGCCGAGGCGGTAGGTCGGTCAAGGCGGGTGGTCTGTTCAGGGAAGGAAGAATGATGACGCACACGAAACTGTTTGCCGCGGCGCTGCTGCTGGGGTTGGGCGGCGCGGCACAGGCGGATAGCGGCGGCGAGGCGCAATATCTCGCTGAGAACCGCGCCGCGATGGACAAGATGATGCGCAACATGGATGTCGCGCCAACCGGCAATGTCGACCGGGATTTCACCGAAACGATGATCCCGCATCACCAGGGAGCCATTGACATGGCGCAGGCCGAGCTGCGTTACGGCCACAACCCGCAGCTCCGGCGCATGGCACGGGAGATCGTGGCCAATCAGCAGCGCGAGCTCGTCACCATGCGCCGGGCGCTCAACCCGCCGCCAACGGCTGCCGCTCCCGAGCGGCCGGGGACGGGCACGCCCAGCCAATAGGCCCCCGCCACGGCCGGGCCGTCCGCCACGGCCGGGCCGTCCGCCGCGGCCTACAGCTCGTGCAGGGGCTCGACCAACAGGTCGGCCGCCTTCTTCATCGCCTCCTCGACATGCTTGTAGGCCTCCGCCTCGCTCGCCATCGGCACCGCCGTCAGCACGTTGCCGCTCGGCTCGAACATCACGGCCAGGTGCGGGAGATCCGGGCGGGGGCTCGGGTAGACCGCGGCCGAAATGATGCCAATGGGGCCGTTCGCCATGCTTGGTGCTCCTGATCAGGCCATCCGGCGCCACGCCGCGCCGAAGGACGACGCTACGCAACCGCTGCCGGTATCGGCAACGGCTTTGCCTGGCGATCCCGAACATTTGCGACCGGCCGTCCGCGAAATTAACCTTCAATGAATGTTTCGCCGATAGCGTGCCATCCCAGCTCCGAGGAGGGTCGCCATGGCCGGCTTGCACGTTCGAATCGTCCGCGGCGACAAGATGATCGTCAACGGGGCGGCCCTGCACTTCCTCAGCGATGCCGACCTGCGTATCGCCAACAAGGTCCGCTTCATCTACGGACGGCAATTGATGTCGCCCGCGCAGGCGGTAACGGCGGCACGCCGCATCTATTTCGCAGTTCAGAACGCCTATGTCGGCGAACCGCACGAGCGTGCTTGCGCGCGGCTCGAGGCTGGTGCGCTGATCGGCGTGTTCCGGCAGGCGACCTCCTCGCCCACTGCCCGGGACCTGCTCGACCAGGTGGTCGCGTTGCTCGAGACGGATGAGTGCTACCGCGCCCTGAAGATTGCATCCCGGATCGTTCGGCACGAAGACGCCGTGCTCGCTTTCGCGGCTTCGAAGTCGGAATCCGCGTCGGCTGTTTACGAAGCTTTCACATAGGTGCGCGCCTACTAGGCGTCCTCAAGCAACCGGAGAAAACCTGTGGCCTTTTCGATCAACACCAACAATGCGGCCCTGGAGGCTCTCAGTAGCCTCCGCATGACCAACGCCCAGCTCACCATGACCGAAAACCAGGTTTCGACTGGCAAGAAGGTCAACACCGCGGCCGACGATCCCGCGATCTATGCGATCTCCCAGACCATGAGCTCGCAGGTGTCCGGCCTCGCCGGCATCAGCACCGGCCTGCAGGTCACCGCCCAGGTGATCAGCACGGCGGCGTCGCAGGCGACCAGCTCGTCCACGCTGCTCTCGACGCTGGCGCAGGACCTCACCGAGGGCGAAAGCCAGGGGCTGAGTGCTGCGACTCTGAACCAGACCATCTCCAAGACCCTGGTCCAGATCAACGCCAACGCCAACGGCGCCACCTTTCAGGGCGTCAACCTGCTGGCCGGCGCGGTCGGCAACGGCGTCACCTCGACCACCGCGACCTCGGCGCAGGACCTCAATGGCACGCTGTTCCAGCAGGCCGGCTTCAACGCGACCTCGACCGGCCTCGGGCTGGCCGGCCTCAACGTCAACCAGTCCGGCATCGAGCTCGGCCTGTCCACCGCGACGAGCGCAGACTTCGACAGTGCGGCAAATGTTGGAGCCTCGATCACGCTTTCCACGACGGCGGTCGCCAACAGCGACGGCACTGCCCAGAACATCGCGAACACCACCACCTTCATGATCAACGATGGCGCCGGGGCCGCCAGCACCACGCTGGGAACCTCCATCAGCACCGCGCTTGGCAGCACCGCCAGCGGTGCCGGCGTCACCGTGACGGTGAATGCCGCCGGATCCGGTCTGACCTTCGCGGGCGGCGCCACGCCCACCCAGAGCACAAACGCCAACGGCGACACCGTTTATACGTTCAGCACCACCGGCAACGCTTCCACCACCATCACCGCCAGCGAAGATTCCAACGGCAACTACTCCTATGCGGTGCAGACCGCGTCGGACGCAAACGGCAACACCACGACGCAGCAGACGTTCGTCAGCGTCACCAGCAGCGCCGGCGCCAGCGTGCAGACCTACACCAGCCAGCTGTCGAACGCGATGCAGAACCAGGGTTTCGGCGTGACCGAGGATGCCAGCGGCAATCTCGACATCGCCGGCGGCAACCTGAATGCGAACGTCAGCGGCACCGGTGCCGCCACCAGCTCGGTCGGCACCGCGTCGGTGCAGTCCGGCTCGGCCTACGCGCTGTCGGCGATCAACGCGGCGATCAGCCAGCTCAACAAGATCAGCTCCGCGCTGGGCTCCTCGTCCGACGAGCTGACCGGTCTGCAGAGCACGGTGAGCACGCTGAGCAATGCGCTCACCTCGGGCATCGGCGCGCTGACCGATGCCGATCTGTCGCAGGAAAGCGCCCAGCTGACCTCGCTGCAGACCAAGCAGCAGCTGGCGATCCAGTCGCTGTCGATCGCCAACTCGCAGCCGCAGTCGTTGCTGTCGCTGTTCCGGTAATCGCCGGCGGCAGCAGGACCGTGGCGGCAGCAAACCGTTCGGGGCGGCTTTGCTGCCACGAGCGATCGGCCAGGCTCGCTGACACTGGCCGAGGCTTGCTGATACTGGCTCAAGCTTGCTGATACTGGCGTGGAGCAGGGCATGATCCGGTGGATCATGCCCAGGCCGCCGCCCCCCCGCTCAGCGGGCCCGGCGGC
>CAXUNX010000129.1:0-8850 GCA_964252545.1 uncultured Acetobacteraceae bacterium | reverse complement strand
GGCGAGCGGCGGCGGCACCCGGGCTTCCGCCAGCGCCGCCCGCTGGCGTGCCGCAAGCTCGGCCTCGTTGAAGTTGTCGATCAGCTCATGGAACATCCGGCTCCAGTTGAGCCTGGCGCCGAGACGCAGGAACACGCTGCCGAGCCCCACCGCGGAACGGTCGATCAACACGAACTCGCGCGGCGGCTTGACGCCTCCGGTGCGCTTGAGACCGGCATGCACCTTTTCGATCACCGAGCGGCCATATTGCGGGTCATCGCTTTCCTGGATCGGACGCACCCGGTCGTCGATCAGCGGCTCGTACAGGAAGCGGGCCCAGCCGTTCAGCACCTCCATCTTCTCGTGGTCGAGGTCGGTGAACCCCCAGGTGCGATAGGCGTGGTGCGCCAGCTCGCTGTTGTTGGTGCGGATCGCCTCGTACAGGTCGATGATGCCGCGCACGAACTCGGCGCGGAAGATGCGTATGGCGCCGAAATCCAGCAGGGCGAGACCGTCGTCGGGGCGGATCAGGAAGTTGCCGAGATGCGGGTCGCCATGGATCACCCCATACCGGTAAAGCGGGGTGTACCAGGCGCCGAACAGGGCGGTGGCGATGCGGTTGCGGCTTTCCTGCGAGGGATCCTCTTCGAGCCGCTGCTTGACGGTCTTGCCCTCCACCCACTGCATGGTCAGCAGGCGGGAGGTGGACAGCACCTCCACCGGCTCCGGCACGGTGACCAGCGGGAAGTCGCCCAGCATCCGGCGGTAGAGCCGCAGATGCGCGGCCTCGCGCTGGTAGTCCAGCTCCTCGCGCAGCCGTTCGGCAAGCTCCTTGTAGATCTCGTCCTGCTGGATCGCGTTGTCCATGCGGTGGTAGATGTTCATCGCCACCCGCAGCTGTCGCAGGTCGGCCTCCACCGTGGTCGGCATGTCGGGATATTGCAGCTTGCAGGCCACCTCGCTGCCATCGTGCAGGGTGGCGCGGTGCACCTGCCCGAGGCTCGCCGCCGCCGCCGCGTCGCGGCCGAACGCGCCGAACCGGCTTTCCCAGTCGCCGCCCAGCTCGCTCGCCATGCGTCGCCGCACGAACGACCAGCCCATCGCCGGGGCGTTGGCCTGCAGCTGCGCGAGTTCGGCGGCGTATTCGTCGGGCAGCGCGTCGGGAATGGTGGACAGCAGTTGCGCCACCTTCATCAGCGGCCCCTTGAGGCCACCCAGGATCGCGCGCAGATCCTCGGCATGCGCGGTCTTGTTGGTGCGCAGGCCGAAGCGCTCGCCGGCGAGCCGGGCAGCGATGCCGCCCACCGCGCCCGAGGTACGGGCCATCCGGCGCAGCTCGCCGAACAAGCCGGCGCGGTCGAGATCGCGTTCGGCCATCAGGCGGCTTCCAGCTGGTCGATGAAGCCCGCGATCACGTCGAGGCCGCGCCGCCAGAATGCGGGGTCGGTGGCGTCGAGGCCGAACGGCGCCAGCAGCTCGCCGTGCCGCTTGGTGCCGCCAGAGCGCAGCATCTCCAGGTATTTGGCCTCGAAGCCGGGATGGCCGGCAGAGAACACGCCATACAGCGCGTTCACCAGGCAGTCCCCGAACGCATAGGCATAGACATAGAACGGCGAGTGCACGAAGTGCGGCACATAGGCCCAGAACACGTCATACTCGGGCGTGAAGTTGAAGGCCGGCCCCAGGCTCTCGGTCTGCACCTGCCGCCAGATCTCGCCGATCCGCTCGGGCAGCAGCTCGCCCTGCCGCCGCTCGTCGTGCAGCAGGGTCTCGAAGCGGTAGAAGGCAACCTGCCGCACCACCGTGTTGAGCATGTCCTCGACCTTGCCGGCCAGCATCAGGCGGCGGCGGTCCGGGTCGGTCTCGGCCTCGAGCAGGGCGCGGAAGGTCAGCATCTCGCCGAACACGCTCGCGGTCTCGGCCAGGGTCAGCGGCGTGCCCGACATCAGGTAGCCCTGCTCGGCCGCCAGCGACTGGTGGATGCCGTGGCCGAGCTCGTGCGCCAGCGTCATCACGTCGCGGGCGCGGCCGTGATAGTTCATCAGGATGTAGGGGTGCGCCGCCGGCACGGTGGGATGCGCGAACGCGCCGCTGGCCTTGCCGGGACGCAGCCTCGCATCGATCCAGGGATGGTCGAAGAACCGCTGCGCGATGTCGCCAAGATCCGGGTGGAAGCCGTGATAGGCGCCGAGCACCCGGGCGCGCGCCTCGTCCCAGCCGATGGTCCGGTGGTCGTCGCCGGGCAGCGGCGCGTTGCGGTCCCAGTGCTCGAGCTTGCTGAGCCCGAGCCAGCCGGCCTTGAGAGCGTAGTAGCGGTGCGAAAGCCGGCGGTAATCGCTGGTGACCGCATCCACCAGCGCCTCGACCACCTCGTCCTCGACCATGTTGCCGCGATTGCGCGCACTGCCCGGACGCGGATAGCGGCGCCAGCCATCGACGATCTCCTTGTCCTTGGCGAGGGTGTTGGTGATCAGCGAGAACAGCTTGATGTTGGACTGGAACAGCGAGCCGATCGCCTGCGCCGCCGCCTCGCGCACGCTGCGGTCGGCGTCCGACAGCCGGTTGAGCGCCGTGCCCACGGTCAGCTCCTCGCCGCCCACCGAAACCCGCAGCCCGGCCATGGTCTCGTCGAACAGGCGGCTCCAGGCGGCGCGCCCGGTCACCTCCTTCTCGTGCAGCATGCGCTCGACCTCATCGCTGAGCTGGTGCGGGCGGAACACCCGCAGGTCGCGCAGGAACGGAGCCCAGCGGGCCAGCGCCGGGTCGCGCAGGTGATCGTCCAGCAGCGCGTCGTCGATCCGGTTCAGCTCCAGCGTGAAGAACACCAGATCGGTGCCGATCGCGGTGATCCGCTCGTTCACCGACTGGGCGAAGCGCGCGATCCGCGAGTCCGATGAATCGCCGGAGAACAGCAGCCCGGCATAGGAGGACGCACGGCCGAGCCGCTCGTCGATCCGCTCGTACTCGGCGATGGCGCTGGCCAGCGCCCGCGCATCGCAGCCCGCGAGCCGGCCTGAATAGGCTTCCTTGAAGCCCTGCGCGGCCGCCGCCGCCTCGTCAAGATCGGTTGCCAGGGCAGCACTTTCCGTTCCGTCGTAAAGGTCGGACAGGTCCCATTCCGGCAGACCCTCCAGATCCCGTTCTGGCGTGCGGGCGGCAGCGGACAACAAGGCCGGGGTCGTGTCGGGCATAGGCGCCAGGATCCTGTTCGAATGCCACAAACAGGTAATGCCGGTGGAGGTGCGCTCCAAGGCCGCGGCGAGGCGGAGGGTTAACCAAGTTTTCATTGCAGCTTCGATAAGATACCTGCGCCTGCCCGCTCAATCGGGCTTGCTGAAGCCGCCGCCGGAGCCGATCGGATGGACGTTCTCGCGACACCCACATCAACGGCGCGCACCGTGCCCGCGAACATGGCCGCCCTGACCAGCCTGCGGGCGCTGCTCGCCTGGTGGGTGGTGCTGTTCCACCTCGCACCCCTGCTGCGGTGGCATCCCGGCGGGTCGGCGTCGCTGCTCCAGAAGGGACCGGTGATGGTGGACTGCTTCTTTCTGCTGTCGGGCTTCGTGCTGTTCCACGCGCACCCGCAGATCCTGCAGGGCCCGAACAAGCGGCGCAGGGTGCTGGGTTTCCTGTTGGCCCGGTTCGCCCGCCTTTACCCGACCCACCTTGCGGTTCTGGCGGCGTTTGTTGCCCTGCTCGGCGGCCTGCACCTGGCCACCGGCTTCCGCCCCGCCCACGCTGCCGCCTTCTCCACCGCCGCATTCGGCTGCCAGCTGCTGCTTCTGCACGGCTTCGCGGTGCAGCTTGAACCCGCGTGGAACTTCCCATCCTGGTCGATCAGCAGCGAGCTGGTGGCCTACGGGCTGGCGCCGCTGTTGTTCGGCTGCATCGGCGGCGCCGGGCGCTCGGCCTACGGGCGGCGGCTGCTGCTGCTCGCAGCGGTCACCGTGGCAGTGCTGGTGGCCGGCTTCCTCGAGAGCGGCCGGATATTCCGGTTCGGCTGGTCGGTGCCGCGCGTGGTGCTGGAGTTCTCGCTCGGCGCGATGCTCCGGCTGCTGGCCGGCGCCGCGTTCGAGACGCTGGTCCGGATCCGCACCGGGGCGCTCGCGGTGGGCTGGTGTGCTGCGGCTCTGCTCGCCTGTTCCAGCCACCCGGGGCTGTTCTTCGCCGCGATGGCCTGGCTGATCCTGTTGCTGTCGCTCACGCCGGGGTTGGGCGGCCTGACCGGACGCATCGGCCGCTACCTGGGCGAGACCTCGTACGCGGTCTATATGTGCCATGCCTTCGTGCTGCTGCTCTGGGCCGGGCTGCAATCGCGCCTGCATCCCGGCCATCCGCTCGCTTTTGGCCTGCTGATCTGCGTCGCCGTCCAGGCGGGGGCCAGCCTGCTGCACCATCTCGTCGAGGTGCCGGGGCGCCAGGCGATCAGGAACCGGAGCGCGCGTTGGCTTGATCGCCTTGCGCCGACGCGCACGCCGATCCGCGGCTTCGCCGGCGGCGTTCCTTCCAGCCTCCGCTGAGATCCGGCTCGAGTCCGGACCCATGAGCGGGGCTCTGCCCCGCGCCCCGCCGGGGGCGGGGGGGCCCCCCCCCCCCCCCGGTTTCGAGCGGGGTCGGGGCCGCCCCCTTGGGGGGGGCTCTGCCCCGCGCCCCGCTGGGGCCGGGCGGCCCCAGACCCGCATGACTTTGGCCCTGCAGCGACGTGAGGCCCTGTGGTTCACCCGTTCGGAGGGCGGGCTTGGTGCAAGCCTCGTGCTATGGCGACGCGCCTTCGAGGCGTTGGCGGCGAGTAGCGCATCCAGAGGATATGCGCGCCTAGGTGAGAGACATAACGTTGAACTACTTCCTCTTACAGACAGTGCCGGGTGTCTTCATCATCGCAGTCGGCGGTGGTGTCGTCGGCACCCTGATCGTGATCTATGCCCCCGGCTCTGTTACGAGGGAATACCAGCATTCACCCTGAAGCGAGCGAACAGCAGGATCACAGCAATCGGCCGGGAGGCAAGGATCGTTCTACGAGCGCGCAATGATCCCAACCTCGTGATGGTCCAGCTGGTTTGGGCATTGGTGTTGACGATCTTCGGCAGCGGAATCCTGGTGGGGCTACTCCTGGAAGTCTTGCGGCAGGGCAGGTCGATGATCGGCCTGTACATTGTCATGGAAATTCTTGGCATAGGAATTCTACTTCCAGGAGGACGCATCATTCGCAGGTATCAATTCACAACCGGCCACTTCAAAGGCATCCAAAATGAACTGGAAAACTTCGCCAGACGAAGGGTTTGCCACCCATAGGTCTACAGGATGCGGTTGCAGAAGTAACTCAGGCGATCCTGGCCTGGGAGAGCCGGACTGAACTAGTAGCCGGACGCGGACCATAATAGTGGCCGCCGAGACTCGGATCGTATCAGCACCTGCTGACTAGCGAAGCGGAGCCCGGCTGAACCATCAAGCCAGAGTCAATTGAGCGATGAAACTCGAGCGGCTCTCACCGGCAGCGCGAGCCCTGGCATCCAACCGTGCCAGTACGCGGCGCGGAAGCGTGATATTGACCCGCTCAACTGTGTCGTCGAGCATTGCTGGGCTTAAGGTGACCACCCCAACGATCCACCCCTTGTACTCGGGATTGGCGCAAACAGCGTCCAAGCTAGATGGGCCGGGAATAGGTTCGCCAGCATCCAGGGCGGCATCAACCCATCCGGCAACCGCTTCCTCAGCAGCGGCAAGAGCTTCCTCCAGCGTATCACCGGCTGAAAAACAGCCGGGAAGATCGGGGACAACCACACCGAAAGCCGTGGTCTCGGTGCCGGGTTCGATGGCAATGGGGTAGCGCATGCTTGACCTGCTAATGGTTGATGTCGGTTTGCTTGCGGATCTTGTTGACCAGACCAGTGCCGAGATCCTTACGCGGATGCGGCACGCTGATGTGGCCCGGCCGAAGAGGATGCCTGAAAATATGATGAGAACCGCGGATCCGATCCAGGACCCAGCCACCACTCTGTAGCTCTCGGATCAGATCTGCACTCTTCATGGTGTGTAGCATACACATAAAGCTCGCGCACCTGCTCCGAAAAGCCGCCGCACGAACCGCGAATGTCCGGCGCCATCGCCGGGCTGCTCGACTCCCACACGCCCGACCGATGCTCTAACTACTTCAGGAAATCAGGGAGCGGACCGATCTAAAGTCA
Source organism: uncultured Acetobacteraceae bacterium (assembly GCA_964252545.1). GTDB lineage: Bacteria > Pseudomonadota > Alphaproteobacteria > Acetobacterales > Acetobacteraceae > Lichenicoccus. The sequence goes on along the minus strand of CAXUNX010000129.1, from coordinate 2,686 downwards.
TCCCGCTCTATTAATCGGCCTTGGCGTCGTGCGCCGCGGTGTCGCCGAGGATCTCGACCACGTAGCCCTCGCGGATCGTCACCATCGCCGCCGCCGCCATGGGGGTTCCCAGCACGATGCCGAGCGGCCCGAACAGCGATCCCGCCGCCGCCATCGACAACAGCGTCAATGCCGGCGGCAGCTCAACCAGGCGGCGCTGCACCAGGGGCGACAGCGCATAGCCCTCCACCAGGTGGCACAGCACGAACACGCCCACCGCGTACAGCGCGGTGACCGGGCTGACCGTGAGCGCGATCAACACGGCGGGAACGCCGGCCATCGCCGCACCGAAATACGGGATGAAGGTGAGCAATCCCGCCAGCACGCCGAGTGCCAGCGGCACCGGCACGCCCAGCACCTTCATGCCGATCGCGGTCATGATGCCGACCACCGCCATGTCCACCATCTGCCCGAGCAGCCAGCGCCGAAGCGTCCGGCCCACCTCGCGCAGGATCTCGAGCGCACGCGGCCGGTGCCGCACGGCGACCAGCCTGAGGATGCCGCGCTGGTAGAGCTCGGGCGAGATCGCAAGGTAGAGCGCGGTGATCGCCAGCAGCACCAAGTCGCCCAGCGCCGCGAGCGTCAGGCCGAGCACCTTGAAGGCGGGGGCGCTGAGCTGCTGGGCGCTCGGCTTCGAGCCGGACAAGTGCTGCATCACCGTCATGCCCCACTTGGTCGAGCCATAGCGCTGCGAGAGCTGGTCGATCTCTCCCGACAGCTTGTTGACCAGATCGGTGCCCTGCTGCGCCAGCTGCGGGCCGATCCACCACGCGCCGCAGCCGGCGAGCGCCAGCAGCGCCAGGCTGATCAATGCCAGCATCAGCCCGGCAGGCAGGCGGGTCAGGCGAGCGAGCCCGTCTGCGGCACCGCGCAGGGTGCAGGCCAGCAGCACCGCGAAGAACAGCAACAGGAAGACGTGCGAGAACAGCCAAAGCAGCAACCCGCCGCCCGCGATCAGTGCCGCGGTGCGCAGGATGGCGGTGGCCTGCGCCGCCGAAACGCGGACCGAGCCCACCTGGGCGTCGCCGGTAGGCGGCACCGTCGGCGCCTCGGGAAGCGAGGGATCGGCGTGCACTGGGCCTGGACGACGAATGAGATCGAGACTGGAGTCGGCCATGCGGAGGCGCTGCTTTCCCGGGTGACTGCGAACAGTCTAGCCGGAAGTGCCGCCCGTAGACAGCAGGCGGTGGAGTCGGCCCCCCGCTCCGGTGCAGGCCGGTTCAGAACAGCGCGTGCAGGATAAGGTAGAGCGTGCCGGACAACAGCATCGCCACCGGCAGGGTCAGCACCCAGGCCAGCGCCATGTTGCGCAGCGTCGAGACCTGCAGCCCCGAACCGTTGGCCGCCATGGTGCCGGCGACGCCGCTCGACAGGATGTGGGTGGTGGAGACCGGAAGCCCGTAGGCCTCCGCAAGCCCGATGGTGCCCGCGGCCACCAGCTCGGCCGAGGCGCCCTGGGCATAGGTGAGGTGATCCTTGCCGATCTTCTCGCCAACCGTTACCACGATCCGCTTGTAGCCGACCATGGTTCCCAGGCCGAGCGCCACCGCAACCGAGACCTTGACCCAGATCGGGATGTAGCGCGTGCCCTGGTTCAGGTCGGAACCGTAGGCCTTGAGCACCGGCAGCTCGCTGCCGCCGATCGCGCCATGCGCGTCGGGCTTGGCCAGCGCGCGCACCGCTTCGGCGGTGAGATACATGTCGTTGCGGACGTTGGGCGTGGCTTCCGCCGGGACGTGGCTGATGGCGCCGTAGTTCTGCACGTTGCCGGCGATGTCGCCCGACATCGAGGCCAGCGCCGCATAGACTTCAGGCTTGTTGAACACGCGGGTCTTGACCGCCTGGTCCACCACGGCTCGCGCGTGCGCCGCGTCCATCCCCGGAGCGCCGCTGGCGTGCGCGGCGAAGATCGCTTGGGCTTTGTGCGTGGTGGCGATAAAGGCCGGGGTGTGGCTGTCGGGAAGGGCGCGGTTGAGCGCGAACGCGGTGGGTGCGGCGCCGATCAGGATCAGCATGATCAGTCCCATGCCCTTCTGGCCGTCATTGCCGCCATGGCTGAAGGAGACGCCGGTGCAGGTGAGGATGAGCAGTCCGCGGATCCAAAGCGGCGGCGGCTTGTTTCCTTCCGGCGCCTGGTAGAGGTCCTTGCGGCGGACCAGGAACTTGACCAGCAGCAGCAGGGCGCCGGCAGCCAGGAAGCCCAGCACCGGGCTGAACAGCAGCGCCTTGAACACGCCGAACACCGGACCCCACTGCACCCCGGCGCTGGGCTGGCCAGCGGGTGCGAGGATCTGGTTGGCGATGCCGACGCCGATGATCGAGCCGATCAGCGCGTGCGAGGAGGAGTTGGGGATGCCGAACGCCCAGGTGGCCAGGTTCCACATGATGGCGGCGATCAGCAGCGCGAAGATCATCGAATAGCCGCCGGTGTTGCCGGCATGCAGGATCAGGTCGATCGGCAGCATGGTGATGATCGAGTAGGCCACGGCACCGGTGGAGGTCAGCACGCCCAGGAAGTTCCAGGCGCCGGACCACATCACCGCAACCGGCGGAGCCAGGCTGTTGGTGTAGATGACGGTGGCGACCGCGTTCGCGGTGTCGTGGAAGCCGTTGACGAACTCGAACCCGAGCGCGATCAGCAGCGCCA
>CAXUNX010000128.1:0-8906 GCA_964252545.1 uncultured Acetobacteraceae bacterium | reverse complement strand
CACCTGCCCCGCCCCCTGGCTGGCGCGGCCGGCCACCACGCTGGGGCTGGGCGACACCTTCATGGCCGGCTGCCTGCTGGTGCTCGGCGGGCACGGGCAGGCAGCGGCCCTGAACCACCAAACAGAACAATAAACCGGAGGAAGCATGAAGCCGAACAGGATCTCCCTCGCCGCAGCGTTGCTGCTGCCGCTGGGCATCGCCGCCACCGCTCGGGCGCAGACCACGCTGACCATCGCCACGGTGAACAACGCCGACATGATCGTCATGCAGAAGCTGTCGCCGAAGTTCGAGGCCGAACATCCCGACATAAAGCTCAAATGGGTGACGCTGGAGGAGAACGTGCTGCGCCAGCGCATCACCACCGACATCGCGACCCATGCCGGGCAGATGGACCTGATCACCGTCGGCACCTACGAGGCGCCGATCTGGGGCAAGCTCGGCTGGCTGGACAGCTTCACGCCCACGCCCGCCTCCTATCAGATCGACGACATGATCAAGCCGGTGCGCGACGCGCTCACGGTGGACGGCAAGCTCTACGCGCTGCCGTTCTACGGCGAGAGCTCGTTCACGATCTACCGCAAGGACCTGTTCGACCGTGCCGGCCTGACCATGCCGGCAGAGCCGCGCTGGCACGAGATCGCGGCGTTCGCGAAGAAGCTCAACGACCCGGCACACGGCGTGGCCGGCATCTGCCTGCGCGGCAAGCCGGGCTGGGGCGAGAACATGGGCACGATCGGCGACATCGCCAACAGCTATGGCGGCCGCTTCGTCGACATGCAGTGGAAGCCGCAGCTCACCTCGGAGCCCTGGAAGCGGGCGGTGCAGTTCTATGTCGACCTGCTGCACGATTACGGCCCGCCCGGCGTGGTCTCCAACGGCTACAACGAAACCCTCGCCCTGTTCGCGGGCGGGCATTGCGCGATGTGGATGGACGCGACGGTCTCCGCGGGCTTCCTGTCCGATCCGCAGCAGAGCACGGTGGCCGGCAAGCTCGGCTATGCGGCCGAACCCTACGAGGTGACGCCCAAGGGTTCGCACTATCTGTGGGCCTGGACGCTGGCGGTGCCGAAATCCTCGCGCCATGCCAAGGCGGCCCAGACCTTCGCGCTATGGGCGACCTCTCCCGCCTACATCAAGCTGGTGGCGCAGGAAAACGGCTGGGGCCGCGTGCCTCCGGGAACCCGTGACTCCACCTACAAGAATCCCGAATACCTGAAGGCCGCACCGTATGCGCCGCTGGTGTTGTCGGCGATGAGCACCGCCCATCTGCACGACCCCGTCAGCCTGCCAGTGCCCTATATCGGCATCACCTATGTCGGGATCCCGGAATGGCAGGGGATCGGCACCGATATCGGCCAGCAGATCGCCGGCGCCCTGGCCGGACGCGAAACGGTTGACGCCGCGCTCACCACCGCGCAGGCCGATACCGCCCGCGCCCTGAGCCAGGCAGGCTACGGCCGGTGAACAGCGTCAGCGCCACGCTCGCCTCCCGCCCGCGGCGAGCCTTCCTGGTCGCCGACCGGCCCGGCAGCTTCCGCGGCCACCCGATGGCGCGGCTGCTGCTGGCGCCATCGGTCGGACTGCTGCTGGTGTGGATGATCGTGCCGCTGGCGCTGACGCTGTGGTTCTCGTTCCAGCGCTACAACCTGCTCAACCCGAACACCGGCTTCATCGGCTTCGGCAACTACCGCTACCTGTTCACCGCGCCCGACCTGCTGGTCTCGATCTGGAACACCCTGCTGCTGACCGGAGGTGTGCTGGCGGCGACGGTGGTGCTGGGCGTGTTCGGCGCGGTGCTGCTCAACCAGCCGTTTCTCGGGCGCGGCGTGGTGCGGCTGATGGTGATCGCGCCGTTCTTCGTGATGCCGACGGTCAGCGCGCTCACCTGGAAGAACCTGTTGATGAACCCGGTGAGCGGCCTGTTCGCCTTTTTCGCGCACGCGATGGGACTGCGCGCGATCGACTGGTTCGCAACCCTGCCGCTGTTCTCGGTGGGTCTCATCGTCAGCTGGCAATGGGTTCCGTTCGCCACCCTGATCCTGCTGACCGCCTTGCAGTCGCTCGACCACGAGCAGCTCGAGGCGGCGCGCATGGACGGCGCGCGCGCCGCCGCCACGCTGCGCTACATCACCCTGCCGCATCTCGCCCGCCCGATCAGCATCGTGGTGATGATCGAGACCATCTTCCTTTTGTCGGTGTTCGCCGAGATCCTGGTCACCACCAGCGGCGGACCCGGCACCGCCACCACCACGCTGTCCTACCTGATCTACAAGACGGCGCTGCTCAACTTCGATGTCGGCGGCGCCTCCGCGGGCGGCATCCTCGCGGTGATCCTCGCCAACATCGTCGCCTTCTTTCTGGTCCGCACCGTCGCGAAGGACATGGACCGATGAGTCGCGAGGAGACCTTCGCCCACCTGCTGCGACCCCGCCAGCTGGTGATCGGGCTGTTCGGCTGGTGCCTCGGCGCGATCACCTTCTTTCCGATCTTCTGGATGGCGCTGACCGCGCTCAAGACCGAGGCGCAGGCGATCTCGTCGCCGCCGCTGCTGTTCTTCCATCCCGACTTCCGCAACCTCCTCGCCATGCTCAGCGGCGGCGACTATCTGCACTGCGCCACCAACAGCCTGCTGATCTCGGCCGGCGCCACGGTGATCAGCATCCTGCTGGGCGTGCCTGCGGCCTATGCGATGGCGTTCTATCCGACCGCCAGGACCAAGGACCTGCTGCTCTGGATGCTTTCCACCAAAATGATGCCGAGCGTCGGCGTGTTGGTGCCGATCTACCTGATATTCCGGAGCACCGACCTGCTCGACAGCCGCATCGGCCTGATCGGCGTCTACGTGATGGCGAACCTGCCGATCGTGGTGTGGATGCTCTATTCGTTCTTCCGCGAGGTGCCGCGCGAGATCGTGGAAGCGTCGCGCATCGACGGTGCGACCCCCGTGCAGCAGATGCTTTCCGTGCTGCTGCCCCTGGCGATGCCCGGCCTCGCCTCCACCGCGCTGCTGTCGATCATCCTGAGCTGGAACGAGACCTTCTGGAGCATCAACCTGACCTCCACCGAGGCGGCGCCGCTTTCGGCGTTCATCGCCTCGTTCTCGAGCCCGGAAGGATTGTTTTGGGCGCGGCTGTCCTCGGCCTCCGTGCTGGCGATCGCGCCGGTGCTGATCCTGGGCTGGATGACTCAGCGTCAGCTGGTACGCGGCCTGACGTTCGGCGCCGTCAAGTAGCAAGGAAAGCAGACGATGTATCTTGATCGCTACAAGCTGCACGGCCGCACCGCCTTCATCACCGGCGGCGGGCGGGGCATCGGCCTCGCCGCGGCGGAGGCAATGGCGGAATGCGGCGCGCGGATCGTGCTGTCCGACCACGATCCGGAAGTGCTGCAGCAGGGTACGGAAACGCTGCGGCGCAAGCAGCACGACGTCCACGCCTTTGTGCTCGACGTGACCGATCCCGACGCGGTGACCCGGGTCGCGGCGGAGGCCGAGCAGGCGTCGGGACCGATCGACATCCTGTTCGCCAACGCCGGCATCGCCTGGCCGGATACCGGCGGCGAGGAGATGTCCGACGCCACCTGGCGGCGCATGATCGACGTCGACCTCAACGGAGTGTTCTGGTGCTGCCGGGCGTTCGGCGCGCACATGCTGGGCCGCCAACGCGGCAGCATCATCACCACCGGCTCGATGTCCGGCCTGATCAGCAACAAGCCGCAACGCCAGGCGCACTACAACGCCGCCAAGGCGGGCGTGCATCACCTGACCCGCTCGCTCGCGGGTGAGTGGGCGGCGCGCGGCGTACGGGTCAACTCGGTGGCGCCCGGCTACATCGACACCGCCATGTCGGGCGGCGGATTGCGCACCGAGGGACTGGGGCCGGTCTGGCTCGAGAACACGCCGATGCGGCGCGCGGGAACCGCGGAGGAGATCGCCTCCGTGGTGCTGTTCCTGGCGTCCGACGCATCGAGCCTGCTGACCGGATCGGTGATCGTCGCCGATGCCGGCTACACCATCTGGTAGAAGGAAACCACACGATGAGTCGAATGGACCAGAAGCTCGCCCGCATCCGGGCAGGCGGCTACACCAAGGCCGACTTCATGATCGCCGACGCCAAGGACGGCGACATGGGCTCCGGCGTCTGCGGCCTCGGACCCAAGGCCGGCAGGGAATCCAACGCCGGCTTCCGAAGCCGCCAGGACCACCAGGCGCAGATCCGGGAGATCATCGCCCAGGACATCGTCGACATCATGCTGGTGTCGGCATCGAACCTCGAGGTGCTGCAGGCGCAGGGCGCCTTCGGGCAGAGCGAGGTGCAGCCGGCGATCCGCGCCAACGAGGCCACCGACGTGTTCGGCGGCATCAGGCATGCAAGCTACACCAAGCACCCGTCGCGCCCGTTCCGCTCGGCCTCGATCAAGCGGCTGATGCAGTCGCGGCCGAACGCGGGCACCGATCTCGGGCTGTATTCGATGACGTTCAACAACGACATCGATGCCGACATGCGGACGCTGGAGGCGTTCAACGAGTTCCGCGAGGAAGCCGCCACCTATGGGTTTCGCTACTTCCTCGAGGTGTTCAACCCGAACGCTCCGGTCGATCTGAGCAAGGAGCAGGTTCCGCAGTTCGTCAACGATCACATCGTGCGCTGCGTCGCAGGCGTGATGCAGGCGGACCGGCCGTTGTTCCTGAAGATCCCGTTCAACGGCCCGGCGGCGATGGAGGAACTCGCCAGCTACGATTCCAGTGTCGTCATCGGCGTGCTGGGCGGCGGTGCCGGAACCGCCCGCGACACCTTCGAACTGCTTCGGCAGGCCGAGAAGTATGGAGCCAGGCTGGCCTTGTTCGGACGCAAGATCAATCTCGCGGAGTCCGCACTCGACATGGTGGCGATGATGCGGCGCGTGGTGGATGGCGAGATCGCTCCCGCCGAAGCGGTGCGGGCCTACCACGATGCGTTGCAAAAGCAGGGTCTGCGTCCGCAGCGCAGCCTCGAGGATGATTCGCGCATCACCGAGGAGCCGCTGCGGCAGGCCGCCTGATCCGGCACCGCCGGAACATCCGCGTCGTGGCTGCCGCCGGGCGGCCACGACGCGGGTTCGCGCGTAGGTTCGGTTTCTACCCCGATGCGCTGGATATGAAGCGTAGCGTGAGTGCCCCGTGGCAAGCATCGGAGCAACAGCTTGGGAGACCGGCCCTCCGTCATCATCCTCAACGGTGTCGGAAGTGTGGGCAAGAGCTCAACGGCACGCGCGCTGCAGGATCTCTTGGCGAAACCATACCTGCATGTCTCGATGGATGCGTTTGTCGATATGTTGCCGCAACGGTTGTTCGGACATCCGGATGGCATGATCTTCGAGACCATCCTGGAGCAGGGATCACCATCCGTGGTGATCAGGACCGGTCCGGTAATGGCGCGGACCATGCGTGGGATGCGCCACGCGATTGCTGCTCTGGCAATGCAGGGCAACGATCTTATTGTGGATGATGTCATGATGCAGCCGGCCGATGCCGATGCGTATCGTGCGGTGCTGACAGGCACCGAGCTGCGTTTCGTCGGACTGTTCGCGCCGCTGCAGGTTCTCGAGCAACGCGAGCGGGCAAGAGGTGATCGTGAACTTGGTCTGGCTCGCTGGCAGTTCGACCGGGTTCATCGTGGCCAGGCGTATGACCTGGAAATCGAGACTTCCGGTTCCACGCCGGAACAGAACGCCCGGCGCATTCGTGAGGCCTTCAGGCTTTGAGCAAGGGCTCTTCCGGACTAACCCTCGAACGGCCGGCTGTCAGATCAACAACCCCAGGAGGGGTCATGTCGCACGATCAGGTTTCGAACGTGGTTAACCTCGACGAGGTCACGGAGTAGGCGGTCGAAGGACCGGACGGATGGACCAGCTTCTTCAAGCCGCTTACTCCGGCAATCCCGCGCATGGGGCATCTGGGCATGAACCTGAGCCGGGTGCCTCCCGGCCAGAGCGGCTGTCCTTTTCATACCCATCAGATCGAGGACGAAATCTTCTTCGTCATCTCGGGTCGTGGGATATTTCGCTACGGCGAGCGCGTCCGCGAAATACGGGCAGGCGACACCGTGTCATGCCCGGCCGGCACAGGGTCCGGCCACCAGATCGCCAACCCGTTCGACACCGATCTTGTCTTTCTCGCGATCGGAACGAACGACCCGAACGAAGTCACCACCTATCCCGATAGCGGCCAGATCATGGTCCGCAGCCTGAAGGTGAACGGCTTCCTGACCAGAGCCGGCTATCTCGACGGCCAGCCCGCGCCCTCGCCGATCATGACCATGCCGGTGGAGCGACGAGACTGAGCAAGGCGCGCGAGGCAGCAACGCCCCTGGCTGCAACCGCAGTCAGGAGCGCATGCCTCCCTGTTCCTGGTGCGGCCCCGGGTTGGTCCCGCCGCTCTCGGTTGGCCGCGGCGGCGGGCGCGAAGCGCCAGTGTTCCCGACCGGCGCGTCCCGCTGCGCCGCGCCGGTTGGCTTGGCCTGCTCCTGCTCGCCAGGCGGGGTGCCCGTGGTCTGGTTCTGGTCGCCCATCAATGCTGCTCCTCGGTTGGGGGGTGTTGGATCGCCAACGCCGTTCGCACCGGATGGATCACCTGCACAACTCCGGGCACCGGCTCCTGTTGGCTGCCTGCCGAACCGCCGCACCCCGGTGGTGGCGCATCATCCCGGCCCGTCAGGCGGGGGGCCGGGTTCAGCGTGCGGGTTCCGGCACGGATTCGGACAGCGCGCCGCCCAGCCGCAACGGGGCCACCGCGCGGGCGAGCCCGGTGCGGTCGTCGGTTTCCACCATCAGCCCACTCAGGCTGGCGGCACCTTCGGCCGGACCCAGCCGCTCGCCCGGCATCTTGCGGATGAAGCGGGCGATCGCCGGCTCCTTGGCCATGCCGATGACGCTGTCGTAGTCGCCGCACATGCCGGCGTCGCTCTGGAACGCGGTGCCCGCCGCCAGGATGCGGTGATCCGCGGTGGGCGTGTGGGTGTGGGTGCCGATCACCAGCGAGGCGCGGCCATCCAGGTGGTGCGCGAACGCGGCCTTCTCGCTGGTCGCCTCGGCGTGGATGTCGACCACGATCGCCTGCACGGTGACGCCGAGCCGGTGCCGCGACAACAGCTCGTCGCTCAGCCGGAACGGATCGTCCAGCGGGTCCATGAACAGCCGCCCCATCACGTTGACCACCAGCGCCTTCCTGCCGTCGGCAAGGCTCACCACGACGCTGCCCTGCCCGGGGGTGCCGGGCGGGAAGTTCAACGGCCGGATGATTCGCGGCGCCTGGCTGATATGGCCGATCAGCTCCTTGCGGTCCCAGGCGTGATTGCCGAGGGTGATCACGTCGGCGCCGGCGGCGAACAGGCTGTCGGCCATCACCGGGGCGAGCCCGAAGCCGTGGCTGGCGTTCTCGCCGTTGACCACCACCAGATCGAGCCGCAACCGCCCGCGCAGCTCGGGCAGCCTCGCCTCAACCAGCTCGCGCCCGGCGCGGCCGACAACATCGCCCAGGAACAGGATGCGCAAACCCGCCTACCTTTCTGCGGCGGCTGGGCCGCGCTCGGTGATGATCAGTTCCAGCCTGCGGTCGAACGGCCCGCAGGGCACCGCCTCCACCTGCTGGAACGAGAACCCATAGCCGATGCCGCGCGCACCCGGCAGTGCGGCCAGGGTGCGGTCGTAGTAGCCGCCGCCATGGCCGAGCCGGAAGCCGCGTCGGTCGAACGCCAGCAGGGGAACGAACAGCAGGCTCGGCGTCGCCGCCGCGGCCACCGGGGTGTCCGGATGGCGGGTGGCGAAGCGGCCCGTCAGCATCGGGCAGCCGGGATGCCATGGCCGGAACCGCAGCGCCTCCCCGGGAGGCGTCGTTTCCGGCAGCAGGATCGGCCAGCCCTGCCCGTGCAGCGCGTGCCAGAGCGGCCGCAGGTCGGGCTCGCCCACCAGCGGCCAAACACCCGCGATGCGCTCGCCCGCTCTGGGCGGCGCGTGACAAAGCAGCTTGGCAATCAGCGCCGCCGTGTTCTGCGGCGCCCTAGGCTCGTGTCGCCGGATCAGGAGCCGCGCCGCCTGCCGCAACTTCCGCTTCGCATCCCGGATGTCCTGAGGATCGCCAACGCCAGGACCGCCCAGGCCGGAATGGTTCAAGTGCGGAGCCGCCATGGCCGTTGGACTGTCGACCTCCCGGAACCCGCTTGTGCAGGTGGGTGCCGGTTAACGTGGCCAAGAGCCACGACAGTGCCAGCTCCCGAGGAAGTGCTTATCGGCCCAGGGGTTGAATTGCCTGACGCACCCAGCAGCCCCGCCCCGTTTAATTAGTCGCGCTCAAGCGTCGCCGCAATGGCTTCCGCGCGTTCGGCGAGGTTGTTCATCTGACGTTCGCGCCATTGCGCGTGCGCCCGCACTGCCTCCGCCTCGGCGATCATCGCCGCGGTCGCCGGCGGCAGCCGGTTGGCCGACAGGTCGTGCAGCTCGTCGGCCATCAGCAACGCGGTCAGCGCCAGCAGCCTTGCCTCGCCGCTCTGCCCGCCGAGCGCCTTGATCCGCTCGACGCGCCGGTCGACATGGTTGGCCATCGCCTGCAGATGCGCCTCCTGGCCGTCCTCGCAGCCGACCACGTAGGCATAGCCGTTGATCCGGATCGTGACCTGCGCCATCGCTGGTTCCTAGCCTTCAGCCAATCGCCACTCGTTCCCGGACCAACGATGCCAGCCCCACTACTCCCTGGCCTCGCCGCCGCCCGACATCTCGTCGAGCACGGCGCGCAGCCGGGCGATCAGCCCGTCCAGGTCGCGTGCCACGGCCGGGATCGCGGCGGGGTTCACGGGCGGACGCTCCAGCGCCGCTTCCCGGCGCTCGATGGCGATCGCGATCCGGCGCAGCTCCCGCAATCGAGCTGGTGCAC
>CAXUNX010000127.1:0-9278 GCA_964252545.1 uncultured Acetobacteraceae bacterium | reverse complement strand
GATTGCGGCCGGGCGCGGAGCGGACACGACGCCGCTCGCCGGATCCGCGGCCGGATCCGCAAACCCGCCGGCCGCGCGGCTGCCGCCGCTCACGCTGCCGCTCGAGCTGCATGACGGCGAGCTCTGGCTTGGCCGGATCCCGCTGCTGCGCCTGCCCGCCTGGCCCGCCGGCGCAGCGTCGGGCAACATGCTGCCGTCGGAGTGAGCCGCATGCACTTGCACCGGGTGCCCGCCGCTCCCTATGTCGCATTGCACAAAATACTCGCGTAGGGTCACCGCCTTCCATGTTCGGCATCGACGCATTCCATCTCGCCAGGGCGCAGTTCGCCTTCACGGTCGGGTTCCATATCGTGTTCCCGGCGTTCTCGATCGGGCTTGCCGCCTATCTCGCCGTGCTGGAAGGGCTGTGGCTCAAAACCGGACGCCAGGTCTATCTCGATCTCTGGCGCTACTGGGTGAAGATCTTCTCGGTGGGCTTCGCCATGGGCGTCGTTTCCGGCGTGGTGATGTCCTACGAGTTCGGCACCAACTGGTCGGTGTTCGCACGCCGGGCGGGCCCGGTGCTCGGTCCCGTGCTCGCCTATGAAGTGCTGACCGCCTTCTTCCTGGAGGCGGGCTTCCTTGGCGTGATGCTGTTCGGCATGAACCGGGTCGGCCGCGGCCTGCACTTCCTCGCCGGCTGCCTGGTCTCGCTCGGCACCCTGATCTCGATGTCCTGGATCCTGGCCTCGAACAGCTGGATGCAGACGCCGCGCGGCTACACCATCGAAAAGGGCACCGGCCGCTTCCTGCCGGTGGATTGGTGGGCGATCATCTTCAATCCGTCGTTTCCGTACCGGCTGGTGCACATGGCGCTGGCGGCGTTCCTTTCGGTGGCGTTCGTGGTCGCGGGCGTCGGCGCCTGGCACCTGCTTCGCGAACGCGCCCGCGGACGCCAGCCCACCGAAGCGGTGCGGGTGATGTTCTCGATGGCGATGTGGATGGCGGCGATCGTGGCGCCGCTGCAGATCCTGGCTGGCGACACCCAGGGGCTGAACACGCTGCAGTACCAGCCCGCCAAGATCGCCGCGATGGAAGGCGACTTCGTCAGCCGGACCCGCGCGCCGGAGATCCTGTTCGGCATCCCCAACATGAAGCAGCAGCGCACCAACTACCGCATCGAGCTGCCCTATGCGGGCTCGCTGATCCTCACCCACCGGCTCGATGGCCGGGTGCCCGGCCTGAAGGATTTCCCGCGTGCCGACCAGCCCTATTCGCCGCTGATCTTCTTCACCTTCCGGATCATGGTCGGGATCGGCATGCTGATGGCGCTGGCCGGCTTCGTGAGCCTGTTCCTGCGTTGGCGCGGCACGCTCTACGACACGCCGATGCTGCACCGGCTGATGGTGCTGATGACCCCGGCCGGTTTCGTGGCGTTGCTATGCGGCTGGGTGACCACGGAAGTCGGCCGGCAGCCCTATACGGTGTATGGCCTGCTGCGCACCAGCGACAGCGTCTCACCGATCGCGCTGCCTGGCATCGCCACCTCGATGGCGGCGTTCGTGATCGTGTATTTCTTCGTGTTCGGCGCGGGCGTGCTGATCCTGCTGCGGATGATGTCGAAGCCGCCGGAGCCGGGCGAGAGCGGCCCGGCACCCAACGAGCCGATCCGCACCTCGGGGATCAGTCCGGGTCCCGCGCAGGGGCCGGGTCCCCGGGCGCTCGACCTGCCCGGTGCCCCGACGCACGGCCACACGTCGCCAGCGGAGTAGAGCCCATGGGTCCCGAGGCGCACTGGCTGCCGATGCTGTGGGCGGGCATCGCCGCCTTCACCATCCTCGCCTATATCGTGCTCGACGGCTTCGATCTCGGCCTGGGCATCCTGTTCGCGGTGGAGTCCGAGAAGCCTGACCGCGATGTCATGGTCAACACCGTGGCGCCTGTGTGGGACGGCAACGAGACCTGGCTGATCCTCGGCGGCTCGGCGCTATACGGCGTCTTCCCGCTGGCCTATGCGACCATCCTGCCCGCGCTCTACCCGCCGATCATCGCCATGCTGCTCGCGCTCATCTTCCGCGGCGTCGCCTTCGAGTTCCGCTTCAAGGCGCTCACCCGGGCCGGGCTTTCGCTCTGGGACTTCGCCTTCTTCGGCGGATCGGTGATGGCCGGGTTCGCACAAGGGGTGATCCTCGGCGCGATGATCCAGGGCATCAAGGTGGTCAACGACGCCTATGCCGGCGGCTGGTTCGACTGGCTCACCCCGTTCTCGGTGCTGTGCGGCGCGAGCGTGGTGCTCGGCTATGCGCTGCTCGGCGCCTGCTACCTGGTATGGCGCACGGAAGGCCCGCTGCAGGTTCGCGCGCGCAGGCATGCGCGCAAGCTGGGGATCGCGGTGCTGATCGCCATCGTCGCGGTCAGCCTGTGGACGCCGATGCTGCACGCGCAGTACCTGCGCCACTGGGTGGTCTGGCCGCGCGTCCTGTTCGTCAGTCCGGTTCCGGTTCTGGTGGCGCTGCTCGCCGTGCTGTTCTGGCGCGGCCTGTCGCGAGAGGATCACCATCTCACGCCGCTGCTCTGTGCGCTCGGATGGTTCTTCCTGTCGTTTACTGGCCTTGCGATCAGCGTCTGGCCGTATATCGTGCCGCCCGGCATCACCATCTGGCAGGCGGCCTCGCCCCCCGCCAGCGAGATCTTCCTGCTGGTGGGCTCCGCGGTGCTGATCCCCACCGTGCTCGCCTACAACACCTATGCCTACTGGGTGTTCCGCGGCAAGGTCGGCATCGACACTCACTATCATTGAACCGCCAACAGCGGAGTGCTGAGCCGATGACGCAGCGCATCCTATGGTTCATCGGCATCTGGGCAGCCAGTGTCGCGACCGTTGGCCTGGTGGCGGAGGGGCTGAAGCGGATCATCCTCGGCTAGGCCGTGCCGACGAGGTGCCTCGCCCACGGTTCCAGAGCGTCCAGCGCCGCCGGAACCGCCGGTCAGCCGAACTCCATGTGCCGAGGCGATCGTGCAGCGCCTGCCAGGGCAGACCGTCCGCGCGATCCAAAACACCGCGCCAAGCCGCGCCAGCGACTCTTCGGCGTCTGCGGCCTGAGCCTTCAGGCGCCCGTTACACTGGCTCGATGCTGGTCAGATAAGGAGCTGTCGTCGGCACGTTGCAGTTAAACAGGAACTCCGCCGTCGGCCGATTACGCTGGCCCGTGGGCCAGCCCCCCTCAAGCCAGACACCATAGGCTAGAATCGTGTCGAGGCCTCGCCGTGCTGGCTTTCTGCGCGCATTGCCGCTGTTGATGGGCGAAACAAATGCATGAGCCGCGAAACTCGTGAGCAGTGCCTCGGCATCGAACGTCAACACGAACTGAGGCCGGAGCCCGCAGGCTTTCCGCTGCCGGTCCATCCGGTCCCGACACGGCCACAGGAACACATAGCTGTTCAGCAGGGCGTACCATTCCCCAGGCGTCAGGCCGTCGTCCAGCGCCGGCTTGAGCGCCGACGGCGGCATGGGCCTTTGGTCGCGGATCAGCACGCCCGTCGGCAACGTCACGTTCGCCGGTCGATGCCGGCGCAGTATGGCCAGCCGCTCGTCCGGAGATAGTTCCGAGCGTTCAACAAGGCGCTGCGCACTGAGCAGGCCGTGCGCCAGGATGGAGTCGAGGTTGTCGGCTTCTGCCAGGTGGTAGAGCCTTCGGATGGTTGAGCCGCGCTCCGGCAGCTGGCGCCCGGGGCGCGGCACGGCGGGAGCGCCGAGCCGCCCGCGTTTGTTTGCTGCGTGAGAGGTCGCCGGCTGCCCCGGCAGGCGAACCGTCACGGGCGACGCGCCGCCTCGATCTTGGCGGTGTCGATATACTGGCGGAACCGAGCGATCTTGCCTGTTGCCCTGTGAGTGCTGTGGAACCGGTTAATCGATTCGACCCTTTCGCTCTCGCCCACAAATTCGCTGGGCGTCAGGGTGAACGTCACCCACTCGGTCATCGCCGGGATGAGCATCCCCTCCAGGACGTTCTGCGGGCCGCGACCGCCGAGCTTGTAGTCCATCATCGGCACCCACTCGAGATCGTCCGTCATCAGAAGGCCCTGCTCGGCGGCAGGTGCGGTGACCCGGCGGCGGTGGCCGCAGCCAGAGCATACAACCAGGAAGCACCAGTCCAAGTCTCGCGGGTCCATGATCGCTGCAACTATCGCGCCCAACGCATCGCTTCTATCCTTGAAAGGCAGCAGGCCCCCGAGAGTCCTGCCGGAGGAACCGATGATCAACCCGATCCAGGTAAATGCCGCCCTTGCCCGCCAATCGATGGCCTACGTGCTGGCAGGCGGTCGCGGCAGCCGATTGATGGAGATGACCGACCGCAGGGCCAAGCCCGCGGTTTATTTCGGCGGCAAGTCCCGGATCATCGATTTCGCGCTCAGCAACGCGCTGAACTCCGGCATCCGCCATATCGGTGTGGCCACCCAGTACAAGGCCCATAGCCTGATCCGCCACATGCAGCGCGGCTGGAACTTCTTCCGTCCCGAGCGCAACGAGAGCTTCGACATCCTGCCCGCCAGCCAGCGCGTCTCGGAGAACGCCTGGTACGCCGGCACTGCCGATGCGGTGTTCCAGAACATCGACATCATCGAGGGCTATAATCCGCGCTACATGGTGCTACTCGCTGGCGATCACGTCTACAAGCAGGACTACGAGGTCATGCTGCAGCAGCACGTGCAGAGCGGCGCCGACGTCACCGTGGGCTGCCTGGAAGTGCCGCGCATGCAGGCGACGGCGTTCGGCGTCATGCATGTCGACGGCGACGACCGCATCACCTCGTTCCTGGAA
This sequence comes from uncultured Acetobacteraceae bacterium, assembly GCA_964252545.1. Classification (GTDB taxonomy): domain Bacteria; phylum Pseudomonadota; class Alphaproteobacteria; order Acetobacterales; family Acetobacteraceae; genus Lichenicoccus. The sequence goes on along the minus strand of CAXUNX010000127.1, from coordinate 4,477 downwards.
AAGCCCGCCGATCCGCCGGCGATCCCCGGCGATCCCGAGCATGCCCTGGCCAGCATGGGCATCTACGTGTTCGAGACCCGCTTCCTGATCGACCAGCTGCGCCGCGACGCCGCCGATGCCGACAGCGCGCATGATTTCGGCAAGAACATCATCCCCCACATCGTCGCCAACGGCTTCGCGCTGGCGCACCGTTTCCGGCATTCCTGCGTGCGCACCGCCAACGACGCCGAGATCTACTGGCGCGACGTCGGCACCATCGACGCCTACTGGGAAGCCAATGTCGACCTCACCGATCCGGTGCCTGGCCTCGACCTTTACGACCGCGACTGGCCGATCTGGACCTATGGCGAGATCACGCCGCCGGCCAAGTTCGTGCACAACGACCATGGCAGGCGCGGCCTCGCCACCGACTCGCTGATCTCGGGCGGCTGCATCATCAGCGGCAGCGAGGTGAACCGCTCGCTGTTGTTCACCGGCGTGCACATGCACTCCTATTGCGACATCGATTGCGCGGTGATCCTCCCCTACACCCAGATCGGCCGGCACGTCCGGCTGAAGAAGGTGGTGGTCGATCCCGGCGTGCGCATCCCCGAAGGCCTGGTGGTCGGGGAAGATCCGGAGCTCGATGCGAAGCGCTTCCGGCGCAGCGAAAGCGGCGTATGCCTGATCACCCAGCCGATGATCGATCAGCTCGCGAAGTAGCCGGAACAGCGCGGAGGGTCGTTGCATGAGCACGCTGCGCAAGGTCGCCCTGTTCAGCAAGGAATACCCGCCTCACATCTATGGCGGGGCGGGAGTGCACGTGGAGTACCTCGCCCGGGCGCTCGCCAGGCACGTGGCGGTCGAGGTGCGGTGCTTCGGCGATCAGTCCAGCGACCAGGGCGCGTTGCGGGTGCGCGGCTACGGCCAGTGGGAGGAGACCGGCCGCGGCACCGATCCGCGCTTCACCGGCGCGATCGACGCGTTCGCCCGCTCGCTGGCGATGGCCAAGGACGAGCTCGACGCCGACCTGGTGCATTGCCACACCTGGTACACCGACATGGGCGGCCTGATCGCGGCCCAGCTCTGGGGCATCCCGAGCGTGCTCACCATCCATTCGCTCGAGCCGCTGCGTCCATGGAAGGTCGAGCAGCTCGGCCGCGCCTATCATCTCAGCGCCTGGATGGAACGCACCGCCATCGAGCAGGCGAGCGCGGTAATCGCGGTGTCGCGCGAAACCCGCGAGGATGTGCTGCGGCTGTTCGACGTGAAGCCCGAGCGCGTGCACGTGATCCATAACGGCATCGATCCCGCCGAATACCGGCCGACCCCCGGCACCGAGCTGCTCGGCCGCCTCGGCATCGATCCCGCCAAGCCGTTTCTGCTGTTTGTCGGACGCGTCACCCGCCAAAAGGGCATCATCCACCTGGTCCGCGCGATCCCGCACATCGATCCGGAGCTGCAGATCGTGCTGTGCGCAGGTGCCCCGGACACCCCGGAGATCGGCCGGGAGATGGAGCAAGGGGTGGCGCAGCTCGCATCCTCCCGCCCCGGCCTGATCTGGATCCGCGAGATGCTGCCGCGCCAGCAGACCATCCAGCTCTATAGCGAGGCCGCGATTTTCTGCTGCCCGTCGGTCTACGAGCCGTTCGGGATCATCAACCTCGAGGCGATGGCCTGCGAAACCGCGGTGGTGGCCTCGGCGGTGGGCGGCATCCCGGAGGTCGTGGTGCCGGAACAGACCGGGCTGCTGGTGGATGTGGGGCTGGCGCCCGGCACCTTCGAGCCGGCCGATCCGGCCGCCTTTTCCCGGGCACTGGCGGATGCGATCAACCGCCTGGCCGCCGACCCGGCGTTGCGCGCGCGGTTCGGACAACGGGGTCGCGAGCGCGTGGTGGCGCATTTCAGCTGGGAGGCGATCGCGCAAACCACGCTCGCCTTGTACCGGTCGCTGCTCGGCGCTCCCTAGGCCCGGCAACGACTCGGCGCTAGTGGCGTATGCCGCTCGCCGCGACCACCTTTGCGACACCGGGTGCCGCGCATTCCCGATCGTCCAGCACCGTCTCGAGATCGCCGTTGAGACCGGCACCACCGATCGGCCGTTGCCCGAGCTTGGCGCTCATGCAGGCCAGTTCCTCCCGCAGCCGGATCACCTCGGCCCGCAGGGCTGCCAGCTCGTCCGGCTCCGGCGGCCGCGCCTCGGCCACGGGCTCTGGCAACGGGCCGGGATGGCGGGCATCGGCGGCCGCGCCGAACAATGGCGAGAACATGCTGATGGCGCGGTCCATAACCGCCAGGTTCTGGCGTCCGACCTCCTCGATCGGCGGCGGCGGCAGGAAGTTCTGCATCGTGCGATGCGCCGCAGCCCGGACCTGGCTCTGCTGCGAGGCGAACTGGTCCATCATGCGCTCAAGATATTCCGGCACCAGCCCCTGCATGCTGTCGCCATAGAAGCCGATCAACTGCCGCAGAAAGGCGGTTGGCAGCATGTTCCGGCCCCTGATCTCCTCTTCCATGATGATCTGGGTGAGCACCGAGCGGGTGATATCGTCACCGGTCTTGGCATCGTAGACCACGAAGTCGCGCCCTTGTCGGACCATGTCCGCAAGGGTGTCCAAGGTGATGTAGATCGAGCTTTCGGTGTCATAGAGCCGACGGTTGGCGTATTTCTTCACCACGATCGGTGACACCGGATGGTCGTCTTCCGGCAAGATCTTTACTCCTGTCCAGGTTGGATGAACGACCTTCAAAGCATGAATGACCAACGGGTCGCTTGCATCGCAGACCACATATTACCACTGGATGTCACCGACACCAAAACGGCTGGCCCGTGTTGCCTCGCGACCATTGGACGGCTCGCTGGCCGGTGCAGCCTGCCCGGGCCGCCAGCTTCCTGGCAGCACGGCGAAGCGAGGCTGCCGGGCATCGGCCCGCAAGGCACGATTCCGATGCTGTTTGCGGCGGGCTTGATCGATCGCGGCTGCATCCCCGTGCTTTCCAGGCGAAGTTTGGTGCCGCCGCTGCACGACCGAGGCTGGCCGGGAGCCCTGAACCGTGGCTTCAGCCTTGGGTAGTGCCTTCGGGCGCGGCTACAACCAGCATCCACGGCAGCAGCACCGTTCGTTGATCGCGGCATCGTGCTGATCGAATACTGCATGGGTGGGTTGTTGTGCGTTGCGGCAGCCTGGCGCCGGCCCGGACCGTTGTTGAGGCCCGACCCGGTCGCGGCGCCGAGCGATCGCCACGCTGCTGGAAGCAAACCGGGCCACCGCCCTGGCCGTGATGGAAAAGCGGTTCCGTCCGGCTGCCGGAGATTGCCCGCGAGGTGGTTTTCCTGTGGGATGGCCGAGCGGGCCTGTGACCGGCTCAACCCTGTTGATCAACGGCCTCCAGCCCGCATACCGAGCGTCGATCGCGGCGCCACAATAAAGGAATGCGCATGTTCGATTGCACCGGCTATGCCAGCCAGTCCGCCGAGTCTGCTCTTGGCCCGTTCTCGTTCGAGCGTCGCGATCCGGACCCGGACGACGTCCAGATCGACATCCTGTTCTGCGGGGTCTGCCACTCCGACATCCATACCGCGCGCAGCGAATGGCCCGGCACCGTGTATCCGGTGATACCCGGGCACGAGATCGTGGGCCGGGTGGCCAAGGTCGGCGCCAACGTCACCGCCTTCAAGGTGGGCGAGCTCGCCGCCGTCGGCTGCATGGTCGATTCCTGCCGCAGCTGTGCGAGCTGCCGTGACGGGCTGGAGCAGTATTGCGAGGTGGGCTTCACCGGCACCTACAATGCTCCCGACCGCAAGTCGCCGGGGCTGGTCACCTTCGGCGGCTACAGCAAGGCGGTGGTGGTCGACCAGTCGTTCGTGCTGCGGGTGCCCGCAAATCTCGATCCCGCCGCGGTGGCACCGCTGCTCTGCGCCGGCATCACCACCTATTCGCCGCTGCGCCATTGGAAGGTGGGACCCGGGCAGAAGGTCGGCGTGGTCGGGCTCGGCGGGCTCGGCCACATGGGCGTGAAGCTTGCCCATGCGATGGGCGCGGACGTGACGCTGTTCACCACCAGCCCCGGCAAGATCGAGGACGGCAAGCGCCTCGGTGCGAACCAGGTGGTGGTCTCGAAGGATGCCGCGGCGATGCAGGCGCTGGGGGCGAGCTTCGACTTCATCCTCGATACGGTATCGGCGACCCATGACCTCGATGCCTATCTGGGGCTGCTCAAGCGGGAAGGAACCATGGTCCTGGTCGGCGCTCCGCCGGAGCCGCCGCCGGTGCAGGCGTTCAGCCTGATCATGAAGCGTCGCGGCCTGGCGGGATCGCTGATCGGCGGCATCGCCGAAACCCAGGAGATGCTGGATTTCTGCGGCAAGCACGACATCGTCTCCGACATCGAGATGATCCGGATGGAGGAGATCAACTCCGCCTATGAGCGCGTCCTGCGGAGCGACGTGAAGTATCGTTTTGTGATCGACATGGCCTCGCTCGGCGCGGGCTGACGT
>CAXUNX010000126.1:0-9307 GCA_964252545.1 uncultured Acetobacteraceae bacterium | reverse complement strand
GGTCTTGGTGTCCGGCCGTGCGAGAAGCGGCGTCAGCCGCCCGGGCGGCCACGATCGAGCGGATCGCGCCCCTTTGCGGCCAAATCAAGTTGCGGCGGCCATTGCGCGGCACGATCCGAAGCCGGTTTGACCGATATCCCGGGTTTCCAAAGGGCAAGCCCTCTGGTGGGTTGTCAGGGCAGAGCCCTGACGGATTCCCGGGCGCGGCCCGGGCCCCGCGGGGGCCACCGGCCCCCGACCCCGGGTTGGGGTCACGGACCTGGGTGGTAGGTACGCTCGGTGTGGGCGGCGAGCTGGTCCGGATAGAAATACACCTCGCGCAGACGGCCGCTCGCATAGCGCCCGGCCTGGTCGTCGAAATGCGGCGAGCCGGGATCGCCGCTCTCGCCGCCGGCGGTGACCGCGACCGCGCGCAGGCGCGGGCCGAACTCAACAACGGCGACGAAGCTGTTGCCGAGCGTGCCGTACCATTTCCGGGTGCCCGGAGCGGCACGCGCGCCGAACGAGGCGAGCGAGCCCCAGCGGCTCGAGGTGAACGGCACCGGGATGCTCGGCTGCCTATCGCTGAAGCGGGGCTCGATCCGGTCGTCGAGCCGCTGGAAGCGGTTGATCCGGCCCCATGGGGTCCTCCAGTCGCCGAAATCATGCGCGATCCGCGCCGATGCCTCCGCCAGCGCCTGGAGCTTGTCGCGCGGCGGGATGCGGTCCTGCATCCAGTCATAGGGCGAGGCGCCGGCCGCCTCGGCGCTCGCCGCAACCCGCATCCACAATCTCTCGCCCCAGAACACCGCAAGCGAGGTGGCAACCGAGTCCGCACCCCAGCGCTCGTCCCACCGCCGCAGCGTCTCGATCTGGTCGCGCAGCCCGGCTCGAACCGGGTCGCTAGCTCCCACTGCGTCATAGGCCTGCAGCAGCGATGGAACCAGCCTCGCGAAGGCCGGCAGGGCGGGATCGAACGCGGCTCGGTTGAGCCCCTCCAGGGTCCAGCCGCTTCGCCCGGTGAGCAGCATCGTCGCATGCACGCCGCGCGGGTTCTCGCCGAAGCTGTCCATGGTGCGGGGAAAATCCGACCGCTTCGGGCTGAACCGACCGGCGGCGGAATAAGGCCAGTCGTTGGTGTTCATCACCCAGCCGTTCGGCGGATCCACCACGTGCGGCGTCCGCTCGAACGGCACCAGGCCCTTCCAGTCGGTCGCGGGATCGGCGCCGTCCACCGGGTGGGTGTAGTCGAAGCGGTCATCGCGAAGCGGGATGAATTGCGGATGCAGATAGGCGATCTCGCCCTGGTCGTCCGCGAAGATGGTGTTGTTGGAGGAGTTGGCATGGAACCGCTCCGCGATCCGGAGAAACGACGCGAAATCCGGCGCCTTGGTGCGCAGCCAGGACTGGCTGAGGGCGGCCACCGGCGTGTTCATCAGCGCGATGCTGATCCACCTGCCATCCGCCGCGCGGACGATCGGGCCGTGATGCGTGCGATACACCGTGAAGCGCCGCGATGCCGCACGGCCGGAGGCGGTGCGGTAGCGCAGATCGATGGTCGAGACCGTGACCGGACGCTGCTGGTCGCCGTAGCGGTAGAACAGCCGGGTGGCGCGGCGGGTGATGGTTTCCTTGAACTCGTCCACCGCATCCACGCCGCTCGAGGTGTGCATCCAGCCGATATGCGGGTTGAAGCCCTGGTAGACGAAGAACTGCCCCCAGGTGACGGCGCCATACGCGTCCAGGCCCTGGTCGCTGCTCATCTGCAGCTCGGAGCGGAAAAAGAACGAGGTGTGCGGGTTGATCAACAGCAGCGCATGGCCGTCGCGGGTCCGCGCCGGCGCGATGGCGATCCCGTTCGACCCGCCCGGCTCCTTGGGATCACCTGGCTTTCCCGGTGGGGCGGCCGCGGGCGTGGCCGGCACCAGTGCCGCGCCCGGCGTCGCGTAGAAATCCCGCAGGCCGGTCAGCGACACCCGCTCGATGTCGCCGCCGATGCTGCCCTCGGTGAAGCTCAGCGCCATCCATGGCTCGAAATGCCGCAGCACCCGCGGCCTGGTCTCGGGGTGGGTCGCGAGATACCAGTTCAACCCGTCCGCCCATCCGTCCATCAGCGCGCGCAGCCCGGCGTCGCTGGCTTGGTAATCGGCCTTGAGCACGGCCGGATCGATGAACAATCTTTGTCGCAGATCCTGCCAGATCGCCGGCTCGCCCTCCGCCTCCGCGGTGCGGCCGAGGGCGGTGAGATAGTTGGCCTCGACCCGTTTGAAGTCGTCTTCCGCCTGCGCATAGGCCATGCCGAACACCGCGTCGCGGTCGGTGTGACCATGCACATGAGAGATCCCCCAATCGTCGCGCACGATCGTGACCCGCAGCGCTTCACGCTGCAGCCTGGAGGTGTCATGGCCGGAAGCATCTGGGCCGAAAGCATCGGGGCCGGAAGCATCAGGCGCCGGTTGATCGGGAGCGGGCCGCGCGCCGGCAGCCGCCGCGCCCAGCAGGCACGACGCCGCCAGCACGCCGCGGACGCAGCCGCCAAGCCGCCTCAGATGATGACCAACGCCGTTCATGCGCCCTCCCCCGGACATGCTTGCTTCATGCCTCCCGATCGTGAAGCATGATAGATGCACCATGCGGGCCGGATGCGCGAACCTCCCGGCGGGGCGACCACCGGCGGCCAGCAACGGGAGGCCAGGCATGCAGGGCGCGGATTGGGTCGCGGTGGCGGCGGCGGGGTTTGTTGGAACGCACTTCCTGTTGTCGCATCCCTTGCGGCGGCCGATTGTCGCGGCTGTCGGCGAGGGGGCATTTCTGGGCGTGTATTCCCTGGTGGCCCTCCTGACGCTCGCGGCCCTGGTCTGGTCGTTCCGGGCGGCGCCCGCCACCGCGCCGCTCTGGCCGGTGGGGAACACGCTCTGGGCGGTGGTCAGCTTCGTCATGCTGCTGGCGTCGGTGCTGCTGATGGGCTCGGTGATCCGCAATCCGGCGATGCCCACCGGTGGTGCGCCAGGGGTGGTCCCTGACGCGGCTCGCGGCGTGTTTGCCATCACCCGCCATCCGATGATGTGGGCGTTTGCGCTTTGGGGTTTGTGCCACGTCGCGGTGTATCCGGTGGCGAAGAACATCGTGGTGGCATCGGCCGTAACCATCCTGGCCCTGCTCGGCGCCGCCCTGCAGGACCGCAAAAAGCAGCAACTCCAGCCGGATACCTGGAGATCCTGGGAAGCGAAGACCAGCTACTGGCCGTTTCTCGCGTTGGCCGGGCGCAGGGCCCGGCTGCACGGGTTCGGCGTGCACGCCCTGGCGGGCGGGCTGTTGGTCTGGCTCGCCGCCACCTGGGCCCACATACCGCTCTCCGGGTGGGCCGCAGGCATCTGGCGCTGGGTTGCTTGACACGGCCGCAGCAGGTCCGCGCCCGCCTTGGCGCATGGCCTGCGTCCTGCTCCCCCAGGATGGCTCCTGACGGCCGCGCCAGCTTGATTTTTATCGGATTTTGCAACACATGGGACACCCCGACAGCAACGGATCCCAGATGCCCCAGCTTTCCATTTCTGAACGCTTCAGGTTCGAGCGGCCGAGATCCAAGCGCCGGGGGCGGGCACGCCTGGCGGTGGCGCTTGCGGCGAGCATCGCGCTGTCGAGCGCGCTGCCCACCGCCGGTCACGCCGAGCCGGGCGGCTGCCTGAAATACGGTGCGGTGGGCGCGGTCGGCGGGCATCTCGCCCATCACGGGGTGCTGGGAGCGGCGGGCGGCTGCGCCGCCGGCATGTATACCCGCCATAAATACCGCAAGGCCATACGCGAGAAGGCACATCTCTACGACCAGGAGCATCCGCCTGGCAGCGGCCCGAGGCTGTCGATGCACGACAAGGCAGCTTTGTACGACCACGAGCAGCAATCGGGCGCAGCCGGTGGGCCGCCTCCGGGAGCCCAGGGCGCGGGCAGCCAGGGAGCGGGCAGCCAGGGAGCGGGCAGCCAGGGAGCGGGCAGTCAGGGGGCGGACGCCCAGCACGGTAGTTTCTGAGATATTGCCCAGCGGGTGATCCCGGCCTCGCAATAAGACTCGCAATCCCATCCGCCGCTGCTAGTATCGTTACGTTGCAACACCGGGATGGTGGCGATGCGTGGCGATATGCAACGGCGGCTGGTTGCCGAGTTCATCGGCACGTTCTGGCTGGTGTTCGGAGGCTGCGGCAGCGCGGTGCTGGCGGCGACGTTCCCGCAGCTCGGCATCGGCTTCACCGGGGTTGCGTTGGCGTTCGGTCTGACCGTGCTGAGCATGGCCTATGCGGTGGGCCACATCTCCGGCGGCCATTTTAATCCCGCGGTCACCCTTGGCCTGTGGACGGCGGGACGCTGCGCCAACAAGCACGTGGCGCCCTATATCGCCGTGCAGCTCGTCGGCGCCATTCTGGCATCGGCGGCGCTCTGGGTGATCGCGTCCGGCAAGGCGGACTGGATCCCGGCCGGCTTCGCCGCGAACGGCTATGGCGATCTCAGCCCCGGCCATTATTCGATGGGCGCCTGCCTGCTGGCCGAGTTCCTGCTGACCTTCTTCTTCCTGACCATCATCATCGGCACCACCTCGAAGGGTGCCGCCACCGGCTTCGCGGGCATCCCGATCGGGCTGGCGTTGACGCTGATCCACCTCATCTCGATCCCCATCACCAACACCTCGGTGAACCCGGCCCGCAGCACCGGTCCGGCCTTGTTCGCGGGCGGCCCCTATCTTGCGCAGCTCTGGCTGTTCTGGCTGGCGCCGATCGCCGGCGCGATGGCGGCGGGTCTGGCGGGACGCATCATCTATGAAGCCGATGCCCCGGTGGAGACGGTGGTGCTTGAGCAGGGTCAGGCCGTCTAGGCGGCAGCCGCTCCGCTGCGTGGATCACAACGGCAGGCCTCGGCCATGACCCCCGGGAAAGCCGGCCATCAGCCATCGGTCCGCTCGGGCGGAGCCTTCTACCTGGCCATGTCGGTGCTTCTCGCCGGCATCGTGATGTTCGGCTTCTCGCACACCATCCCGTTCGATCTCGCCCCGCCCGGACTGCCGCTGCTTCTGCGGCTGCATGCGCTGGTGTTCGGCGCCTGGGTGCTCCTGTTCATCGCCCAGCCCGTTCTTGTCACCAGGCGTTCGGTTTCGATGCATCGCAAGCTCGGCTGGGCCGGCGTCGCACTTGCCGGCGTGATGATCCTGCTCGGCGGCAGCGCCATCCTGCTCGCGCTCTGGCACGGCACCCTTCCGCCCTTCTATCCGCCCGAACTGTTTATTGTTCGCGGCCTGGTCGGGCTGGGGTTGTTCGCGGGGCTTTTCACCGCCGCCATCCGCCTGCGCCGCAGGATCGAATGGCACAAGCGGCTGATGCTGTGCGCCGCCATCACCGTGGTCGTTCCGGGCCTGGAGCGGTCGCTGCCATTGCCGCTGTTCGGTGCCGCCTGGCCGTTCGCGGCCGATGCGGTGACCGACCTGATCGCACTTCTCGGCCCGGCCATCGAACTCGCCTCGCGCAGGCGCATCCATCCCGCTTATGTCTGGGGAGCGGGCGCGATCATCGCGGGCCAGGCGGTTGTCGACCTGGTTGCCCCCTCGCCGCTGGCAACGGTTCTGCTGCGCTGGGCCGGAGCGTCTTAACCAAAGGATCTCAAAGGCAAGCCTTTGATGGGGTGCAGGGGCAAAGCCCCTGCCTCGTGAACCCTCAACCCGGGGCCAGCCGACCCAGCACGGCAGGCCAGTCGCGGTCGCCCGGATGCGGCTCGAGCGCCCGGAACACCGCCGCTGCCCGCTCCGGGGCGCAGCACAGGAACCGGGCGGGACCGATCGGCCACACCGAAAGCCCGAGATCCTCGTAAAGGTGCAGCAGTTCCGCCCCCACCTGCCAGAACACCGGGTCGCGGCCCTCTTCCAGCGCCAGGTCGCGCAGCCGCCAGATCGCCGCAACCTGCTCGGAGGCGACGCCCACCGGATCGCCCAGCGCCACCAGCAGGCCCTGGTGGCGGTGACGTTCCCCACCGGCCTCGGCGCGGGTAAAGGCGATCGCGGCACGGCTGGTCTCGGTCAGCACCACGCCCTGCGGCTCGGGCCCGCCATCCGGAAGCGGCGCGAGCGGCGCCGGCGCTGCGCCTTCCAGGCCATGGTACTGCGCGGCACCGGCGCCGCTCCAGGGCACCGGCTTGATGCGGCCGGGCGAGATCAGCCGCCAGAGCGCCGCCAGCATGATCAGCACCGCGCAGGCAAGCGACAGCCGCGTGCGGTTGGTGGCACCCGGGGTCAGCACCACCGACCACCAGCTGCTGGCGTCGAGCGCCCGCAGGTTGGGCTCCAGCCGGCCGAGGATCAGCACGCAGCCGATCAGCAGCAGCAGCGGCAGCGTCGTGCCGGGCGCGAACGGCTCGCTCAGCAGGCGGGCGTGGCGATAGTAGGAGCTGCGGAACGGCGCCATCAGCAGCGCGGAAAGCACCAGGATGCCAGGCACCAGCACGCTGTTGCCGCGCAGCGCGGTCAGCACCGCGGCGAGGCAGAGCAGCGCGATGGTGCTTCCCCACGCCAGGGTGACCCGGTTCGACAGGCCGATCGCCAGTCCCATCAGCGCCGCTCCGATCAGCGAGGGCACATAGTCGCGGGCGAGGCCGGTCAGCCAGGACGCAAGGCCGGTCGGCGTCTCGAACAGCCCGGCGCCCGGTGGAATGATGGCGTCGAGGTCGGATGCGGGATCGAGCACGCCGAGTGCCAGCAGCATGGCGCCGCACAACGAGACCGCGCCCACCGCCACCGTCACCGAGAAGGCGGCCTCGCTTTCGCGGATCACCAGGCTCGGGCGCGGCTTGGCGCGGGCCTGGGCGCCCTGCAGCCGGGCGCGCAGGCCGTCGCTGCGGAGCAGCAGCTCGTGCGCGGAGAACAGGATACCGGCGAGAAACAGCGGCACGATGTAGTAGAAGATGCGGAACACGAAGATCACGCCGAGGATGCGCGCGGCCGGCAGCCAGCTCGACAGGCCGAGCAGCATCGCGCCGTCGAACACGCCCAGCCCCCCCGGCACGCCGGCGAGCAGGCCTGCGGTGTAGGAGGCGATATAGATGGCGAGAAAGCCCGGATAGCTCAGCCCCACTGGCGGCAGCAGGCAGTAGGCGATGGCCGCCGTGGTGCTGACGTCGAGGGTGGCCACCACCACCTGGCCGATCGCCATGCCGGGGCCGGGCATGGCGATCCGCCAGCGCCAGAGCTGGACCTGCTGGCGGCGGGTCGAAAGCAGCACGTAGCCGATCACATAGGTCCAGGCGGCGAGCCCGGCCAACCGAAGCAGCAGGGTGGGCAGCCGGTGGCCGGCGATCGGGATCGAGCCCGGGGCCAGCACCAGCACGCCGCCCACCAGGGCGGACGCGCCGAGGGTGAAGGTGAGCGAGCAGAACGCGATGATCTTGGCGATCTCGGCGGGCGCCAGGCCCCAGTTGCCGTAGAGCCGGAACCGCACCGCGGCGCCGGACAGCGCCGAGAACCCGAGATTGTGCGACAGCACATAGGAGCAGAAGGCGGCGAAGCAGGTTCGCCGCAGCGGCAGCCGGTGGCCGAGCTGCACCGTCGCCAGCCGGTCGTAGAAGGTGAGCACGCAATAGGCCAGCAGCGTGCAGCCGGCCGAAGCCAGCAGCGCGCGCGGCGGGATCGCGTGCAGGCCGGCGCGCACCTGGGCGAAGCTCAGATGGCGGAACTCGCGCTGCACCACGAACACCGCGCAGGCCAGCAGCACCAGCCCGAGCACATGCGGGAAGTGCCGCGCGAGCCGTCTCCACCCGGATCCGGCGTCGGCGGCGGGGGGCAAGCTCGGTTTCAACGCGGCCTCGCTGGGGCGTCTTCAAACAACAAGCTGGGCGTGAGCGGGCGCATCATGGTCTAGCGGATCAGCGCCGCCTCGATCAGCGCCACCGTCTCGCTGATGCCGTACAGCGCGATGAAGATCCCGAACCGCGGTCCCTCGGTCTGGCCGAGGAGCACCTCGTACAGGCAGCCGAACCAGCGCCGAAGCGGCTCGAAGCCGTGCTGCTTGCCGACCGCGAACACCAGGTTCTGGATGGCGTCCGGATCACTCCCTGCCGGGTCGAGTCCCTTGAGGGTCTCGGCGAGGTCGGCGAGTGCCGCGCGCTCGGCTGCGTCGGGCGCGCGGAACCGCTTCTGCGGCCGCACGAAGTCGCGGAAATAGCTGATGGCGTGCTCCACCAGGCGCGCAAGCAGAGGCTGGCACTCGGGGCTCAGGCCGGGCTGGTAGCGCTGCAGGAAGGCCCACAGCACGTCGGCGGTCTCGGCGTTGGCGACCGAGGCGAGGTTGAGCAGCATGCCGAACGGCACCGGGCTGCCTGCGTAGGACTGCGCGCCGTCGTCGATGAACCAGGCCGGGTTGGCGCGGAGTGCCGCCGGTTCCTGGGACGGCGCCTTGGCGAGGTTGCCGAGATATTCGTCCGTGGCCCTGGGGATCACGTCGAAATACAGCCGCTTCGCGCGCTGGGGCGCCACGAACATGAACTGCGACAGGCTTTCCGGCGGGGCATAGCGAAGCCATTCCTCGACCGAGATGCCGTTGCCCTTGGATTTCGAGATCTTCTGCGCGTGCTCGTCGAGAAACAGCTCGTAGGTGAGGCTGAGCGGCGGCTCGGCGCCGAGCAGCCTGCAGATCCTGGCGGACAGCCGCACGCTGTCGATCAGGTCCTTGCCGGACATCTCGTAATCGACGCCGAGCGCTGCCCAGCGCAGCGCCCAGTCGGCCTTCCATTGCAGCTTGGCGGCACCCCCGGTGACCGGGGTGGTGAAGCGCTCCCCCTGCGGGTCCTGCCAGCTGATCGTGCCCGCATCTGCGTCCACCGCGTCGATGCGCACCTGCATCACCACGCCGGTTCCGGGATGCAGCGGCAGGAACGGCGAATAGGTGGCGCGGCGCTCGGGGCCGAGGGTCGGCGCGACCAGCGCCACGATCTCCTCGTGCAGGGCGAGCGCGCGCAGCAGCACCGCGTCGAACCGGCCGGCGCGGTAGTACTCGGTCGCCGAGGCGAACTCGTAGCGGAAGCCGAACCCGTCCAGAAAGGCGCGCAGCCGGGCGTTGTTGTGGGCGCCAAACGATGGATGGGTGCCGAACGGATCCGGTACGCTGGACAGCGGCTTGCCGAGATGCTCTTCCAGCATGGCGCGGTTGGGCACGTTGCTTGGGACCTTGCGCAGGCCGTCCATGTCGTCGCTGAAGGCCAGCAGGCGGGTGGGCCGGCCGGTGAGGTCGGCGAACGCGCGCGCCACCCAGCCGGTGCGCGCCACCTCGCCGTAGGTGTCGAACCAGTGACGCTCCAGACCCGG
>CAXUNX010000125.1:0-9516 GCA_964252545.1 uncultured Acetobacteraceae bacterium | reverse complement strand
CGCCGGGATCGGCCTGCAGCAACCCGAGCATCGCGCCCGACCCACGCAGCGACCCGGCCGCCTGCGCATCGCCGGCGAGTGCCGCGTCGGCCAGGCCGTGCAGTGCTGCGATCGCCAGGGGCGTGTTGAGGTCGCTGCACAGCGCCTCCAGCACCTCCGGAGCCGCCTCACCGGTGCCGGCGTCCGGGTGGCGGGCCAGGGCGCGATACAACCGGTCGAGGGTCCGCCTCGCCTCCGCCAGTCCCGCATGGGTGAAGTTCAGCACCGAGCGGTAGTGCGTTCCCAGCAGCAGCAGCCGCAGCGACTCCGCCGGTGTTTCGGCCAGGATGTTGCGTACCGTGAAGAAGTTGCCGAGGCTCTTCGACATCTTCTCGCCGTCGACCAGCAGCATGGCGTTATGCAGCCACACCCGCGCGAACGCGCTTCCCGGCCAGCCGCACAGGCTCTGCGCCCGCTCGTTCTCATGGTGCGGGAACAGCAGGTCGCTGCCGCCGCCATGGATGTCGAAGCTTTCGCCCAAATAGCGGTGCGCCATCGCCGAGCATTCGATGTGCCAGCCCGGCCGGCCGCGTCCCCACGGGCTGTTCCAGCCCGGCAGGTCCGGATCGGACGGCTTCCAGAGCACGAAATCGCCCGGCTCGCGCTTGTAGGGCGCCACCTCCACCCGGGCACCCGCCAGCAGCTCGGCCGGATCCCGCCCCGAGAGCCGGCCGTATTCGGCGAACCGAGACACCGAGAACAGCACGTGCCCGTCCGCCGCATAGGCATGGCCGGACCGCTCCAGACGCTCGATCAGCGCGATCATCTCGCCGACATGATGCGTCGCGCGCGGCTCGATGTCCGGCGGCAGCATGCCCACCGCCGCCAGATCGGCGTGGAACTCGCGCGTGGTGCGCTCGGTCAGGGCGGCGATGCCGACCCCGCTTTCCCGCGCACGCGCGTTGATCTTGTCGTCGATGTCGGTGATGTTGCGCACATAGGTGACCCGCGGATAGAGCGCCCGCAGCAGGCGCACCAGGATGTCGGCCGCGACCATCGCCCGCAGATTGCCGATATGGGCGAGGTCGTAGACGGTGGGGCCGCAATAATACAGGCGCACATGATCTGGATCGATCGGCGTGAACACCACGTCGCTTCGGGTCAGGCTGTCATGGAGCACAAGGGCGGGCATGGCGAGGTTCTGCGTCAGCCGGCGCCTCGACGCAACCGTCCGGCCCGAGCGAGCATCGCCAAATAACGCGCCAGACCATGAGCCGTGAGCGCACGCGAACGGAACATGCTCTAGGCTGGCATGATGACCCGGACCGACGCGCTTGGCCCGCTGCCCTTCATCGTGGCGGCGACCTACTTCATGGAGCATCTCGACACCACGGTCATCGCGACGTCGCTGCCGCGCATGGCGCATGATTTCGGCGTCGGCCCGAACGCGCTGAGCCTCGGCTTGAGTGCCTACATGCTCACCCTGGCGGTGTTCATCCCGGTCAGCGGCTGGCTCAGCGACCGCTTCGGCTCGCGTTCGCTGTTCGGCTCGGCCATCCTGGTTTTCACCGTGGCCTCGGTCTGCTGCGCGCTGTCCACCAGCGTCGGCGGCTTCACCGCCGCCCGCGTGCTGCAGGGTCTGGGGGGCGCCATGATGGTGCCGGTGGGCCGCATGATCGTGGTGCGCAACACCGACAGATCGCGGATGATCCAGGCGATCTCGACCATCACCTGGCCCGCCATCGTGGCCCCGGTGCTTGGCCCCAGCATCGGCGGCTTCATCACCACCTATGCGTCATGGCACTGGATCTTCCTGCTCAACGTGCCCGTCGGCATCGGCGCGATCGCGGCCTCGCTGGCCTGGGTGCCGCAGCAGCGTGCGCACCGCTCGGCCGGGTTCGACTGGCGGGGCTTCCTGCTCAGCGCCGCCGCCCTGACCTCGCTGCTGCTCGGCACCGAGCTCGCCAGCCGGGAAGCCGCAAGCCTGGCGCTGGCCTTCGCCCTGATCCTGGCAGGACTCGGGCTCGCCGCCCTCGCCGTCACCGCCGCGCGCCGCACCGCGCGCCCGCTGCTGGATTTCGCCACCCTTCGGGTGCCCACCTTCGCGGTGACCGTGCTCTGGGGCTCGGCCACGCGGATCGGCATCGAGGCGGTGCCCTATCTCTTGCCGTTATTGTTCCAGATCGGCTTCGGGATGTCGCCGTTCCACTCCGGCCTGCTGCTGCTCGCCGCCGCCACCGGCAACCTCAGCATGAAGGCGTTCACCACCCGGATCCTCAAGCGGTTCGGCTTCCGCGACGTCGCCGCCCTGAACGGCGCCCTCGCCGGCCTGTTCACCATCGGCTGCGGCCTGCTGCTGCCCACCACCCCGCTGCCGGTCATGCTGCTGCTCCTGCTCGGCTACGGGCTGTCACGCTCGCTGCAATTCACCACCCTGGCGACGCTGGCCTATGCCGATATCTCAGACAGCCAGAAGGGCGCGGCCAGCACGCTCTGGAGCACGCACCAGCAGATGACCCTCGGCATGGGCGTCGCCTTCGGCGCCATCTGCCTGCGCGCCGCAGCCGGCCTGGACCGCACCGGCGCCACCGGCCACGCCTTCACCCGCACCGACTTCCACTGGGCCTTCGCCGTCGTAGGCCTGCTCACCATGAGTTCGGTGGTGGGCTATGTCCGCCTGCCGCGCAATGCCGGCAGCCTGATCGGCGGCCCGCTCAGGCGCTAAGCCGAACAGCCTGTCTTACCCAGCCCGCCTGCCGGGCGAGTCCCGAGCCGACCCGCCGGCTGGAGCCAGCATGTTGTTTTGGCAAGCATCTAGTGCGACGGCTTGGCAAGCCCGACCTTGACGATGGTGTCGGAAGGAACTGGCGTCGTGCCGGCGGCAGAGAAGGTCGGCAGATCCCGCAGCTGGCGCGGCGTATAAGCGACGATCTCCATGTCGGCACCGAGCAGCACCATGGCATCGAGCGGAACCGCGATCGGCCTGCTTGCGATCCCGAGAAAGCCGCCATAATCAACCACGACGTCGATCGCGCCCTGGGCGTTCCTGACAAGCCGCACCACCCGGCCGAGCACGATCTGGCTCTCGACCGGCTTCAGCACGTCCCGGTGCAGCAGGCTGGCAACCCGTACCGGCTGCGGGAAGCGCATGGCAGCGGACTTCGCCAGGCTCATCCCCGACGGCGGCGGCATGCCACCCGGGGTGTGGCTCTGCGCCAGCGCCGCGGTGCTCAGGAGCACGCCGGCGAGAAGGATCAACGAGCGGGTCATAGCCGGGTCAGGATCCGGCGAACCAGGAATAGCCGTCCTTCTCCCAGAACCCGCCCGGGTAGGTGTTGGTGACTTCGATCGCGGTGATCCATTTGGGATTCTTGTAGCCGAGCTTGGTCGACATGCGCAGCCGCAGCGGATACCCGAACGGATCGGCCAGGGTGCTGCCGGCGTACTGCGTGGCGAGCAGCGTCTGCGGGTGCAGCGCGGTCGCCATGTCGATGCTGCTCGGATAATCGTCGGCGGTCTTGAACGCGACGTACTTGGCGCGCAGGTCGGCGCCGATACGTTCCAGGAAGGTTCGCAACGGGACGCCGGACCATTGGCCTATGTAGCTCCAGCCCTCGACGCAGATGTGCTTGATGATTTCGGTGCGCTGCGGCAGGGCGTTGATCTGCTCGACGGTCC
The DNA here is from genome assembly GCA_964252545.1 of uncultured Acetobacteraceae bacterium. Classification (GTDB taxonomy): domain Bacteria; phylum Pseudomonadota; class Alphaproteobacteria; order Acetobacterales; family Acetobacteraceae; genus Lichenicoccus. Next base: position 5,859 of record CAXUNX010000125.1, on the reverse strand, counting down.
AGGCCTGCTTGTTGGCGATCATTCCCGACAGCTCGAGGCGCCATCTGGCGCCGTCCACCGGCTTCACCTTGGTCACGTCGTAGTAGGCATTGAACTTGGGCGGGTTCAGCACCATCGAGGCCGGATAGGTCGGGGCCAGCTTGTTCGGGTCGAACAGCAGCGCCTGCACACGATCGTTCAGGTCCCGGATCGCCAGCAGCGCCGCTTGCACGGATGCCGGACGTTTCGCGTCGCACCCCGTCAACATGGTGAGCGCGCCCAACGACAACCCGCCCCGGATGAGTCGCCGCCGCTCCAGCGACCGGATGAGCGGCCGGTGATCGTCGAGGATCACGGCATCCGGAACGTCGTCCGGTCGGAACGGCGACCTCATCGGGGTGCGACCGGCTTGCCGTGCCCGGACGGGCCGACCCTCGGGCCACCCGCCAGCATGGCCCATAGCGTCTGTGGCACCAGCAGGGAAAGCAGCACGTGCACGATCAGGAATCCGACGATGACGCTCATTCCGGCGAAGTGGATCACCCGCGCCGACTGGAAGCCGCCCAGCAGCGACACGAGGCCTGAGAACTGGATCGGCTTCCAGATCGCCAGGCCGGTCACGACCTGAGAGACCCCGGCCAGGATCACAACGACATAGAGCAGCTTCTGCACCGCATTGTAGGTTGTCAGGTCCTCGTGCGCGATCCTGAGATGCAGCGTGTCGCGTATGGTGGTCACCAGATCACTGAAGCGGATCGGCAGCAGCCGTTCGCGGAGACGACCGGTGACAACACCATAGACCAGGTAGGCCAGTCCGTTGATCGCCAGAAGCCACATGCCGGCGAAGTGCCAGTTCAGGCTGGGCGCCGCCCATTCGCCCAGCCGAAGCGCTTCGGGGAAATGCAGCCCTCGGACGATGACGTCGTCATCATAGATGCCCCATCCGGACGTGATCATGACGAGCATGGCCACCGCATTGGTCCAGTGCATGAACCGAACCGGCACGGGATGCAAACGGCGCCCGCTCCGTCCTGATGTCGCCATTGCGTCTCGGCTCATGGAACCTTCCTCAGGTGATGGATGGTGTTCGTTTCTAGCCATAAGGGGGTTACAACCTCCCACTCGTTACGAAGCCGCTGGATGGAGGATTCCTGATAGGTTTCGCCTTCCCGGAATCGGCATCGTCCTTGGCCTGCACTGCTAGGCTGTGGTCCTCGACCGATCCACGATCGGCCTTTCGGGGCGGTGGCTCGCCGTGACCCCGTCGCCAGAACTATCATACACAGCCGCTGCCACAATGCACCGGTCCAGACTTGCTTGTGTCGTCGTCTGGGACCGGGTTTTCAACATCAGCCCTTGATCCGGGAGAGTGCGTCGGGAGGTATCGAGTGATGTCGGCCGGGCCGCTCTCACGCTATGGTCCGATCGACGCAACGGCGGCGGTGAATGGCTTCGGCGTGATCCGGAACTCGCCGCGAAACGGGTGGCTCAACGCGACAATCATCACCAGGACAAGCGCGCCGGAGAGTGCAAGCAACGCACCCAGCACGAGGTGAAGCCAAGTGTAAGACTTACGGTGAAAAAGATTTCCAGCAGCAGGCCAGCGACGAGAACGAGGAGATACAACAGAACCGAGACATACCGTGCGAGCCCGAGATGGTCGCAGTCTCCCGTGCTGCCGATGATGAAACGTAGCGTATCGCCGATGGGTTCGGTCATGGGAGCTGTTCCAGACTGATTTCCAATCAGAATTGTTGGCCGCGCAGCAGGAGTGCCAGGGTCGAAAGGGCCGGTCCGGACGTGGAGCACCTCCTGCACGGCATCAAAGGGGCCACGTCGGCTGCCTCGTCAGCGAGGGCGTGTCGACCCCGACCGGAGGGTGAGCGGTCCCAAGGCATCCGTGCGCGAGCTCCGACTTCGGTGGACGATGGATATGACTCGACCTTACGACCTGCGGCTTCAGCACAGGATCCTGGAGTGGGGAGGGCACAGGCGGAAGGTCGCCCGAAAGGGGCTATGACCTAGCGACACTTCCTCGTCCAATACCTTCCGCGGATGGAGTTGATAACCACGACATCCGCGAACGCCATCGCCTGCCCATCCTGGTCGGCGGGACGACCGGATTGACCCTGTTCTTCCCGGGCAGGATTAGCTACATCGAACCATGCAGCTCAACGATATCCGCTACTTCACGGCCCTGAGTGAGGCGTTGAACTTCACCAAGGCGGCAGAGACCTGCAACATCAGTCAGCCAGCTCTGACACGTGCCATCCACAAGATGGAGGAAGAGCTCGGCGGCCTGCTGTTCTCTCGCGAGCGGAACAACACGCACCTCACCGAACTGGGTCGCCTCATCGCTCCACATCTGCGTGAGGTCGTCTCGCGCACCGAATGCGTCGGGAAGTTGGCAGAGCGGTTCATCCGGCTCGAACAAGCCGATCTTTCAGTGGGCGTCATGTGCACGATAGGGCCGATGCGCTTTGTCAGCTTTCTCACCTGTTTCAAGGCCGGCTTCCCGGGCATCGGGCTGACCCTCCTTGAAACCGTGCCGGACCGCCTCTGCGCCATGCTTCTGGATGGAACGATCGACGTTGCGCTGATGGCCGATCCGCATGGCTTCGACCCGAGCTTGCACGCGATCCCGATCTATGGCGAACGTTTCGTGGTCGCTTGTTCCGCAGGGCACCGGTTCGCCTTGAAGGACAGCGTGCCGTTACCGGCGCTCGATGGCGAGTCCTATCTTCTGCGCATCAATTGTGAGTTCCGCGGCGTGCTCAACAAACTTTGTGTCAAGCAGAACGTCCATCTGGTTCATTCCTACCGGAGCGAGAGGGAGGATTGGGTCCTTACGATGGTCGCTGCCGGGCTTGGCGTCTGCTTCCTGCCCGAGTTCTCGGCAACCGTTCCGGGCGTGATCGCACGCCCGGTTATCGAGCCCGAGGTGTACCGCGAAGTCTGCCTCGTGACTGTTGCCGGGCGACGCCATTCTGCGCCCGTCGCCGCCTTCATCGATGCCGTGAGGCGTTATTCCTGGGCGACCTGATCTCCAGAACGCCTGCCGCGCGATCCCGGCAGCCTGATCGGCGCCCCCTCCGAGCGCTGGGTCCGGACAGCCCGCTGCCCGCCGCGCTCGTGCCGCCTCAGTAACGCGGAGGCCAGGGCACGAACTTCTGGATGCGCCTGCCGGCGACCGTCTCGCCGACATAAACGTTGCTGTGCGAATCAACCGCGATCATGTGCGCGAAGGCGAACTGGCCGGCATTGTGTCCGGGGCACGGCGCGATGCCGCACAGGCCGAGCGCGCCCGTCACCGCTTCCGAAGCTCTATCCATCAGCCACACATTGTCGTTTCCGAGATCGTCGTCGAGCAGGAACTTTGTTGAGCCATACGGCCAGAACGCGACATCGTCGGCCCGCGCACCCGCAAGCAGGATCGCCGCGGCGTCGGCGGAGCTCGCGGCCTGGAACTGATTGATGTTGATCACCCGGTCCGGCTGACACACCGGTTGCGGGTCGGAAGGCGTCGAGGCGACCGCGCAGCCTCTGTCGAACACCTGGATGCGGCTGTTGGGTCGGTCGCATACATAGACCTTCTCGTCCTGGCTGATGTGCACGCAGTGCGGATGGCCGCCGCCGGTCGCCCCGAACGTTCCCGCAGCACAGGCCTGGCCGTTGGCCGGCACGCCGTTGATCGTGCATGCCGTGCCCCACTGGCCGATATACCGGCCCGTTGCATCGAACACGACGATGCGGTGGTTGCCGTAGCCGTCGGCGATGTAGACGTCCCCCCGCCGGTGGCTGATCGGCCCGATCCCCGGATCAACCGCGACATCCGCCGGCAGGTTCAGCCGCGTGTGGCTCGTGTTGGCGTCGGTGGTTTCGTTGCACGCGGTAAAGGGGTTCGCGGGAAGCGGGCTGGTGGTGGTGTCGCAGGCGCCCTTCTCGCCGATCTGCAGGATGTAGGTGGCATTGGGCCCCTGCGCCGCGGCCTGGGCGGGATTGTATTTCTGCACGATGGCGTCGCCGTTGCCGGCGATCCAGACAAAGCCCTGGTCGTCGACGGTGCAGCCATGCGCGCCATGCGGCAGGTAGGCGGCGTAGCCGTAGCTTGGTCCGCTCTGGATGAGGCTCGGGTTACCCCAGCCGGCGATCGCGTCGCCGGCGCTGTTGAACTCGACGATCGGCGGCGATGCAACCGAAGAGGCGATCGCGTCCTGGGGGACGATGGCACCGGACTCGCCGCCCTGCGGCACGCCGTCCACCGTCACCCCGGTCTCCCAGGCACGGTTGTTGGTATACACGTTGTCGGACTGATCGACGCAGGTCCCGGCGACCTCGCCCAGCACCCAGCGATGCGCCGCGCCGTCTGCTCCGACCGGCGCGGGCAACGGCTTGGGCCAGAACGGGTCGACCACCAGGGCGGGCCGTGCCTGGGGATGCTGCTGCGCCACGGCCTGCGGCGACCATGCGAGACCCAAGATGGACCCTGCCAGAATGCCGATCAGTAGCATCCCCGACACGATAGGGCGGCGCCGTTCCATGCACGTCATCCCTTTTGCCTGCACATTTCCGCAGTGCGTTTATTATTCAGAGATAACGAACGAATTATGACAGGCTGGGTGGCCTGTCAATCGGCTGAGCGGGGCTCTGCCCCGTGCCCCGCTGGGGCCGGGCGGCCCCAGACCCGCACGCGTTTTGGTCTCGGATTGGCGCGAGCTGGTTGGTCGCACCACCAGGGTGCACGGCCTGTCGCCTCCCGGACTTCCAGCGGCTCGCCACGCGCGACAACGCGCTCGCAGCCGCATGCCTCGCAGCCGCGTGTGAGCCCGGAGCCTAGGCCGCTTCGTGCGTCGCCGCCTTGCGCAGGTGTGGCCGCGCGCGATCCCATACCCGCATGCCGCTCAAGGCCAGGGAAGCCATGCCTGGAAGCAGCCGCGGCTGCATCAGCGCCGGGTCGAACTCGCCCATCCGGCGCGCGTTCTCGCGCACGCAATCCTCGACGAAGCGCTGGAACGAGAAGCCGTCCAGGAACATGTTGGCCTGGGTGACGGCGAAGTCGCGGCCGTCATTCGGCTCCTGGCCGCGCTTGACCATGCCGAACAGCCGCTTGCCGGCTCGCGAATAGAAGCGCAGCGACTTCAGCGTCCGGCGCGCGCCCCCCAGCCCACGCTCGCGCTCGCGCCAAGCCATGTAGTTGATGAAGAACACGATGTGCCGGGTCTCTTCGGCCATCAGGGTGTCAAAGATGTCGAACATGCCCGATGGCAGGAACTTCGACTCCCGCGCCGTCTTGAAGGCGCCAAACCCGAGAAACGCGTCCAGGCACTCGCCAAACCCGAAATCGATGAAAGCGGTCTCCAGGTCGGCGGGAAACTGCTCCATCTGCTGCTCGTGCGCGTCGATCCCGTAGCGGTCGATCATCACCCGGATCAGCTTGGCATGGCGCGCCTCCTCGACCCCTTGCAGCGCCACCGCCTCCCGCACCACCGGATCGCGCACCTGTGGGGTGAAGGCGTCGACGATGGCGCCCGCCCGCCGCTCGGTATGGTACACCTCCTGCCAGAACGGCACGCCGCGCAGCCGCGCCAGCTCGGCCTCGTCCAGCTCCGGCCAGGGCAGGGTCTCCGGATCGAACTGAAGATGGGTGTCGATGAAGTGGCGGCAGAACAGCGTCTTGTGCGCCTCCGACCCGGCTTCGATGTCCATAACAGTTCTCCCAAACTCGATGAGGCGGCAAAATGGCTCCGATCCGGCCCGATACCAAGGGGCGGAAGGCGTGAAACCGAGGCTTCGGGCCTGTGGTCAGCTCGCCGCCATGCGCAGGCGACCGGCGACGCGCTCGCGACCCATCAGCGGCAGCAGCTCGCGCAGCTCGGGGCC
>CAXUNX010000124.1:0-9553 GCA_964252545.1 uncultured Acetobacteraceae bacterium | reverse complement strand
AGGTGGCATCGAAGACGATGCCGATCTCGGACCACGCCGGAAGCATCCGGAGGCCATCGATGCCCTCGTGCGTGACGGCGATCCCGAGGTCTGCGGCGCGCTTCAGCCCGTCCGACGCGGGATCAATACCAACGAACGCGCCCATCTCCAGCACGCCGGACGTCCGCATGATCTTGATCATCAGATCGGTGCCGATGTTGCCGGACCCGATGATCGCGACTTTGGTCCTGGCCGCCATCGGCTATTCCTCCGCGTATCTGAACGAAACATCGCCGAGACCGCCGATGGCGGCCCGGACATGGGTGCCCGGACGGATCGGCACCATCGGTCCGAGCGCGCCGGTCAGCACCACGCTGCCGGCACGCAGGGGATCGCCCGCGGCGGCAAGCGTGCGCGCGAGCCAGGCGGCGGCTTGCAGCGGGTGGCCGAGACACGCCGCCCCGGCGCCGAGAGAGGCGACCACGCCGTCGATCTCGAGCACCATGCCGCAGGTATAAAGGTCGAGCCCGGCCAGCGGCCGGTTGTCGCGGCCCAGAACGTAGAAGCCCGACGAACCGTTGTCGGCGACGGTATCGGCGAAGGTGATCTTCCAGTCGGCGATCCGGCTGTCGACGATCTCGATCGATGCCGTCACCGAGGCGGTCGCGGCGGCCACGTCGGCGGCCGTGGCGCAGGGCTCGTCGAGGTCGCGCGCCAGCACGAGCGCCACCTCGGCCTCGACCCGTGGCTGGAGCACGTCTCGCGGCGACAGGATGCCCCCATCCTTGATCGCCATGTCCTCGAACAGGACGCCGAAATCGGGCTGGTCTACGCCGAACTGCGCCTGCACGGTTCGGGCGGTCAGCCCGACCTTGCGGCCGACGACGCGTCGGCCCTGGCGGATCCAGAAGGCGGTGTTGGCTGCCTGGACCGCGTAGGCGGCCGTCACGTCAAGCGGCGCCAGCGCGTCACGCATCGGCGGCACCGGAACGGTACCGTAGGCTCCGCGCAGCCGCTTCGCCAGGATGTCGACGATGGCGGCGTCGACCACCGCGACATCGATGGGTTGCATGACGGTTCGGTTCCAATCCCTGCCGGAACATGCATCGTGCGGCGCTTCCGCGACCGCGGCGAGGTCGATGATCGCAGCGTGCATCCAGTGCACGGCGACCGGGCTGGTCACCGGCTGCCGATCAGGCGCTCGATCGCCTCGACCGCGAGGCGGAGCGGCGGCAGGAAGTCGGACTTCAGCTTCTCGTGGCCGACACCGGCGGTGTTGACGATGATGTTGATACAGGCGGCGACGTCGCCGGCATGGGTCCGGATCGGCAGGGCGATCGCCGCCGTCTTCTCGATCGGCTTCCATTCGCGGAAGTTCAGGCCGAAGCCCTGATCGCGGGTGCGACGGAGGATCTCCACCAGGGAAAGCGGCGATCCGGTCAAGCGGGTCGCCGGATCGGGATCCTCGGCAATCAGGCGGAGCACCGCCTCGCGCACCTCGTCGCGGGAGAATGCCAGGTAGGCGCGACCCATCGCGGTGCGCAGCATCGGCAGCCGGGTGCCTATCATTCCCCGGTGGAACGACAGCGGACTGAAATGGTGCGTGGAATCGCGGATCAGCATGGTGGTGCCGTTGGGGATCGCGAGGTCGCATGGCCAGACGACCTCGGCCGAGAGTTCCCGGAGGATCGGCGCCGCCAGTGCTGCTACCCATTCCTGGTCGGTCAGGCTTTCGCCAATCCGCCGCAACTTGATCGTCAGCAGGAACGAGCCGTCGCTTTCGTGCCGGTAGACGTAGCCGTCCTGGCACAGCGTCTCGAGGAGGCGCCGGACCGTGGTCCGATGGATGCCGGTGAGGCGGGCGAGGTCGGCGGGAAGCGCGCGGCCATTGGGCGACTCGACGAGCGCCTGCAGCACCGCCAAGCCGCGCGACAACCCGGTGACCTGCTTGTAGACACGTCCCTTCCCGCCCGGACCAATGCTGCTCATCCGGCGAGGCTAGCGGATCCGGACGACCGGCATCACCGGGCGCGCTGGCCGCGGTCAGCCCCGAACACCGGGCTGGTGCGGCAGGGGACCCGCTCGGAGGCCACCCAGCTCACCATCCCGGCGCTCGCACTGTGCTGGCTGGCGGCCGCGTAACCGCCGACATGGTCGAAGCCCACCGGGTCATGTGTTGACGGCGAACTCGGTGCCGCCGAACGCGCCTCATTGCCGTTGGCCCAGCAAGAAGGCGATGTGTTCGCGGTTGAAGCGCGGCGCATCCTCGAATTGCGGCCAATGGCCGCACTGGTTCATGACCAGGTACTGGGCGCGGGGGATCATGTCGGCGATCTGGCGTCCTTCCTCCGGCGTTGCGGTCGGATCGTGCGACGTCCACAGCACCAGCGTTGGCGCGGCGATCGAGCGGTAGTCTGCTTCCGAGAGCATGTTGCGCCGACGGATCGTCATGTCCTGCAGCGACAACGTGCGCTGCATGGTGTCGGCAAAACCCGGCTGCGCATAGATGGCGCGCCGCGTCTCGATCAGGTCGTCGCTGACCTTTTCCTTGTCATACATCAGGAACTCGAGCCGGGCGCGTATGCGCTCGACCGACGGGTCGGCCGCCGCCTCGCCGGACAGGCGCTTGATGCGCTCCATCACGTCGGGATGCGCGGTCCAGCCGGCGGCGGTGTTGAGTATCAGCCGGTCCACAGCCCGGGGATGATGCACGGCGAGGTGGGACGCGATCCAGCCGCCGATCGACTCGCCGGAAATGTGGGCGTGCTCGCGGCCAAGCGCCCCCAGCACGGCCAGGACGTGCGCGGCGTAGTCGGGTAGCTCGTAACCGATCGCGGGCTTGTCGGACCAGCCATGGCCGATCAGATCGATGGCCACGGTCCAGAAATGCTCCGCGTGCGGTCCAAGGTTGCGGGTGTAGGCTTCCGCGTGGCCGCCGATGCCGTGCAGCATCAGCAGCAGCGGCTTGTCCGGACTGCCGGCGCTAAGATAGCGGGTGCGGGTTCCGCCCGCGTCCAGGAAACCCTGGGTGAACGGAACGCCTCGCAGGTCCGCCCAGACCGACGAGAAGGACCGGATGTCTTGTTCGGGCATGACGGCACTCCCTTTCACGCCACCAGTTGTCCGCCGCTCACGTCGAGGATCTCGCCCGTAAGATAGGAGCATGCCATCGAGAACAGGTAGGCGAGCGCAACCTCGTCCGGCTTGGCGATCCGATGCAGCGGCACATTCGCGGTGGTCTTGCGGATGAACTCCTCACGGGCAGCCTCGGGCATGGCGTCGTACGTCGTGGTTGCCGTCACGCCGGGCGCCACGACGTTGATCCGCCGCGGCGGAAGCTCCTTCGCGAGCTGACGGACCGAGGCCTCGATCGCCGCGTTTGCCGCACCGATCATCGAGTGGTTGGCCATGCCCGCCCGGCTGGCGACGCCCGATGTCAACGTGATCGAGCCCGCCTCGGACAAACAAGGAAGTGCTGCCTGCACGACGCGGTACTGGCTCCAGAACTTACCGTTGAAGTATTCGGCCGCCGGCTCGAGCTTCATCCGGGATGCGGTCGTGTCGATGCCCAGGCGGGCGGCGGACTCGTGGACCGTCATCGCGACATGGTCAACCGCGCCAATGTCGGCGAAGAGCGCCTGCAGCGACGCGAAATCCTTCGCGTCGACCGTGTGGGTGGTGATCGCGGCATCCAATGCGCGGAGGCGATCGAGCGCGTCCCGGCCGCGTGCTGCGACGTGAACAGCAGCCCCCGTGCCGCGGGCGGCGAGTGCCACCTCGCGTCCGATTCCGGCACTGCCGCCGATCACGACCACGGTTCTGCCACTCAAGTCGAATGCACGCACGGCAACCTCCAGAATGAATGTCTATGCTGACCGGCAGGCCGCGACGTTGGCGCGGCCGATCAGGCCGCCGCGCGATCCGCCGAGGCGACGCCGAAACCGGCGATCCATTCCGGGATCGGCCGGTAGTAGTGGTTGTGGAAGGCATAGCGGCCGCCGCTGCCGATGGCAGCGAGTGCTGCGATCCAGGTCCTTACCTCGTGGGCGGAGTTGCCGGCCTCGCGCTCGATCTCCTCGTCGCGCAGCTCGTCGAACACCCGTGCTTCGCCACCCTCGGCGAGAACAAGGAACCGCTCGTCCCAGTCCGGGTTGAGCGGCTTGAACCGGGGATCCGCCTCGGTCAAGCCGCGCGCAGCGCCGATGACCCGGGTGAGGCGCGCCTCGGACACGCTTGGCGGAGGATCGCGGCCATCGATCAGCCGGGCGGTGACTTCCGGCGATGCCGTCTCCAGCCGCGGCACCGGCGGCTCATGCGACAGGCCCCCGGAGCCTATGAACAGCACGCGCTTATCAAGTCCGGCGGCATAGCGCCCGACGGCTTCGCCGAGCAGGCGCGCCCGGGCGCAACTGGCGAGGGGCGGGGCGACGGCGTTGATGAAGATCGGCACGAGCGGGGGCGTCGACAGGGAGCCGAACAGGTCCTTCAGCGGTCCCGAGAAGCCATGATCCACCTGCATCCGGTGCGAAACCGCGATGTCCAGGCCCGCATCCATGCAGAAGCGGGCGCAGCCCACGGCGATACCGGTTGCGACGTTGATCGGCCCCGCCAGCGAGCCGAAATCGCCGAGCGCCTCGGCCGCTGCTCCGATGCAGAATTGCGGCATCAGGTCGTAGAAGAAGCCGTTGAAGTGGTCCGGGGCGAACAGGAACACCAGTTCCGGGTCGAGCGATACGATGCGTTTGCGCAGCGTCGCGACGGCGTCGTGGATTTCGTCGAGGATCGCCGGCGCGGGATCGAAATGTCCCTGCAGCGGTGTATGCGATAAACAGGCTGCCAGTGCTCGCATGATCAAGCTCGCGAAGATCGTTGTCGGGCGGACCCTGGAACGGTTCTCGCTCGGCGGCGACCGATTTCGTGGCGATGTGCACTCTGTGCCCAGGCAGCGACGCCACCACGGGCACCTCGCTGCGGGCGAGGGTGACCGACACCAGCGTCTGGCAGCCGGCGTTCTTGCCAAGAGCTCCCGAGGCTACGAAACAATGCAGCCGATCGTACTCACCAGGTGCGAACCGCCCGGCCATCGGCTGCACGCTCTTGCGGTGGCCGGGCCAATCAAGAAAACGCTCGAGCGCCCCCTGTTCTGCCGCGGAGTCGGCCGCTTCCGGTGGGCGGCACTCTCGGGCCATCCGGAGGACATCGGCCGCACCGACCTCAAGGTGAAGGAGCTGCTACCGCACGACGTCCACCTGCATCACTGCCTCGACATGGCGCGCGAGCGGATCAGCTTCCAAGGCCTTCCAGCCCGTATCTGCTGGGTCGGACTTGGCGACCAGCCTGGGCTTCTCGCAGCACGCCGGCATGGTCATCTGCGACGGCATGCCGGCGGCGGCGGCTGGCCACATCAGCGAAGAAGGTTTGAGCGAGCCAGTTCGACGACCTCGTCGCCGCGCCCGCTCATCACCGCCTTGAGCATGTAGAGCGTAAAACCCTTGGCCATCTCGGCCGTGACTTTCGGCGGCATGGCAAGCTCCATCCGGTTGACCACCGCGTCGATCAGCACCGGGCCGGGATGGGCCAGCGCCTCCGCCATCTTCGTCTCCAGCTCGGCCGGGTCGTCGATGCGCACGCCGTGGATGCCAGCGGCGTTCGCCATCGCCGCAAAATCGGGATTCTCGAGCGTGGTTCCGGTGTCCACAAAACCGGAGGATTTTTGTTCCAGCTCGATGAAGCCGAGCGAGCCGTTGTTGAACACCACGATCTTGATCGGCAGGCCGAGCTGCTTGGCCGACAACAGGTCGCCCATCAGCATGGTGAAGCCGCCATCGCCCGACAGCGACACCACCTGGCGGCCCGGAAACGCCGCCTGTGCGCCGAGGGCCTGCGGCATCGCATTGGCCATGGAGCCGTGCCAGAAGGAGCCGACCAGCTTGCGCTTGCCGTTCATCCGCAGGTAGCGCGCCGCCCAAACCGTCGGCAGGCCGACGTCGCAGGTGAAGATGGCGTCGTCCGCGGCGAGCTCGCTGATGACGCGGGTGACGTGCTGCGGGTGCAGCCGGCCTCCGGGCTTGCCACTCGCCAACTCGTCGAGCCCTTTGCGCGCGTCATGATAGTGCGCCACGCAGGTCCGGAGGTGCTTGTCGTCGCGCTCGCCCTGCAGGTGGGGCAACAGCGCCTTCAACGTCGCGCGCACGTCGCCGATCAGCCCACGTTCGATGGGCGTGCGCCGCCCGATCGTCTCGGGACGGATGTCCACCTGCGCGATCCGCGTGCCCTCCGGGTAGAACTGCGTATACGGAAAGTCGGTGCCGAGCATCAGCAGCCCGTCGCAGCTTCCCATCGCGTAGTAGCCGGAGGAGAAGCCGATCAGCCCGGTCATGCCGACATCGTAGGGATTGTCCCACTCGACGTGCTCCTTGCCACGGATCGCATGCACGATCGGCGCCTTGAGCGCTTCGGCGACCTGCAGCAACTCGGCATGCGCGCCCTCGCAACCCCGGCCGCACAAAAGGGTGACGCGCCCGCAGCGGTTCAGCATGTCCGCCAAGCCGGCAATGGCGTCCGGCGGCGGGGTGGTGACGGGCGCCGGCAGGAGCAATGCCGCGTTGGACGGGGTTGGCGCATCGGCAGCCGGCCGGAGTGCCACGTCGCCGGGGATGACCACGACGCAGACGCAGCTCTCCGCCACCGCGCGACGGATCGCGACCTCCAGCACGCGCGGCATCTGGGCCGGGCTCGACACCAGCTCGCAATAGCTGCTGCACTCCCCGAACAGCTGCTCCGGGTGAGTTTCCTGGAAGTAGCCGGAGCCGATCTCGGCCGACGGGATGTGGGCCGCTATGGCGACAACCGGCACCCGCGAACGATGGCAGTCGAACAGGCCGTTGATGAGGTGCAGGTTGCCGGGACCGCAACTCCCGGCGCACACGGCGAGCCGGCCCGTGACATGCGCGTCGGCGCCCGCGGCGAAGGCTGCGACCTCCTCGTGTCTCGTATGCAGCCATTGGATGCCGCCGTGACGGCGCAGCGAGTCGGTGAAGCCGTTGAGGCTGTCACCGACGATGCCGTAGATCCGTTGCACGTCGGCGGCTGCCAGTATTTCGACCATTTGGTCTGCGACGGTTTTCGCCATGTCAATCAATCTCCTTGATCGGGGTTGTCTCGCAATGGAACGTGGCGAAGCCGGAAATCGGCTCGCGTTCGGTGTGCAGGCGGTTGGCCGGTGCCGACATGTCGGCGTAGCCGAGCGACATCCCGCAGATCACCATATCCTCGGGAGCAAGGCGGAGTTCGCGTCGGATGACTGCGTGGTAATGCGCGAAGGCGGCCTGCGCGCAGGTGTCCAGCCCCAGGCCCCGCGCCGCCACCGCCATGCCCTCCATGAACATGCCGAGATCGATCAAGGCGCCCAGGCCCAGCCGGCGATCCCGGGTCAGGATCAGCCCGACCGGCGCGCCGAAGAAGCGGAAGTTCTCGTCGTGCCAGGCGCGCGACTTGGCACGATCGCCTTTCTGGATGCCAAGCAGGGCATACAGCTCCCACCCGTTGGCACGACGGCGGGCGCGATACGGCTCCGGCCAGTCCTGCGGGTAGTAGTCGTACTCCGGAGGCGGATCGTCTTGATCGGTCCGGCGCGCCGCGAGGATGGCATCGCCGATCCTGGCCCGGGCCGGCCCGGTCAGGACATGCACCCGCCAGGGCTGGCTGTTGTTGCCGCTCGGCGCGCGTGCGGCGGCGGTCAGGATCCGCTCCACGAGCTGCCGCGGCACGGATCGGTCGAGATAGCCGCGGACCGAACGCCGGCCTTCCAGAACGTCGAGGACGCCGCCGCCGACGGTCGCACCGCCCGCCTCGGCGAGGGCGTCAGACAAGGTGCAGCTCGCGCGCCGAGGCCATGAGGCCGTCCCGGAAATCCGGGTGGGCCAGCCCGACCAGGGCCGTCACGCGTTCGGTCGAGGACAGGCCCTTCAGGTTGGCGCGACCGTGTTCCGTGACCACCCAGTGGGTGTCAATGCGGGGCGTGGTCACCGGCCCGGTCAGCCTGGCGACGATCCGGGACACCTTGCCATGGGCGGTGGTCGAGCTGGCGGCGATGATCGACTTGCCGCGCCTGGAGGCGTAGGCGCCGCGCACGAAGTCGAGCTGGCCGCCCGAGGCGCTGTACTGGTGGCCCAGCATGTGCTCGGAGTTGCAGGCGCCGGTGAGATCGATCTCGATCGTGCCGTTGATCGAGATCACGTCGTCGTTGCGGGCGATCACCGCCGGATCGTTCACGTAGTCGACCGGCCAGCTCTCGACCGAAGGGTTGTCGGCGAGGAAGTCGTACATTGACTTCTGTCCCATGGCGAAGGTGTAGATTGTCTTGCCGACGTTCTGCGACTTGGCCCGGTTGGTGACGTTGCCGGCCAGCGTCAGGTCGACAAGGCCGGGGCAGAGCGCCTCGGTATGCACGCCGAGGTCGTTGCGCTCGGTCAGCGCGGCGCAGACCAGGTTGGGCAACGCCCCCACGCCCATCTGCAGACAGGCGCCGTCCGGCACCATCTCGGCGATCAGCTTGCTGATGGTGCCGTCTGCCGGGCCGCCGTTGCGCACGGGGAGCTCGAGCAGCGGCACGTCGTTTTCGACAATCGCACTCAGCTCGGACACGTGGATCTGCGCGCCGGACCCGATCACGCGCGGCATATGGCGGTTGACCTCCACGATCAGCCTCTTGGCCGACCGGGCGACCTTTGATGAGTAGTCGTTGCCGACGCCGAAGGAAAGATAGCCGTGCTGATCCATCGGCGACATGGTGCAGACGAAGCTGTCGATGCCGATGTCTTCGATCAGCAGCCGCGGTGCCTGGTGGAAGTTGTTCGGAACGTAGCGCAGCACCTTCCGCTCGCTCTGGACGCTCTTTTTGATCAGGGCGCGGTCGTGCGCGGTGACAAACATGCAGTAGGGCTCGATGCGGTCGGCGAGATCGAAGTCGAGCACCGTCCTGCCGGCATTCGCGGTCGCCTCGAAGTAATAGAGCTTCAGGGCCTCGACATGGCCAGCCCTGGCCCGATCAGCCAGAGCCTGCAGGATCGCCGGCGGCTGTGCCATGGCCATTCCCATGGCCATCTTGCTGTTGGAGGGTATGGCTGCCACCGCTTCATCGGCCGTGGTGAGCTTGCTCTTGTAGATGTCCGAAAAGTCCATGTCGGAAGTCCTTCGCTTCGTTCTGGTCAATATCCGGCGGCTTGTTCGGGTGAATGGCCGCGGCGATGGACGAGCATGGTGCGCTCGAAGCGCATCACTTCCTTGCCGTCCTGGTTGATCCCCCGCGTCGACACGGTGACGATGCCCTGGGTTGGCCGGCTCTTCGACTCTCGCTTGTTGAGGACGGTGCTCTCGGCATAGAGCGTATCGCCGGCGAACACCGGATGCGTCGCCCGCACCTTGTCCCAGCCGAGATTGGCGACCACCTTGGCGCTGACGGTGCGCACCGACATGCCGGTCAGCAAAGCGAGGGTGAAGGTGCTATCCACCAACATCTTCTTCCACTCGGTCTTGGCGGCATAGGCGGCGTCGAAATGCACCTGCTGCACGT
>CAXUNX010000123.1:0-9815 GCA_964252545.1 uncultured Acetobacteraceae bacterium | reverse complement strand
GTTCCACCTGCGGCTGGTGGCGCCGCGCGACGGCTGGCCGCAGCAGCGCGCCTGGCGGTCGGCGTCGGGGGCCGACCGGATCCTGGAGGCGGCCACGCTGCATGACGACGTCGGTGCCGCGGTGAGCGACCTGCACCGGGTGTTTGCGACCTGTCCGCGTCCCCGCCACATCGTCAAGCCGGTGCTCACCGCGCGCGGCGGAGCCGCGGAGCTGCGCGCGATCGTCTCCCGTGGCCTGGGCTGCGGCATCCTGTTCGGACCGGAACGGGCCGGGCTGGATAATGACGACATGGCGCATTCGGACGCGCTGATACGCTATCCGCTCAATCCTGGCTTCAGTTCGCTGAACCTGGCGCAGGCGGTGATGATCATGGCGTATGAATGGTGGCTGGCGACCGACGCCACGCCGCCGCGCGCGCTGATGACCAACGAGACGAGCATCGCCAACAAGGGCGAGCTTGACCGCTTCCTCGACCACCTGGTGCGCGAGCTGGATGCGTGCGGGTTTCTGCGCAATGAGCAGAAGCGTCCGGGAATGGTCCGCAACCTCCGGCACCTGTTTGAACGCGGCGAGGTCACCCAGCAGGAGCTGCGCACGCTGCACGGCGTGGTGACCGAGCTGGCACTCGGGCGGCGGTCGCGGGGCCGTGACGATTAGAACCGCCGCGGCCGCCGTTCGGTGCGGCGGATGGTTCCAGTGGATGGGCTCAGCGGATCGGCTCGTTGCGGCCCAGCCGCTGCAGGCCCTTGACGATCGCCCAGATGGTCCAGACCAGCCACAGCGCGCCGATCGCCCATGGCACCACCATGAACACCAGGCCGATGCCGAAGGTGATGGCGCCAAGGCCAAGCACCAGCGCGTGCAGCACCACGATGGCGACGCCGGCGGCGATGCAATGCCAGAAGATGCGGATCTGCCAATCCAGATGCGAGCGCGCCAGGAGCGACGCCCGGCCGCGACGCAGATAGGCGAGAACAACGCCGATGAAGGGGGTGATGCCGGTGAAGAAGCCCGCGATAAACAGGGCGTAGTTCAGCTGGGCGACGCCGCGGCCGCTGCTTGAGCGGCCGTTCGGCGTCGCACGGTCGATCCGGAGCGGGTGCGAGAGGTAGCTGGCCATGATGCCGGGTTCCTGGGGCAAGGTGGGTGTGAGCGTATTAAGGCAAGCGCTGTGCCAGCCCGCGAACGGCGATCGGTCAAGGCGCCGCTTGTCCGGCTTGGTGCGGAACGCCAAGTGTTGGCTGCAGAGCCAACACGACCTTGGCGTGGATGATCATCACGGTGCCTCAAGCGTCATGTTCCAGGAGGCGTGGAAGGCGCTTCCCGGCTTGATGGAGATGATGTGCGGCTTGTTCCGGAACTCGCCGTCGTAGCCTTGCGGGCTGGCCAGGCCCCGCCAGGGCTCGATGCAAAGGAAGGCGGCCTGCGGCTTCGACCAGAGGCCAAGCTGCGTGAAGCCGTTCCAGCCGATCTCGAGCGCCGGACCGCCGTTCCCGGCTGCGTAGCGCAGCCCGTTGCTGGCCGGGGCGTCGAGGATGAGGGCGTCATCGCTGAACAGCGCCTCGGTGAGTGCGAGATGGCGGCCGCGGATCGGAGTCGGTTCCGCAGCGGCGCGCAGCAACCCGTCCTGCACGCGGCGCACCGGGGCGACTTCCTCTTGCTTGAAGATGATCTGATGGGCTTCCGGCGCATGCCCCGGTGACAGCGGCCAGCCGAAGGCGGGATGCGCACCCAGCGAGGCCGGCAGCATCTCGGCTGCGGGGTTGAAGATCGTGTAGTCCACGGTGAGGGTGTCAGCCTCGATGCGGTAGGCGATCTCCAACCGGAAGCGGAACGGGTAGACCGACCGGCTCTGCGCGTCGTCAACAAGCATCAGCCGGCAGCCATGGGGGCTGCGCTCGATGAAGCGGAACACCTGGTCACGGGCGAAACCGTGCTGGTTCATGCGGTATTCGACGCCCTCATGGATCAGCACGTCGCGAAACAAGCGTCCGACGATGGGAAACAGCACCGGCGCATGACGCGGCCATTGCGGGCCTGCCTGCCAGAGCAGCTCGGCACCGGTAGCGGTGCGAATCGAGTGCAGTTCGGCGCCTCGAGCCGAGATGATCGCGGAAAGCCCGTCGCCGATCCGATGCCGGTCCTCGATCATCTGCATAACCCTCTTGTTGTTCTTGAAGCGATGCCATCATAGTCGGCAGCGAGCAGGCGCAAAATTGCAACTTTGGCGCGTGCTCGCCGTTACGTCACCGTGTCATTATTCATGGATGGAGTTTCAACAGGATGTTCCGCAGCATTGCACCCACGTTGACCGCCGTTGCTCTGCTGGTCGCAGCGCTCGGATTGTCGGCGTGCAATACCGTTGCTGGTGCCGGCAAGGACGCAAGCGCGCTCGGGCATGATGTCACGCGCGGCGCCAGCTCGACATCGGACACGATCACCAAGAAGACCGGTGCATCGCAGAACTGATATCGCCAGGCTATGGCTTGCCCGGCGCCCTGGAGACCGCTCCAGGGCGCCGGTAAGCCGGCGCCGGGGCGACGGGTGCCTGAGTGACGGGTGCCTGAGTGACGGGCGCCTGAGTGATGGGCGCCTGAGTGATGGGCGCCTGAGTGATGGGCGCGCGGCGCCTCAGCGTGCCCATGGCAGCAGGCGTGCCAGCCTATGTTGCGACGCAAGATCGATCGGCAGGCGGGTCGCGGTCAGCGCCACTCCCTGCCAGCCCGCGCCGATCGCCACATACAGCGAGATCGCGTCGGTCAGCCGCGCCAGATCGCCGAGGGCTGCGGCATCCTCGCTCTGGTAGGTGGCGCGCTCGGCACTCAGCACATCGAGGAAGCCGCTGAGCCCGGCGCTGTAGAGCCGGCGCGAACGGGACAATGCCAGCGCATTGTCGGCCGCGGCCCTATGCAGCACCGCACTCCGGCCGGTGTCGTCCCGATAGGCGACCAGCCTGTCCTCCACCTCACGGAACGCGACGAGCACGGTTCGCTGATAGGAAAGACGCGCCGACTCCGCCTCGGCGCGTGCCTCGCGCACCCGGGCGTTGATCCGGCCGCCATGATAGATCGGCTCGGCCGCGCTCAGCACCAGCTGGAAGGCCAAGCTGTCGGCGGCGAGCAGTTCGTGGACCATGCTGGATTGCAGGCCGAGCGACAGCGGCAGCGAGAAATCCGGATAGAGCTGCGCCACCGCGACGCCGATATCGGCGCTGGCTTCCGCATAACGGCGCTCGGCCTCGCGGATGTCGGGGCGGTTGGCGATCACCATGGAAGGAAGCGCCACCGGAAGGCCCGGCGCTTGCGGCAACGGGGCGGGACGCAGCAGCATGGCCTCCAGGCTGCCGGGAAGCTGCCCGAGCAGCACGGCGATGGCGTGACTGAGCTGGGCGATCCGGGTGCGCAACGGTGATGTGGTCGCTTGTTCGGTTTCGAGCTCGGCCTGCGCCTGCGCCACCTGCAGGCTGGTGCCGAGACCCTGGGTAAACACCCGCTGGGTCAGCTCGAGGCCCTCCCGGGCGGCGCGGATGTTGCGCTCGGCAATGACCACCTCGCGCTGGGCCGAGCGGAGCGCCACATAGTCGGTTGCAAGTTCACCCAGCAGCGCGAGCAGCATGCCGCGTCGCGCCTCGATGTCTGCGCCGAGCTCGGCATCCTGCGCCTCGATCTGACGGTGGATGCGACCGAACACGTCGAGCTCCCAGCTGGCGGTGAAGCCGGGGCTCCATAGCCGGTTGCTCGGCGAAACGCCGGGAAGCGGCGGGAACTCGAGGGTTGTCGAGAAGCGCTGAATGCCCGCCTGTCCGGAAAAATCGACCTGCGGCGCGAGTGCCGCAGAGAGCGCCTCGCGCATGTCCTGCGCCGCCAGCAGGCGCTGCCCGGCGATCCGCAGGTCGAGGTTCGAGGCGATGGCGAGGGCGACCAGCCGGTCCAGCACCGGGTCGTGAAACGATGCCCACCAGTCACGCATACGAGCCCGGGTGCGCTCGAGTTCGGCGGGGGTCGCGGCGTGCTCGGCCCAGCCGGCCGGAACATCGACATGTGGCGGCCGGTAGTCCGGGCCTACCGTGCAGCCGGCCAGCGCGCACAGGGCCAAGCACAGCAGAACATGTTTCAAAGATGGTCCTCGAGCCAGGTCTGCAGCCGCATCCGCCTGCGCCGCGCCTCCTGGCCCACGCTGATCGAGCAGGTCATCCCGGCGGCAAGCAGCACGCCGTCCGGCACGTGGTCGATATGCACGCGCACCGGGATGCGCTGGGCCAGCCGCACCCAGGTGAACACAGGATTGACCTCCGGCAGCCCGGAGCGGTCAGCCATGCCGTTCTGGTCCTGGATGCCGCGGGTGATGCTGTCGACATGGCCGGTCAGCAGCGGCGCGTAGGCCATCAGCTTGATGCGTGCGGGATCGCCGACATGGATCGCGCCCAGCTTGGTTTCCTCGAAATAGCCGTAGATCCAGAACGAATCGGAGTCGAGCAGGGCGAGGCGCGGCTGACCGGCGCCGACATAGTCGCCGACCCGCAGGGTGAGGTTGGTGACGTAGCCGTTCACCGGCGCATACAGCGACGCGCGGGCGAGGTTGAGCTTGGCGAGGTCAAGTGCGGCCTGTGCGGTGTCGACCGAGGCCTCGGCGGTGGCGGCGACGGAGTTGAAGCGCTCGCGCTCCTCGGCGGAAACGATGCCGCTCAGCCCCTGGCGGCGCTTGGCGTCGGACTGCCGGAGGCGCAGCTCCTCGCGTGCGGTCAGCAGGCGCGCCTCCGCATCGTCGATCGCCAGGCGGAAGCGCGAGGGATCGATCACGAACAGCAGCTGGCCACGATGCACAGGCTGGTTGTCGCGCACCGGAACGTCGACCACGGTCCCGGAAACCTCGGGTGCGATGTCGACCACGTAGGCGCGGACCCGGCCGTCGCGCGTCCAGGGCGCCACCATGTAGGTGCGCCAGAGGCCTGCGCCGAGCACCACCGCCACCGCGAGCAGGGCGAGCGTGACCAGGATGCGCGCCAAGGTCCGGATCAGGAACGGCAATGATGTCATGGCCGGGAGGCTTTCAGAACAGCAGCACAAGCAGCGAAAGGATGCACAGGTAGAGCGACAGCTCGAACAGCGGCAGGTGCCAGACCAGCCGCATGAAGCCGATGCGCCACAGCAAGGTGCGCAGCGCCAGGGTGATCGGCAGGGCTGCGGCGCCGTAGAGCACGATCGGCGCGAACAGCACGCCTGCGAAATGCGCCTCAGCCAGCATCGGGCAGCGCGAAGTTTCGGCCAAGGAATCCGCCTGCGGTTTCGATCAGCGTGGCGATCTCCCTCAGCAGAGCCGCGATGTGCAGGGCTTGGGTCCGGGCCGGACGAGTGCCGAGCCGTTCGGCCGCGGCTGCGATGCAGGCGGCCGCTGCCGCCGGATCACGCCGGAGCCGTCCGATCGCACGCAAACAGCTGCGGGCGATCTCGCGATCCGACGGCTCGAGCGCAGCCCCGGCCAGCAGGGTGCGAAGCCGCAGCACGTCACGCCCGAGCTCGATGCTCATCAAGGCGTCGTCGACGATGCGTTGACGCAGACCGCTCTCCATCGGCTGCATGCGCTGGATCAGGCGCAGCACCTGCTGCATGCGCAGATACTCCCATACCGTCACGTGCGGGAGGCGCCTGGCCTGCGCCAGCCGCTGCACGGCGCGGACCAGCGCATGCGACAGCCGGTTGCTGTCGCGTGCGGGATTGGCGGGCAGCAGGGCGCGGAACACCGCCACCAGGGCGGCCGAGCCCACGAGGTAGGCCAGCCAGCCGTTGATCAGCGCGGGATCGTCGAAGCTGACAGGATTGCGGATGGTGATCATGGCGCTGAAGAACACGACGTAGCCAAACGCCCGCAGGCCGTGGCGAGGGCTGAACTGCAGCCAGATCCCGGGCAGCAGGCAGATCGCATACGCACCGATCAGCAAGGGGAAGCCGCTGATCTGCGGCAGCAGCAGCGTTTCGCAGACGTAGCTGGAGGGGATCGCCAGCAGCGTTCCGGTTGCAAACGCGACACTGGCCTGCGAGGCGCTCGGATTGCTGGCGAGCAGGCAGGCGGCAGGAACCAGGTAGGCCAGCAGGGTCGGGCCGCTCGGCCACTCCGTGATGTACCAGAACAGGCAGGCCAGCATGGTGACGATGGCGCCACGGGCGCCGTTGCGCAACGCCGTCGGCCAGTCGAGGAATTGTCGCAGCCGTGGTCGCGTGCGTCTTGCGCCTCGGCTGAGCGGGGGCGCGATCAGGCAGTCGGCCGCCTCAAGCAAGCGCGAGAGCAGGTCGCGTGCGCGGCCGATGGCGGCAAGGCGGGTCACGTCGGTGGCGTCGCCCGATCCGCCCTTGGGCTCGTCGAGGCTGGCGCCGAGCCGGTCGCGCATCGCGGCCAGGCCTGCCAGCACCGGGCCTGGATCCTCCGGGCGGATGTGCTGGAGGGCCTGGATCGCTGCCTGGATCTCTCCGGCCATCCGATGATCGGCGCCGAGATGAGGATAGAGCGGGTGCAGGCTGGAGAGTGCTCCCATCATGCCGGCGGCGCCGTAGCGCAACGCGTCGGCGCGCTCCGCCACGGCATAGCTGTCGGCGGCGGCGTATTCGATGATCTCGCCGAGCGCGTTGGCCTGCGACAGCAATCGCGCGCGGGCGTCGTAGATGTCGGGCGGCAGCGATCCGGGGCCGGTCTGGCGCCATGACGATCCGGGATCGGGCAAGGCGACGTAGCCGCCAAGCGCAGCGCCGGTGCTGCGCACCAGGCTGAGGCTGGCTTGGGACAGCTGCGACGGCGAGCGGATGCTGGTCAGCAGGAACACCAGGGCGGCGGAAGCGATGCCCAACGATACGGCGGACACCCGTGAAACAGCGCTCAGGAAGGCGCTATCGGGATCGGCGAAGGCCGGAGCGCAGACAATGATGATGGTGTAGCCCGCGAGCACCGCCCCGTAGGCCCGGAAGTAGCGCAGCAGCGTGGAGACCACGCAGGCGACACCGATCAGCAGCGAGAAGGCGATAAAGAACAGCAAGGGCGTCTGCGCGAACGTGGCCATCAGCAGCACCGCGGTTGCAGCACCCACCACCGTGCCGCACAGGCGCCAGATGCTCTTGGAGAGCAGCGCGCCGTTGACCGGATTGGCGACGATCAGAACGGTGATTGCCGCCGAGGCGGGAGATTGCAGCTGCAGCGAGAAGGCCGCGTAGAGGGCCAGGGCGATGGCCAGCAGAGTGCGCGCGCAATAGATAATGGTCGGGCTGATCGTGCGCCAGGGCGGCAGTGCCGTACGCGCGGCCTGCCACAGCTGTGGCGCCGCCGGGGGCGCGGTCGGGGAGGCTGAGCTGGCCGTCATGCGGCACCTCGTAGGAGCGGAAAGCGTCGCGGGGTGCGCACGAGCTCGGCGGTAACGGCAGTTTCGGATGCGAACGCTGCGATAGGTCTGATCCCGCCGACCGTCAACCGGCGGGTGCCGTGGCGGTGGCTGCCTTGATCTTTGGATGGGCGCATGGTTCTGGGGGATGCGTGGCGGCCGGAGTGATTTCATCATGCGCAGGATCTTTGTTCCCCTGCATGGTCCGGACGATGCCAGGACGCTGCTGCAACTGGCGGCGAACCTCGCCTTGTGCTTCGGCGCGCAGGTGGAAGCGGCGCTGATCACCGAACGCGCG
The DNA here is from genome assembly GCA_964252545.1 of uncultured Acetobacteraceae bacterium. Lineage (GTDB taxonomy): Bacteria > Pseudomonadota > Alphaproteobacteria > Acetobacterales > Acetobacteraceae > Lichenicoccus. The sequence continues at coordinate 2,153 of CAXUNX010000123.1, read as the reverse complement.
GGGCCGGAGCAGGCGGAGCCGCTTGCCGTGCCGGAGGCGGTAGCAACGCGCGCCGTGTACGAGAAGTGGGCGGCGGACCTGGCCGGCCAGGCCCAGGCGGCGCGTCCCAGATGGCGCGAGATCAGGGACGGGGTGGTGTATGCCAGCGCATCGATCGGGCGAGCCTGCGACCTGATCGTCACCCGTTCGATGGGACGCATGGCCGAGGAGCATTTCCGCCCTCCGGGCTCGGCCGAGCGCGGCTTCCGGGATGCCCTGCTGGGGTCCGGCCGCCTCACCCTGCTGGCGCCGCCCGGGCCCGTGCCGGACGATCGCTTCGAGCTCTCGGCGTTGCTGAAGCAGGTGGTGGTGGCCTGGGACGGCAGCGCCGGGGCTGCGCATGCGCTGGGCCAATCCTTGGCGCTGCTGGCGCGGGCCACCTCGGTCAGGGTGGTGATTATCGGGCAGAACACGGTGGGGATGCGGGCGCGCGAGGCGATCGAGTCGTATGTCGGACTTTATAACGACACCGCCAAACTGATCGTGCAGGAGAATGCGCACCGTCAGACCGGACGAGCGCTGCTCGACGTGATGGGACAGCATCGCGCCTCGCTGGTGGTGATGGGCGTCTGCGGCCGTTCGCACCCGTCGGGAGCGGGCGGGGCGCTGGGAGGCACGATCCGCAAGGTCATCGAGGATGGCAGCGTCCCGATCCTGGCGGCGAGCTAGGCTCGGGACCCTGCATCAGAGTCAGACGGTGACGAAGGCTGCGATGCCGATGGCCGAGTGGAAGGTATGGCCGTATCGGGCGTAGCGGGTGGCGACGCGGCGCCAATCCTTGAGGCGACCGAACCTGTTGTTGATGCGATGCGGCTGCCTATGAAGGGCGGGGTGGTGCGGCTTCTAGAGGACGGACTGCCGGGCGTGATGCCCCGGGCAGCCAAGGGAGTCCAGTAGGGGCGGCTACCGTCTCCGGGGTCGCCGATGAGGTGCCGCGCCTGTGGCACGCCCGTGGGCAGCGAAGCCGTGCCGCGATGGTCGCTCATCTGCCCCTTGGTCAGGGTGCGATGCGCGTTGGCGCATGCCCGGCGCCTGGCGCTGGTGTGGCTGTTCTGGATGAGCGTGGTGCCTGGCAAAATGCGTGCAGGGCGGCTCGCGGTCGGCGGCGATCAAGGATAAATTGCCATAAGGATATAGACGCGCCTCGGATTATAGATGTTCTCTGGTACAAGTTGCGGGCCGACCTGATTTCTTTTGTTCCGAAAGCCAAAGTAAATCGCTTTCGGATCAACCGCCCGCGTATGTTCCTGATACAAACTTTTGGCGTACACCGTACCGCTTCAAATTAGAAAAGCCGGGCTTCACACCGCCAGAAGTACGCAACACGACCGCTTTCACACCCACATCACTCGATCCATGGCTGCCGCTCGCGCAAACTGCTTTGATTGTGCCGTCTAGACACAAGATGCGTCCAAGTCTCGAAACCACCTTTGGTCGGTTCAAGGTCGAGATGTCGAAGCGAAAAGGCGCTTTCTACATGTTTTACGCTCCTACCTCAAAATAAGGCGGCTTTAGACCCCGCCTTCAGTGTGTCGCAGGCTGAGTTCTGGCTCTATCGCCGTTCCAATTCGTGGCCATGCCGGACGGCGAGAATGACGATTGGCTGCTGGTCGAGATGGTAGAGCGCGAGGTAGCCTCTTGCGCCGAAACTGATTGGCCATTCGCGGAACTCAGAGGGCATGTCTTGCATCGGTCGGCCGACTTCGGGGTGTGCCGCAAGGAGGCTCACGCCTTGCCGGATTGCGGCAATGGCGCGTCGGGCGGCGTCCAAGTTTTCGGGAGCAGGAAGTTGCGAAGCCGGGCAAGGTCGCGGAGTGCGGCGGGGCTCCAGATCAGCTGTGGCATTCAGGCGGATCTGCGTCTTCTCCGGCTTCCAGCCTGGCGAGCCAGGCGTCCGCCTCTTCGGCGGTGACGTGTTGTCCGGTGGCCTGGTACTCGCTCCAGGCTGCCAGGGCGTCCTGACGCAGGTTTCAGTATTCTGGTGTGCAGGGTAAGTCCAGCTTTCCGGAGGAGGCTGGGAGCCGCTTTCCGGCGATTGGTCCGCTCCGCGCCTCGCGTCGCTCCAAGGCCAAACTCGTGCGGGTCTGGGGCCGCCCGGCCCCAGCGGGGCGGGG
>CAXUNX010000122.1:0-9850 GCA_964252545.1 uncultured Acetobacteraceae bacterium | reverse complement strand
CCATCGCCCAGACGGTGGGCCACGACCTCGCCGAACGGCTCGCGGCCCAGGACATGCTCTACACCGTGCTCCTGCGTGGCCCGGAGAACGGCCGCGAGATCAACCACCGCCGCATCGTCGGCAGCGTCTCCGACGCCTTCAGCACCGCCTCCGACTGGAACCGCGCCATCGGCTATGCCACCAGCCCCGGGCTCGAGATCATCGTCTCGAACACCACCGAATCCGGGATCGTCGACCTGCCCGAACCGGCGCCGGGCGACGCTTCGCCCCTGAGCTTTCCGGCGAAGCTCGCGGCCTTGCTCGACGCCCGCTTCCGCGCCCTGGGCGGCGAGCCCGGCAGCGGCCTGCTGATCGTGCCGTGCGAGCTGATCGAGCAGAACGGCCGCACCCTCAAGCGCATCGTGGCCGCGCATGCGCAGCGCTGGCAGCTCGGGGCCGCGTTCCTCCGCTGGCTCGACCGGGAGGTCGATGTGCTCGACACGCTGGTGGACCGCATCGTGCCGGGCTATCCCAGCCGGGACGCAGCGCGGCTGGAAGCGGAGTGGGGCGTGCGCGATCCGCTCTGCGTCATGGCCGAGCCGTTCCATCTGCTGGTGCTGCAAGGCCCGCGCGCGCTGGAGGAACGGTTGCGGCTGCGCGAGGCCGGGCTGAACGTGGTCTGGACCGACGATCTCGAGCCCTACCGCGTGCGCAAGGTGCGGATCCTGAACGGCGCGCATACCGCAACCGCGCTGGCCGGTTTCCTGGCCGGCCTCGACACGGTGCAGGCGATGATTGCCGATGCGCAGTTCGCCGGCTTCCTGCAACGCGTGCTGGAGGATGAGATCGTGCCGTTCGTGCCGCTGCCGGACCCGGAGCGGCGGGGCTATGCGGCCGCGGTGCTCGAGCGGTTCGGCAATCCGCACGTGCACCACGAGCTGATCTCGATTTCGCTGAACTCCACCGCGAAATGGAAGGTCCGGATCCTGCCGAGCCTGAAGGACGCGGTGGCGGCGCGAGGCACGGTCCCGAACGGGCTCACATTCTCGCTGGCGGCGCTGATCCGCTTCGTGCGGGGCACGGACAGCGACGGCCGGTTTGTTGGCGCGCGCGAGCGCGGGCTCTATCCGATCCGCGACGACCGCGCGGCCCTGGAGGCGATCAACGCCGCCTGGCGGCGACACGGCAGCGACATGGCGGCGCTGGCGCGCGAGGTGCTTGGCGAAGCCGCGATCTGGGGCGAGGACCTGAACAACATCGGCGATCTCGCCGAGCGCACCGGCAGGCACCTTGGCCGGATCGAAGCGGACGGTGTGCGGGCGGCGCTTGCCGTGATCTGACACGGTCGCGTTCCAACTACGGAACCGGGTCCGGCACGGTCCAGGCCACCAAGGCTGCCGCCAGCACCGTACCGGCGGCAGCAAGCAGCGCCGGGTCGCCCCAGCGGAACGTCGCGGCGGCCTCCGCCGTCGCTCCGGTGGCGAAGCACAGGCACATCAGCCCGAGCACGATCGCCCGACGACGCTGCTCCCCGTTCTTGCGGTCCAGTGCGGCAGCGACGGCCGCGGACACCGCACCGCGCAGGTTGCCCGTGGTCATGCCCGTGTTGAACGACCAGCCGCCGATGTGGGACAGGGCGGTGATCTGCAACGCGGCCAGGAAACCGACCAGCGCCGTGACGGTGCCGTTCGCCAGGCGTTTCGCGACCAGAGCCAGCACGGCGAGCGCCACCGCCTCGCAGACCAGCCTCACGGTGCGAGAGTTCAACCTGCCCTGCTTGAGCACGGCGCCGGCCCAGCGCGACACCGTCAGCCCGGCGCAGAAGGCCAGGAAGGAGGGCGCGTGGCGCGCCGCTTCGGCCACGTCCCCGGTGGCCAAGGCAACCGCGGCCAGCACCACGTTGCCAGTCTGGGCATTGGCGAAGACGTGGCCGTGCCCGATATAGGCCCAGGCGTCGAGAGCGCCGCCCGCCACGGCCAGCAGGCACGCCGCCGTCACGGCGGCCATGGACGGCGGCAGGCCGTTGTTCAGCGTCGGCACCCCTCACAGAACCGCAACCGGAAACGGATGCCGGCACAGTTCGTTCGCCGAGGCGCTGCGGTGCCGGGCTCGCCCCGCGCCGCGTTCAGCCTGCCTGGAGGAAGGGGTCAAGCGCGGCGAGCAGCCCGTCCGGATCCTCTTCGGGCAGCAGGTGACCGAAGGGCAGCCTCACGGCCGGACAGGTCGGCCGCTTCCTGCACGGCTGGCTCGAGACTGCATGCTCCGGTGCCCGAAACAGGGCCGTGCCTGCCAGGCGAAACAGGGCCGTGCCTGCCAGGCCAGGTGAGGCCATAGCACGGACCTGAAAGCACGTTTGATCGCACGGCCGGTGGCGAGACGCCGCTCTTTGGATATCCGCCGCCAGGCGTCAGCCTCGCCAAGGGCGCCGTGTCGCGGCTGCGGATTTTGTCGTCGGCTTGCCGCTGTTTCGAGGCACCGGTATGTTCGTTTCGGCGTGGTCGGGATCCCGCGCACCGCCCGCACGGCCGGTGCGTCGTCAGTAGCCTGCCGCGCGGCGGGTTCATGCCCGCTCCTTGGAAGACGCTTATGTCTCTCGTCAATTGCCTGCTGGTCATGCTCGGAGGCGCGCTCGGAAGCCTCGCCCGCTACCTGATCTCGGTGCTGACCCTGCCGGTCAGCCGGGAACTGCCTTGGGGCACCATCGGCATCAACGTCGCGGGCTCGTTGTTGATCGGGCTGTTCGGGACCCTCACCCTGTCGCATGGCCGCTTTCCCGTCTCCGAGAACCTCCGCCTGCTGGTGATGGTCGGGTTCTGCGGCGGCTTCACCACCTTCTCCTCGTTCAGCCTGCAGACGCTTGATCTGCTGCGGGGCGGCGGCCTGGTGCGGGCCGGCATCAACATCATAGCGTCGGTGGCGCTGTGCGTCTGCGCCGTCGGGATCGGCCATCTGATTGCCGCGCGCTTCAACGGCGGCGCGGTCCAGGTGGCGCAGGTCGCCGTCGAGGAAGAGGGCTGAGGCGGGCGCGGATCGCCGGCTCACACGGGCAGGGTGCCGGGGCCAACTGATCAATGCGAAATCGCGCTTGCGGCGCGCAGGCAGAACAGGCAACAGTTTATTCGTATAAGCTATGGCAAGTCCTGCAGCCGCCCCCCAGCGCCAACGCCGCGCGACCCAGTTGTCGATCGCCAAGAGCCTCGGCGTGTCACAGGCTCTCGTGTCCATGGTGCTGAGCGGTCGCCGGCATAACGTCATCTCGGCAGAAACAACAGCTCGCGTGCTCGAGGCGGCACGCGATGCCGGCTACATGCCAGATCGTGCGGCGCAGATGCTTCGGACGCGACGGAGCTGGACGATCGCCTGCGCTGTTCCCGACATCACCAATCCCTTCTATCCGGCCCTTCAACGTGGCGTGCAGGAGAAGGCGCTCGCCGCCGGCTACGACGTGCTTGCCGTCAGCACCGACGGGCTCGTCGAACGCGAGGAACGGCTGATCCAGTGGTGCCATCAGGGCCGGATCGACGGCCTCGTCGGCGTGTTCTTCGGCCTTTCAGCAGCCGACCTCGATCCGCTCGAAGAGGTCGGCACGCCGGCGGTCTGCGTCGGCTGGCGGGCAGCGTCGCCTGGAACGACGGTGATCGACACCTTGTTCACCGACAACCAGCGTGCCGCGTCGGAGGCCACGCGTTATCTCATCAGCCGCGGACACTGCTCGATCGTCATGCTGGGGGTGGAGTATGGCCCTGGGCTGGAGCGTATCGCAGGCTACGCCCACGCCATGCGGAGCGCGGCACTTTCGCCGGAGGTCGAGATCGGCGCCGACTTCACCGAAGAGGTCGGATACGCCCTCATGAAGACTCGCCTGCAGAAGGCGCAGCCCTTCTCCTCGGTATTTGCCGCCAACGACCTGATGGCGGCCGGCGCCCTGCTGGCCTTGCGGGATGCGGGTCTCTATGTGCCAGGCGACGTCGCGGTGATGGGCTTCGACGACATCCAGCTCGCCCGGCTGCTTACGCCTGCGCTGACCACGGTCAATCAGTTCCAGCGCGAGGTCGGACGCGAAGCCGCCTCGATGCTGCTTGAGCGGCTGACCGAACCGGATGCCCATCGGGCGGCACGCGCCCGAGAAATGCCGTTCGAGCTTGTGCGACGACAATCGGCTTGAAGAAACAAGCATGGAGGATGCGATGAGGAAAGGATTCTTCGGCGGCCTGGCCGGGTTCCTTGCTGCGGCGCTCGCGGTCGGCAGCGCCGCCCGGGCGCAGCCGGTGACGTGGTGGTATGGGCGAGGCTCCAATCCTGTGCAACAACGTGCCGTCCAGCAGGATCTGGTGGCCCCGTTCAACAAGGCGCATCCCTCCGATCCGCTCGACATCGAGTTTCGCGGCTCCATCGTCGACCGGCAGATCCGGATCGCCCTGCTGTCTGGCACAGGCCCCGACATCGTGATGACGCCCGGACCAAGCTACCTGGTCCCGCTGGAGGAGGCCGGACAGGTTCTTCCTCTCGACAAGTACGCGGCGCGATACGGCTGGAACAGCAGGCTCCTGCCGCCGATCGTCCGCATTGGCACGTTTAAGGGTCATCTCTACGCCTTGCCGCGCACCGACGAGACAATGGCGCTGTTCTATAACAAACCGATGTTCGCGAAGAACGGCTGGACCGCCCCGAAGACCCTTTCGGACCTGGAAGCCCTCGCAGCCGCAATGATGGCCAAGGGCATCACGCCGTTCGGCGCCGGCAATGCCGACTGGCGCGGCGCCAACGAATGGTACATCACCCTTGTGCTCAACCACTATGCGGGCCCGGACAACGTCTACAAGGCGCTGACCGGCAAGCTGTCCTGGACCGATCCCGTGTTTGTGCAGGCGATCGCCCTGCTCGCGGACTGGTACAAGAAGGGCTGGTTCGGCAAGAATTACTTCGCGCTCACCAACGAGCAGGGGTTCTCCGGCATTGCCGACGGCAAGGCAGGCATGTCGCCGAACGGCTTCTGGGCCTTTGAATGGGTTCCGTCGCATTTCGCGGCCAACGGTCCGGATCTCGGGGTCGCCCCGTTTCCCACGCTGCGCGAGGGGGTTCCGTATCCGGTGTTCTCCGTCGGAGTGGGCAGCACGCTGTCGATCAACAAGCAGGCCAAGAATCCCGACGCCGCAGCGGCCGTTCTGGACGCGATGTTCAACCCCGACTTCTACCAGGCGATCAACAAGGACTGGCCAGGGGACTGGAACCTGCCGCTCGCGTCGGTCGACCAGGCCGCTCTTGCGCACAACGCGACGCCGCAGTTCGCTGCGATCGTCCATGACCTCACCGACGCCATCCAGCAGAACCACTACGGCTACGCCACCTGGGCGTTCTGGCCCCCGGCTACCGAGCAGTACCTCATCAACGGGATCGAGCAGGTCTGGCTCGGCCAGGTCACGCCGGCTGCCTACATGGCGCAAGTGGAGACGACCTTCAAATCCGAGCTGAAGGAGGGGAAAGTGCCACCGGTCCCAGCGCGCTGAGCGCCACGTCATGCTGTTCCTGCTCCCGGCCCTGCTCGTCAACATGACGATCATCCTGGTTCCCGCCCTGCTGACGGTGGCGATGGCGTTCGTCAACTGGGACGGCGTCAGCAGGCCAAGCTGGGCCGGTCTCGCCAACTTCCGTGCCGTGCTGTCCGATCCGGTGTTTCTTGTCGCACTCGGCAACAACTGCAAATGGACAGCGATCTTTCTCACGGTGCCGATCGCCATGGGCCTGTTCGTCGCCTGCTTTCTCTTGGTGATCCGGAGCGGCCAGACGTTCTTCCAGGTCGTGTTCTTTCTTCCGGTGGTGATCGCAACCGTGATCACCGGACGCGTCTGGCAGGGCATGATCTTCAATCCGGGCTCCGGCCTGTTCGGCTGGCTGAAGACCCATGGCATCACGATCGCCGATCCACTTTCCTCGCCTCACTGGGCTTTGTACGGCGTCGCGACCGTCGATCTGTGGCACTGGTGGGGGTTCCTCGCCGTCATCTTCCTCGCGGCGCTGCGTCAGGTTGATGCGGGCCAGATCGAGGCCGCCCGCCTCGATGGCGCCGGGTTTCTCGGACTGATGCGCTTCATACTCCTGCCCGCGATCCGTCCGACCATCCTTCTGATGATGATCATGACGGTGATCTGGTCGTTTCTCGTGTTCGACTTCATCTACGTGCTTACGCAGGGAGGGCCCGCTTTCTCCAGCGAGGTGCTGTCGACGCTCTCCTACCGGCACGCGTTCTATGATTTCGCGCTCGGTCCGGCCGCGGTCGTGGCGCTGGTGATAAGCCTGTTCGGGCTGGTGGCGACGTTCTTCTATCTCCGCGCGCAGCAGGCGGAGCTGTCGGCATGACCGGAGTCGATCGCGGCACGCGGCTCATCGCCTTTGTTGTTCTGATGTTCGGCCTCGTGGTGACGCTGCTGCCGATCGCGCTCATGGTGGTGAACGCGTTCAAGGCGAGTGCTCAGATACTTGCCGATCCGATCGCCCTGCCGCGTTCGCCGCACATTGAGAACTTCGCCAACGCCTGGCACGACGCACATCTCGGTCGCGCGATGCGCAACAGCGCGATCGTCAGCTTGATCGCGATCGGGCTCACCTGCGTGACCGCGTCCATGGCCGCCTACGCGATCACCCGGCGGCGGCTGCGAGGCCGCACGCTGTTCAGCGCCTATTTCCTTGCGAGCACGACGCTGCCGCTGCAGCTCTTCCTGCTCCCGCTCTATTTCGGCTTCGCGCAGCTTGGGCTGATCAACAACCTTGCGGCAGTGTCGCTGATCTACACGGCGATCTACACGCCCTTCGCGATCTTTCTTCTGCGCACCTACTTCATCGCCCTTCCGGCGGAACTGGAAGACGCGGCGCTGATGGACGGCGCCACGAGCTGGCAGGTCTTCACGCGGGTCATGCTCCCGGTGGTTTCTCCCGGCATCCTCACCGTCGCGATCATTGTCGGTCTTTATACCTGGAACGAGTTCCTGATCGCGACCACGTTCCTGCAGGGCCGCGCGGAGCAGACCGCCATCGTGAGCTTCTACGGATTGGGCGGTCAGTATTCGAGTGATTGGGGAGAAATCATGGCCGCGGGCGTCATCATCGTCGTGCCTGTTGTCGGATTCTTCCTGCTTCTGCAGCGGCACTTCATCGACGGGATGGCGGGCGGCTCGGTGAAGGGCTGAACACGCACGCCGACGGATCGGGGAAAGGAACCAGGATGGCGCTACCGGGGGATTACGAGGAGCGGGTCTATGCCGGGGTGCTCGGCAAGCTGATCGGCGTTTATCTCGGCCGCCCCTTCGAGGGCTGGAGCTATGCCCGGATCATGCACGAGCTTGGACCCATCACCGGCTATGTCCATGGCCGTTTCGGCGTGCCGCTCGTCGTGACCGACGACGACATTGCGGGGACGTTCACCTTCGTGCGCGCGCTCGAGGATCATGGCTTCGACCCCGGGCTCGACGCCAGGCGCATCGGCGAGACGTGGCTGAACTACATCATCGAACGGAAAGCCATCCTCTGGTGGGGCGGCATGGGCCAGTCCACCGAGGAAACAGCCTGGCGGCGCCTCCGGGCGGGCGTGCAGGCACCCGCCAGTGGCGCGATCGCAACGAACGGGCGCACCGTCGCCGAGCAGATCGGCGCGCAGATCTTCGTCGACGCCTGGGCGATGGTGAGTCCGGGGGACGCGGAGCGCGCAGCGCATCTCGCTCGTGAGGCGGCGCGGGTCAGCCACGACGGGGAGGCCGTGCACGCCGCCGTGCTGATCGCGGTCATGGAGGCGCTTGCCTTCGTTGAAGCAGACCTGGACCGCCTGCTCGACGCCGGACTTGCCGCGATCCCTGGTGACTGCCTCGTCGCACGCGTCGCCGGTGACGTGCGGCGCTGGTGCGCCGAGCATGCGGACTGGACGGAGACACGCGCTCTGGTGGCCGATCGATACGGCTACCACCGTTACCCGGGCAACTGCCACGTCATCCCCAACCACGCGGTGGTGCTGATGGCGCTGCTCTACGGGCGTGACGATTTCGGCCGCGCCATGCTGGTTGCGAACACCGCCGGATGGGATACCGACTGCAACGCCGGCAATGTCGGCTGCCTCATGGGCATACGGCTTGGCGTCGCGGGCCTGCACGCTGGCGCCACCGACTGGCGCGGGCCCATCGCCGACCGATGCATCATCTCCACCGCCGATGGGGGCAACGCCATCACGGATGCGGTCCAGGTGGCCGAGCGTCTGGTCCGGATCGGCCGGCGGCTTGCGGGCGAGGCCCCGGCGGAGCCACGCAAGGGAGGCGCCCGGTTCCATTTCTCGCTTCCCGGTAGCGTGCAGGGTTTTGCCGGGCAGCCGGATGAAGAACATGGCGGATCACTCGCGGTTGCTCCGGTGTTGCGCGGGGATGCCTCCCGCAGCCTCGCCTTGCGCTTCCAGAATCTCCGATCCGGCTCGACGGTCGCGGCGCTGACGCCCACTTTCATGCCGCCGGATGTCGAACAGATGCGCACCTATGCGTTGCTTGCCTCGCCCACGCTCAATCCCGGCCAGGTGGTGCGCGCCCATGTCGCGGCCGACGCAGCGAACGGCGGCGCGGTGGAGGTCGCACTCGTGATCTGCGTGTTTGACGCAGAAGATGCCCTGGAGCGTGTCCTGAGCTTTCCCACCGCCTTGGCGGCTGGCGACGACACGATCCTCTGCTGGACGGTTCCTGATCTCGGCGGTCGCGCCATAGCCTCCGTCGGGCTCGCCGTGACGAACGGGACGACGGTTCCGGAAGGCACGGTGTATCTTGACTGGCTCGACTGGAAGGGCGTTCCGGACCTCGTCCTATGCCGTCCTGAAGCGGATGGACGTTTCTGGCGCCGAGCCTGGATCGACGGCGTCAGCCTGTTCAGCAGCACGGCGAGCCAGGCTTTTCATCTTTCGCAGAACGAGGGACGCGGCCTCCTCATCTACGGTGCGCGTGAATGGTCCCGGGTCGAGATCGAGTGCGAACTCGCGGTTCATCTCGGCGGCGGTGGCCTGGCCGCCTGCGTCCAGGGCCTGCGTCGCTATTATGTTCTGCTGCTGCAGCCGGACCACCGTCTTCGGCTTCTCAAGGTTTGGGATGGAGCCGAGCACGTTCTTGGAGAGGCGGATTTCATGTGGGAGTGGGATGAACCGGTTCGGCTGAGCCTGGCGGTGAGCGACGGCATCCTCTGCGCCAAGGCGGCAGGACGCGTCCTGTTCGCGGTTGAGGACCCGCTCGACCCGCTTTGCAGCGGCGCCGTCGCACTGGCGGTCGAGACAGGGGCAGCCTCCACGTCAACCGTCGCGATCCGTCCTGCCCGGATCGGTGAACCATCTGCGCAGACATGACGGGATCACGGCGGCGCCGGGTCGCCTTCAAACCTCGATGATCGCCTTGATGACGCCCGATTGCGGCGAAAGCCAGTGCGGGAAGCACGCCGCCGCTTCGCCCAGTGGCGCGCTGTGCGTCTTGAGCGCCGCCGTCGGCACCCTGCCCGCGCGCATCAGCCGGACCACCTCGGCGAAATCCTCCGGCGCCGCATTGCGGCTGGCCAGCAGCGTGGTTTCACGCTTGTGGAACTCGGGATCGCTGAAGCTCAGCGCATCGGGCACCACGCCAAGCAGCACATAGCGGCCGCCATGCCCCACCAGGGCCAGGCCGTCCTGCATGGAACGGGCGTTGCCGGTGGCATCAACCACCACGTCGAAGAACTCGCCGCCGGTTGCCTCCGCAAGCTCCTGCGTGAGCGCAGCCGACGGCCGGGCGGCGGCGTCGACGCCGATGGCGCGCAGCGCGAAATCGAGCCGGTCCTGCCGGGTGTCGAGCGCCGTCACATGCGCGCCGCGCGCACGCGCGAAGAT
>CAXUNX010000121.1:0-9903 GCA_964252545.1 uncultured Acetobacteraceae bacterium | reverse complement strand
CCGCGAGATCGGCGTGACCGAGCGGCCGCGGCAGGCCGCCCAGCCCGCCCGAGGCCGCGTAGGCGGCGGTCGGATCGGATTGCAGCCGCATGCCGAGCCGCAACCGGTTGAGGAACACTCGCGCCACCAGGGGGCGCTCGGCTGGCAGCGCGGTCTCGCGCTCGACGATGCTGGCCAGGCTCAGCAGCTCGGACGGCGCCGACAGTCCCGCCGCGGGATCCCGGCCGGCCCAGATCTCGAGCACGCGGCGCTGCATCGCCTGCTGCATGCGCGCGACCAGGGCGGTTCTGGTGGTGTCACGCTGGTAGGCATAGGTTTCCGGCAACACGCTGCCTTCTGCGGGAACCGGAGTCGGTCCGGACAGCGCCTCGCCGCGGTTCAGCAGCAGGGCGATCTGGGCCGCGGTCAGGCCCTCGGGCACCGTCAGCTCGTGCTGCACCGGCGGCGCGCTGCGCAGCACATGCAGCACCTCGCGCAGCGAGGCGCGGGCGCGGCTGGCCCTGAAAGCGCAGCTCGGCGGCATGGATCGGGCCATCGTCGCGCGTCAGCCTGGCCGCCAGCCGGAAGCCGGCGATGGCGGCGGCACCTTTCGGCAGCACACCGGCCTGCTGCAGCGACAGCGCGGCGAGCGCCAGCCGGCCGTGCGGAACCACGATCACCCGGTCGGCGGCGAGCGGCCCCGGCCGCTCATACAGCCACCCGGCGCCGAGCGCGAGGCCAACCGCGGCACCGGTGACCAGCAGCAGCAGCAGGCAGGTCGAGACCAGCAGCCGGCGCATCAGCGCCGCCCGGAAGGAACCGGTCCGGCCAACCGGAGGATCGCCGCGCTCAGACGGCGCCGAGCAGGATGCTCGCGTTGGTGCCGCCGAAGCCGAAGCTGTTGGACAGCGCCACGTCGATGCGCCGCTCCTGGGCGGCATGGGCCACGCGGTCGATCACGCTGTGGCGGCTCGGATGGTCGAGGTTAAGGGTCGGAGGCACCACCCCGTCGCGGATCGCGAGGATGCAGAAGATCGCCTCGATCGCGCCCGCCGCTCCCAACAGGTGCCCGGTGGCCGACTTGGTGGAGGACATCGCGAGCCCGCGCGCATGGTCGCCGAACAGCCGCTCCACCGCCTCCAGCTCGAGATCGTCGGCCATGGTCGAGGTGCCGTGGGCGTTGACGTACTGGATATCGGCGGGCGTGAGGCCGCCGTTGCGCAGGGCGCCGACCATGGCGCGGTAGGCGCCGGCATGGCCCTCGGGCGGCGCGGTGATGTGATGGGCATCGCCGGACAGGCCGTAGCCGCGCACCTCGGCGTAGATGGTGGCGCCGCGCTTCCTCGCATGCTCGTACTCCTCGAGCACGACGATGCCGGCCCCTTCGCCCATCACGAAGCCGTCGCGATCGCGGTCCCAGGGGCGCGAGGCGCGGGTCGGCGCGTCGTTGAAGCCGGTGGACAGGGCGCGCGAGGCGCAGAAGCCGGCGATGCCGAGCGCGCACACCGCAGCCTCGGTGCCGCCCGCGATCATCACGTCCGCGTCGCCCAGCATGATCAGCCGGGACGCGTCGCCGATCGCGTGCACGCCGGTGGCGCAGGCGGTGACCGCGGAATGGTTCGGGCCCTTGAAGCCGTAGCGGATCGACAGATGTCCGGACACCAGGTTGATCAGCGCGGACGGGATAAAGAACGGCGACAACCGACGGGCCCGTCCGTCATGCACCTGGATCGACGCCTCGTAGATGGTCTGCAGGCCGCCGATGCCGGATCCGATCATCACCCCGGTGGCGCAGCACTCCTCCTCCGATTGCGGCTTCCAGCCGGAATCCTCCACCGCCTCGGCGGCGGCGACCAGCCCGAGATGGATGAAGCGGTCCATCTTCTTCTGGTCCTTGTGCGGGATCCACTCGGACAGGTCGAGGCCGCCAGTCTCGCGTGTGCCGGCCGGGACCTCGCCTGCCACCTGCGCCGGAAGCTCGGAGGCATCGAATGACCGGATCCGGCTGATGCCGGTGCGGCCCTCGATCAGCTGGTTCCAGAACGGCTTGATGCCGACGCCGAGCGGGCCCGCGATGCCCATGCCGGTAACCACCACCCGGCGCCCCGGCGCTGCCGCCGTGCCTGCCGTTTCCGGTCCGGACCCGCTCATCATGACCCCGCCTCAGGCGGCCTTCTGCTTCTCGATGTAGTCGATTGCGTCCTTGACCGTGGAGATCTTCTCCGCCGCGTCTTCCGGAATCTCCACGCCGAAAGCTTCCTCGAAGGCCATGACCAGCTCAACCGTGTCGAGGCTGTCGGCACCGAGGTCGTCGATGAACGAAGCCTCGGGGGTCACCTTGCTTTCCTCGACGCCCAGGTGCTCCACGACGATCTTCTTAACCTTGTCAGCGATCTCGCTCATCTGATCCTGCTTCCTCTCTGCCCCGGAAAAACGGGCGGTTCGAAATCGTTCGTCCTGTTCCATGCATCCTGGGCTGATGCCCGAGATCGTGCTTGCCTCCTGGCCACCCGCTCCGGACGAAGCAGCGGGCGATTAGCATGGATTTTCATCGCACGCCAAGGCGCTCCGTCGGGCATTGTGGCGCCGGCGTGGCGGAGGCCTGGAAAATCCGTCATCTGCGCGCGGACGGCTGCTGCAACGGCTTCCGGTCGCACGGGTCGACGGCTCATGCTCCAGCGCGCTGTGTTGGCGAGCATCCTGATCAAGTCGAACGATTCCGTTCGCTGGGATGATGCTCTAGATCATCGCCATGCCGCCATTGACGTGCAGCGTAACACCGGTCACCCAGGCCGCCTGGTCGGAGGCAAGATACAGCACGGCCGCGGCAACATCGTCCGGCGTGCCGAGCCGTCCCAGCGGAACCGCCGCCGCGAGCTTGGCCCGCTGCTCGGGCGCAAGCACCTCGGTCATCGCCGTGGCCACGAAGCCGGGCGCCACCACATTCACGGTGATGCCGCGCGAGGCGACCTCCTGGGCGAGCGACTTGCTCATGCCAATCAGCCCGGCCTTGGCGGCGGCATAGTTGGCCTGACCCGGGTTCCCGGTCACGCCGACGATGCTGGCGATCGAGACGATGCGGCCGCTTCGGCGCCGCACCATGCCCTTCAGTGCCGCGCGGCACAGCCGGAACGGGGCCGCAAGATCGACCTCCAGCACGTCCCGCCAATCGGCATCCTTCATCCGCAGCGCCAGGCCGTCGCGGGTCAGGCCGGCATTGTTGACCAGGATGTCCACCCCCTGACCGCCGGCGCGCTCGGCGGACGCGATCAACCCGTCGGCGGCCGCCGGATCAGCAAGGTCGGCGGGACAGACATGGGCACGCGGCCCGAGCTCGGCCGCCAGCGCCTCCAGCGCCTCCCGGCGCGTCCCGGACAGGACGGCCGTGGCGCCCTGGGCGTGCAGGGTCCTGGCGATCGCAGCCCCGATGCCGCCCGAAGCGCCGGTCACCAGCGCCATCCTGCCATCCAGCCTGAACATGGGGTGTTCCTTGTCAGCCGATGCCTGCGTGGCGGTCGGCACACTGCGAAACCGGAGCGCCGGCGCCGGCCTCGATCGGCATCAGAGGGTCTTGAGCAGATCCTCGATGTCTTCGGGAGTGCCGACCGAGCGGGCGGCGGCGTCCGGCGCGATCCGCTTGCACAGGCCTGACAGCACCTTGCCGGCGCCCAGCTCGACGAACCGGTCGACCCCCATTCCGGTCATCGCCATCACGCTTTCCCGCCAGCGGACCGTTCCGGTCACCTGTTGCACCAGCAGGTCGCGGATCTCGGCGGGCGCCGACGTCTTGGCGGCGCTGACATTGGCGATCAGCGGCATCCGCGGCACCGCCACCGTGGCTTGTTCCAACGCCTCGCGCATCGCATCGGCGGCGGGCGCCATCAGCGAGCAATGGAACGGCGCCGACACCGGCAGCAGCATGGCGCGCCGGATGCCGCGCTCCTTGGCGATGTCGATGGCGCGGCCCACCGCAGGGAGCGCCCCCGAGATCACCACCTGGCCGCCGCCATTATCGTTGGCGACCTCCACCACCTCGTGCCGGTCTGGCTCGTTCTCCACCCGGACCAGGGCGGCCGCCGCACAGATCTCGCGCGCCGTCTCCAGCTCGGTGCCGATCAGCGCCGCCATGCCGCCCTCCCCGGCAGGCACCGCATCCTGCATGGCACGTCCGCGCAGGCGCAGCAGCCTCGCGGTCTCCGCGACCCCGAGGCTTGCGGCGGCGGCGAGGGCGGAATATTCCCCAAGCGAGTGGCCGGCGACCAGCGCCGCCTTGTTGGCAAGATCGAGACCGCCCTCCTGCTCCAGCACGCGCAGCACCGCAAGCGAGACCGCCATCAAGGCCGGCTGCGCGTTCTGGGTCAGGGTGAGATCCTCGATCGGGCCCGCGAACATCAGCTTCGACAGCCGTTCGCCGAGCGTGTCGTCCACCTCCTGGAACACTTCCCGCGCGGCGCCGAAGGCGGCGGCAAGGTCGCGGCCCATGCCGGCGAACTGGCTGCCTTGTCCGGGAAAGATGAAGGCGTAAACAGGCATCAACCGGGGTCCGCTTCGAGACAACTGGCTTCGAGATGAGGGACAGGCCGGCCGGATGTCAATGTCGCGCCCCCTGCCCGGGCGATATACCGCCGGGCTTGCGATGAACCGCCGCGCCACCCTGCTGCAGGGACTCGACCTGGCATCGACGCGCGGCCTCGAGATCGGCCCGCTGCATAATCCGATCCTGCTCAAGTCGGAGGCCAGCGTGCTGTATGTCGACCATGTCGGCACCGACGCGCTGCGCGCCAAATACGCGGGCGATCCCAACGTCCCGCCCGGGCGGATCGTCGAGGTGGACATCGTCTGGAACGGCGGCCGCCTCGATGCGGCGGTGGAAGGGCAACGCTTCGACTATGTCGTCGCCTCGCACGTCATCGAGCACGTGCCCGACCTGATCGGCTGGCTCGCCGAACTCAAGTCGGTGCTGCATGCCTGCGGCACGGTGCGGCTGATCGTGCCCGACCGGCGCTACTGCTTCGACTACCGGCGCGAAAACACCACCGCGGCCGACGTGATCCTGGCGGCGCGGGAACAGGCGACCATCCCGGGTCCGCGGCAGATCCTGGACTTCATGCTCAACATCGCCCCGCTCGATCTGTCGGCGGCATGGAACGGCGGCGCACCCCCTGATCCGCCGCCCTCTCCGCACGACTACCGGCAGGCGCTGGCGGTGATGCAGCACGCGCTGGCGGAGCGCGCCTATCACGACGTGCATTGCTGGACGTTCACGCCGCTGAGCTTCGCCCGGCTGATGCGCCAGCTCGCGGCCTATGGGCTGCTCGGCTTCGCCTGCACCCAGTGCACGGCCACGGCGCCCGGCAGCCTCGACTTCTTTGTCCACCTGATGCCCACCGACGACGAGCGGCTGATCGCCGGCAGCTGGGAGTGGGCGGTGGCGCAGCAGGCGTCCGGACGGCAAGGCACCGACGCCGAGCTCAGGCTGCGCGCGGCGCTGGAGGCGCTGCAACGCTCGAGAAGCTGGCGGATCACCGCTCCGTTGCGGGCACTCGGCCGCCTTCGCGCGGCCATCCGCGCCCGGCGCCGGTGATCGGCGAGCAAGGGTTTCGCGGCAGCAATGCCTCGGCTGGGGACCGTGGGTCGCTCGAACACCCGCCGCCCAGGCTGCGCCCGGGCGGCGGCCGGCGTTCAGACCGGCCCGGCGACAAACATCAGGTCTGACGCTCTGCAGGCTTCGCCGGTATGAACAAAAGGCCAGAGCCGAACAAACAAGAGCGGCCGATGAGGGCTGGAGCCGACATGCACCACCTGCGATGAACGTCCTTCGCATGCTCGACGAGGTAGAAAGCATGACCGGATACGTAGCCCTGCTTCGGGCCGTGAACGTGGGCGGCACCGGAAAGCTGCCTATGACGCTGCTGGCCGGGATGTGCGAAGCGGCAGGGTTCAGGGAAGTACGAACCTATATCGCAAGCGGCAACGTCGTCTTCCGAAGCGACGGCACCGAGGATCATGTTCGATCGGCTCTCGAAGATCGCCTACGCACCTATAGCGGAAAGAGTGTCGGCGTTGTGGTGCGAACCGCTTCCGAGATCGCCGGTGTGCTTGCGCGAAATCCCTTCGCGAGTTCGCCTGCCAATCACGTCACCGCGCTGTTCGTCGACGGACCGCTCCCGAACCAACCCCTGGACGGCGTAACCGGCGCCAAAAACGAGCAGATACGCCTGGGGCTACGCGAGCTGTTCGTTTTCTATCCGGACGGCATGGCGACCACCCGGCTCCGTATGGCCTGTGAGAAGCACGGCACAGCGCGAAACATGAAAACGGTGGCCAAGCTGGCCGAAATGACGGCCGCCCTGGTTTGACCGGGCCGCCCACCAGCATACCGCATCAGCGTCGTGGGCTACGGCGACACGTCGCTGCTTGAAACAAGCCAATACGCAACCGAGCGCTTCAAAGAGCGACCGCGCGGATGTCGCCCGGCACCGGCAGCACTACTCCGCGGCTTGCGAGAACGCCTCGACCGGCGGGCAGGAACAAACCAGGTTGCGGTCTCCGTAGCTGTTGTCGAGGCGTCCGACGGGCGCGAAATAGCGGTCGCGGCGACGCCCTGCCGAAGGAAAGCAGCCCGCCTCCCGGCTATAGGCGCGGGTCCACCCGTCGGCGGTCAGGTCGGCCACCGTATGCGGCGCAAACCGCAGCGGGCTGTCGCCAGCGCTGATGCGGCCCTCCTCGACGGCGCGGATCTCGGCGCGGATCGCGATCATCGCGTCGCAGAACCGGTCAAGCTCCGCCTGGTTCTCGGACTCCGTGGGCTCGATCATGAAGGTGCCGGCAACCGGGAAGCTGACCGTCGGCGCATGGAAGCCATGGTCGATCAGGCGCTTGGCGACGTCATCGACGGTGATCCCGGTGCTGTCGCGCAGCGGCCGCAGATCGATGATGCATTCATGCGCCACGAACCCGTTCTTTCCCCGATACAGCACCGGGTAGTGCGGCGACAGCCGGTGCGCGATGTAGTTCGAGTTCAGGATCGCGATCTCGGTGGCGCGGCGCAGCCCGGCTTCTCCCATCAGCAGGATATAGGCGTAGGAGATCGGCAGGATCGATGCGGAACCGAACGGTGCTGCGGCGACCGCAAGGCTGTCGGACCGGTCGGTACCCTGCGGCAGGAACGGCGCCAGGTGCGCGCGCACGCCGATCGGGCCCATGCCCGGGCCGCCGCCGCCATGCGGGATGCAGAAGGTCTTGTGCAGGTTGAAGTGGCTCACATCGGCGCCGTAGTGACCCGGCCGGCAGAGCCCGACCTGGGCGTTCAGGTTGGCGCCATCGAGATAGACCTGGCCGCCGGCCGCGTGCACCGCGGCACAGATCTCGCGCACCGCTTCCTCGAACACGCCGTGGGTCGAGGGATAGGTGATCATGATGGCGGCGAGACGATCCGCGTGCGCTGCGATCTTGCGGTCGAGATCGGCCACGTCGACGTTGCCGCTGCTGTCGCAGCCGACCACTACCACCCGCATGCCGGCCATCTGCGCAGAGGCGGGATTGGTGCCGTGCGCCGAGGCGGGGATCAGGCAGACGTCGCGCTGCGGCTGCCCCTGGCTGCGATGATAGGCGCGGATCGCCAGCAACCCCGCATACTCGCCCTGCGCGCCGGAGTTCGGCTGCAGCGAGACCGCGTCGTAGCCGCTGATCCGGCAGAGCGCCTGCTGCAGCGACGCGAACAGCCGCGCATACCCCGTCGCCTGTTCGGCCGGCGCGAACGGATGCATGTCAGAGAAGCCCGGCCAGGTGATCGGCATCATCTCGACGGTGGCGTTCAGCTTCATGGTGCAGGAGCCGAGCGGGATC
This sequence comes from uncultured Acetobacteraceae bacterium, assembly GCA_964252545.1. Taxonomy (GTDB): domain Bacteria; phylum Pseudomonadota; class Alphaproteobacteria; order Acetobacterales; family Acetobacteraceae; genus Lichenicoccus. The sequence goes on along the minus strand of CAXUNX010000121.1, from coordinate 2,076 downwards.
ATGCAGCGGTCGAGGGCCAGGTCTCGGTCGGAAAGCCTGCGCAGGTAGCGCAGCATGTCGGTCTCCGAACGATGCGCGTGGAACACCGCATGCGTCATGAACGAAGCGGTGCGGGCGAGTGACGCGGGGATCGCCTCGTCTGGCGCCTCCAGCAGCGCCTCCATCTCGCGCACGCGGGCGGCGTCGCCGCAGAACGCGGACCAGACCGCGCGCACGGTGTCGGGCGTGCTGGTCTCGTCGAGGCTGATCCCGAGCCTGCCGGCACCCGCATGCTGCCGCAGGTTGAACCCCGAGGCCCGGGCGCGATCGAGGATCGCCGGCGCCTCGTCGCCGGCCGAAACGCTCAGCGTGTCGAAGAAGCTCTGGCTTTCGGGGCCGAAGCCCAGCGCGCGCAGGCCGGCCGCCAGCACCGCCGCGAGACGGTGGGTGCGCCGGGCGATCGCGCGCAGGCCTTCCGGGCCGTGATACACCGCATACATCGAGGCGATCACCGCCAGCAGCACCTGGGCGGTGCAGATGTTCGAGGTGGCCTTTTCGCGTCGGATATGCTGTTCGCGGGTTTGCAGCGCCAGCCGGAACGCGGGCGCGCCGTGGCAATCCACCGACACCCCGACCAGGCGGCCGGGAATCGACCGCTTGAAGGCGTCGCGCACCGCCATGTAGGCGGCGTGCGGACCGCCATAGCCCATCGGCACCCCGAAGCGCTGCATCGAGCCGACCGCGATGTCCGCGCCGAGCGCTCCCGGCGGCGTCAGCAGGGTCAGCGCCAGCGGGTCGGCCGCCATCGCCACGATCGCTCCCGCCTGGTGCAGGGCGCTGATGCGCTCGCGGTGGTCCCGGATCGCGCCGCTGCTCGCCGGGTAGGAGAACAGCGCCCCGAACACCGCCTGCGGGTCGAGCTCGGAGGGGTCGCCCACGATCAGCTCCCAGCCAAGCGGCTCCGCGCGGGTGCGAAGCACCGCCAGGGTCTGCGGATGGGTGTCGCGATCAACAAAGAAGCCCGCGGCCTTGGAGGTCGAAACGCGGCGGGCCAGCGCCATCGCCTCCGCAGCCGCGGTCGCCTCGTCGAGCAGCGAGGCGTTGGCGACGTCGAGCCCGGTGAGGTCGGAGACCAGGGTCTGGAAGTTGATCAGCGCCTCCAGGCGCCCCTGGCTGATCTCCGGCTGGTAGGGCGTGTAGGCGGTATACCAGGCCGGGTTCTCCAGGATGTTGCGCTGGATCACCGGCGGCAGGATGGTGCCGTGATAGCCCTGGCCGATCAGCGAGGTGAGCACCTGGTTTTCTGCCGCCAGCGCGCGCAGCTCCGCCAGCACGGCGGTCTCGGTGAGACCGGGGGCGCAGTCCGCCGGCAGCGGCTCCAGGATGGATTGCGGCACGGTGCGCTCCACCAACGAGCCGAGATCCGCAACGCCGATCGCCTGCAGCATCGACGCAACCTCGGCCGCGTCGGGACCGATATGGCGACGGGCGAACTCTTGTTCGGCGGGAAGCGCGTCCCGCCACAGATCGGAAACCGTCATGCCGCCCTCCTTCATGCTGAAGTCCCTGCCGGTGAACGCTTGAAGCCGGCCGCAACGAACGGCAGCGCGGTGACGGTGGCCGCAACGGAGCGCCCGCGCAGGGTGGCAACCAGCCGGGTGCCCGGAGCAGTTGAGCCTGCCGCCACCGTGGCCATCGCCATCGGCGCCCCCAGGCTGGGACCGAACGCACCGGAGGTGACGGCGCCCACCGGGCTCGCCGCCTGATCATCGGCCGCAAACAGGGTGGCGCCGCCGCGCAACGGCGCGCGCCCTTCCGGCAGCAGCCCCACCCGTCGTCGGGCGGGACCATCCGCGAGCTGCCTCAGGATCAGTTCCGCTCCGGGAAAGCCGCCCGCCCGCGCCCCTCCGGCCTTGCGGCTCCTGCCGATCGACCACTCCAGCGAGGCTTCAACCGGGGTCACCAGCGGGTCGAGATCAACCCCGTAGAGGCAAAGCCCCGCCTCCAGACGCAGGCTGTCGCGCGCGCCAAGGCCGATCGGCAGCACGCCGGGATCAGCCAGCAGCACGCGGGCGAGATGCTCGGACATCTCGGCGG
>CAXUNX010000120.1:0-10020 GCA_964252545.1 uncultured Acetobacteraceae bacterium | reverse complement strand
AAGCCGGTCGAGGCGGCTGATGGCCGGATGGCCGATCAGCCAGACCATGAACGCAAACAGCGCCGGCGCGAACACCTCCGCGCCGAGCTGCTCCGGCCGCGCGATGTGCAGGAGGTCGGCGGCCGGCCGGGCGGCCGGTTTGGCATCCGACCCCGGGTCAGGCGAAGGCGAGCGGCGGCGCAGCCTCACGCCTCGATCCGCCCGGGATGGGTGAACAGCTCGAAGCCGTCCTCGCGCGCCACCGCGATCAGGGTGATGCCGGCTTCCTCCGCCAGCCGCAGCGCCAGCGCCGTGGGCGCCGACATCGCCGCCAGCACCGACGCACCCATCCGCTGCGCCTTCTGCACCAGCTCCACCGAGATCCGGCTGGTCAGCACCACGATTCCGGAGGCGGCCTGGTGGCCGCCGGAGGCGAGTGCCCCGGCCAGCTTGTCGAGCGCGTTGTGCCGGCCGACATCCTCCCGCAGGGCCACCAGCCCGTGCACCGGATGGAACAGCGCCGCCGCATGCACCGCCCGGGTCGCCGCGTTGAGCCGCTGCGCCGGCCGCAACGCGGCCATCGCCGCCATCACCGAGGCGGCGGCGATGCTGCCTGCCTGCGGCACCGGCTCGCCCATCTCGCCCAGGGCTTCCTCGAGGCTTTCCAGTCCGCACAGCCCGCAGCCGGTCGGCCCCGCGATCCGGCGGCGGCGCTTTTCCAGAGCGGCAAGTCGGTCGGCCGCGATCCAGGCCCGCAGCTCGATGCCCCTGCCGTCCGGGCGGTGCACGATCTCGAGCTCCTCGATCTCCGAGGCATGCTGCACGATCCGCTCGTTCAGGCTGAAGCCGAGGGCGAAATCCCGCAAGTCGTCGGGGGTCGCCATCATCACCGCGTGCGCGAGCCGGTTGAAGGAAAAGGCGATCGGCATTTCCTCGGCGATCACCCGGGTGCCGGGGCCCAGCGCGCCCTCCCGCCACGCCAGGCGCGGAACCGTCAGTGAGGACGCCAAGCGCTGTCTCCCGTTGCTGCCACCATCCCGGACGCTGCGCCGATGCATAGCGCAAAATGCCGCCGCCTTGCGACCGAAGTGCTGCCTGTGCGTTAAACGCGCCATGAACAAAACCGTCGCCTATTGCCTGTCGACCGCACTCGTCGGCACCGCCGCCCTGGTGGGAAACCGGGCCGGGCCGCAACATCCCCGCGAGGCGATCTGGTATGCGCGGCTCAACAAGCCGGCCTACACGCCGCCCGGCGCGGTGATCGGCGCGGCCTGGACGGCGCTTGACCTGCTGCTGGTGTTTTCGGGAGGCCGCCTGCTGGCCGCACCCCCGAGCCGCGAGCGCAGTGGCGCCGTGCTGTTCTGGTTCCTGAACGTCGCCGGGATCGCCGGCTATCCGTGGGTGTTCTTCAAGCGCAAGGATCTCGGGGGCAGCGCGCTGATGGTCGGCTGCATGCTTGGATCGGCCCGCGCCGCGGTGGCGAGCGCCGGCAAGGTCGATCGCGCGGCCGCCGTGGCCAGCATGCCGCTGGTGGCGTGGCTGGGCTTCGCCGGCCTGCTCAGCAAGGAGCTCTGGCGGCGCAATGCCGCGTGATCCGGCCGCACCAAGCGAAAAGGAGAGCCCGATGGTCGGTCTGCTGATCGCATCCTCCCCGGTCGAGATCGAAGCCAAGGCGCAGGCCGGAGCGCTTCCCGGCGAAGCGCTGACGGCAGCGCTCAGCTTGTTCCACCGGCTGACCGACCGGGTCGGTCATGCGTCGCGGGCGCTCGATGACGCGCACAGCCGCTGGCCGACCCACCGCTTCTATTTTGCCGAAGGGTCCGACTCCGAAATGGCAGCCTTGCTGGAAGGGCTTCGCAACCGGCCGGACTATCTCGAAGTGACGCACGGCGCTCCCGTCATCATGGAAGCGCCCCCTAGCGGGCTGTTCGCGCTCGATGTGGAACAAGGCTTCACCGGCCTGCTGGTCGGGCACGAGTCGCACGAAGGCGCGCAGGCCAACGATCCCGGCGTTTGAGCCGAACCTGTTCCAGCCGATGACCACGTGACCGTCGTCTTGCAAGATGAAGAATGCAGCACGCACGTTGTTAATGAGCGACATTTGCTCGACAGGGTCTCGCCGCAGCAGCCGCGCCACCCGGAGATCCCGGATCCACAGCCTGCGTCGGGCAGCGTCGCAGCCGACGCAACAACAGCAAGCTGATCCTCTCCTCCCTGGTGGGCGGGCGCGAGGCCTACGACGCGAACGAGCTCATGCAGGACGTGGCCTCACACCTCCCCGACCACGTGCAGCTCACCACGGATGGTCGGACGAGCCGGCGAAGAATTGCCGCAACTGCAAGTCCCGGCAGCCGAAGGCGGCTTAGCGCTTGGACCGACTATCAGCTTTCGGCCTGCTTGCGGTTACCGCGATGCTCGTGTTCTACGCCCTGGAAGCCCGCAGCCGATGGTTCATCCTGGCGTTTGCTGGATCTTGTCTGCTGGGATCGGCCTACGGCTTTATGCAAGGCGCGTGGCCGTTCGGTGCAGTCGAGGCGATATGGGCCGCGGTGGCTTTCAATCGCTGGTGGCGCCAGCCCTCGAACTGAGACTCCACTGCCTGGCGAAGCCGCCCGGCTACTCCACCGTCACCGACTTCGCGAGGTTGCGCGGCTGGTCGACATCGGTGCCCTTGAGCAGCGCCACCTCGTAGGCAAGCATCTGCACCGCGATGCTGTGCAGGATCGGCTCGGCGAACGCATCCGCCTCCGGCACCACCACCATCGCCTCTGCGATCCCGCGCAGCCTTGCGGCGCCGGGCGCGTCGGTGAACACCAGAAGCCGGCCGCCGCGGGCGCGCGCTTCCTGCAGGTTCGAGGCGGTCTTGTCGAACAGCCTGCCGCTGGGGGCGATCGCCACCACCGGAACGTTGCGGTCGATCAACGCGATCGGCCCGTGCTTCATTTCGCCTGCGGCATATCCTTCGGCATGGATATAGGAGATCTCCTTGAGCTTGAGCGCTCCTTCCAGCGCCACCGGGAAGTGCGCGCCGCGACCGAGATAGAGCACGCAGCCGGCTTCCGCCACGATGCCGGCGAGGCGCTGCACGTCCGCCTGGCGCGTGAGCAGCTCGGCCGCCTTGCCCGGCAGATCGAGCAGCGACTCCACCAGCTCGACCTCGCGCCCGGGAGGGATGCTGCCCCGTGCCCGCCCGGCGGCGATCGCCAGGCAGGCCAGCACGGAAAGCTGCGCGGTGAAGGCCTTGGTGCTGGCGACGCAGATCTCCGGACCGGCCACCGTGTTCAGCACCACGTCGCTTTCGCGCGCCATGGTGCTTTCGGCCACGTTCAGCACCGACATGATGTGCTGGCCGCCGGCACGCAGCGCGCGCAGCGCCGCGAGCGTGTCGGCGGTCTCGCCGGACTGGCTGATCATCAAGGCAAGGCCGCCCGGCTGCAGCGGCGCCTCGCGATATCGAAGCTCGCTCGCCACATCCGCATCCGTGGGCAGACGCGCCTCGCGCTCCAGCCAGTGCCGCCCCACCAGGCCGGCATAAAAGGCCGAGCCGCAGGCGGTAAGGGTCGCGCGCGGCACGGCTGCGAGATCAAACGGCAGCGCCGGCATCACCACGCGACGGGTCGCCGGATCAACCATGTGCTGCAGGGTCTGGCCGATCACCAGCGGGTGCTCGTGCAGCTCCTTTTCCATGTAGTGCCGGTAGCCATCCTTGCCGATGGAGCCTGCGATCAACGCCGTCTGCTTGATCTCGAACGACACCGGGTCGCCGTCGAGGTCGAACATCTCAGCGCCCGTGCGCGTGAGCACGGCCCAGTTGCCGTCACGCAGATAGGCGATACGGCGGGTGAGCGGGGACAGCGCCAGGCTGTCGGAGCCGAGAAACATCTCGTTGTCGCCAAAGCCCAGCGCGAGCGGGGCACCGTGGCGCGCGCCGATCATCAACTCGTCTTCGCCCGCAAAGATCATCGCGATCGCGTAGGCGCCCTGCAGGCGCTTGAAGCACTCGTGCGCCGCCTCGCGCGGCGGCAGGCCACGCCGCAGGTTGCGGTCGACCAGCTGCGCCACCGTTTCGCTGTCGGTCTCGGTGGTGAACACCTGGCCGGAGCATTCAAGCTCCGCGCGCAGCTCTGCATGGTTCTCGATGATGCCGTTATGGACGATGGAAACCAGGGCGGTGCCGTGCGGATGCGCGTTGCCTTCGGTGGGAGCGCCGTGGGTCGCCCAGCGGGTGTGGCCGATGCCGGTGGCGCCGCCGAGCGGAAAACGCTCCAGCGCTTCGCCGAGGTTGCTGAGCTTGCCCTCGGCGCGCCGCCGCTCGATATGGCCGTCGACCAGGGTGGCGATGCCCGCCGAGTCGTAGCCGCGATATTCCAGCCGGCGCAGCGCCTCGAACAGGATCGGCGCGGCCGGACGCGCGCCCACCAGACCAACGATGCCGCACATCAGCCCTTCTCCTTGAGCAGGCGGCGCTGCTCGCGCAGCCTGGCCTTGAACGTCGCCGCTCGTTCCGGCTTGTTGGTCTGACGGGCGCGGCCGAACGCCATCGCGTCGGCGTCGACGGGTTCGGTGATCACGCTGCCTGCCGCCACCATCGCGCCGTCGCCCACCGTCACCGGCGCCACCAGGATGGTGTTTGAGCCCACGAACACGTCCTCGCCGATGCTGGTGCGGTGCTTGAACACGCCGTCATAGTTGCAGGTGATCGTTCCGGCGCCGATATTGCTGCCGGCGCCGATGCTGCTGTCGCCCAGATAGCTGAGATGGTTGGCCTTGGCGCCGCGTCCGAGCTCGGTCGCCTTGAGCTCGACGAAATTGCCGACGTGGGCGGCGTCGCCCACCCGGGTCCCCGGCCGCAGCCGCGCATAGGGCCCGATCAACGCGTCGGTGCCGACCGTGCAGCCCTCGAGATGGCTGAAGCCGCGGATCTCGCTGCGTGCGCCCACGCATACCCCCGGCCCGAACACCACGTGCGGCTGCACCACCACGTCCTCGCCGAGCCGGGTGTCGGCCGACAGGAACACCGTCTCGGGGGCGATCAGCGTAGCACCCGCCTCCATCGCGGCCAGGCGCAGCCGGCGCTGGATCTCCGCCTCCGCCTCTGCCAGCTCGGGGCGCGAGTTGATGCCCCGCAGCTCCGCTTCCGGCGCCTCGACCGCCCGCACCACGGCTCCCTGCTCCGCCGCCCGCGCCACCACGTCGGTAAGATAGAACTCGCCGCGGGCATTGTTGCTGTTGACCGCGCCGAGCCATCCGCGGAACCGGCCGGCCTCCGCGCAAAGCACGCCCGCATTGCACAAGCCGACGCCGCGCTCGGCCTCGGAGGCGTCGGCCCATTCGACGATCCGCTCGACGCACCCGTTCCGCTCGATCACCCGGCCGTAGCGGCTGGGATCGGCCGGCCGCATCGCCAGCAGCGCAAGCCCGGTGTCGCCGCCCCGGCGCGCGGCCAGCAGCCGACGCAAGGTCGCAGCGGTAATCAGCGGATTATCCGCATACAGCACGGCCACGTCGCCCTCGCCGAACCGGTGCTGCGCCTGCAGCGCCGCATGCGCGGTGCCGAGGCGCTGGTGTTGCACCACGGTTTCATGCGGAGCCGCGACCGCGCGCAGCGCCTCCATCTCCGGGCCCGCCACCACGACGATGCGGTCGAACACCGCCTCGCAGCTCTCGATCAGGTGCTTGAGCATCGGGCGGCCGCCGATCGGGTGCATCGCCTTGGCACGGGAGGACCTCATCCGGGTGCCGAGGCCGGCGGCGAGCAGGATCGCGGTAGCATGCATGATGCATTGCGGGTTATCGTCCTCCAGCCTCGGCTGTCAAACAGCACCGGCCGCACCGCGCTTCACGAACCGTTACCGGATACTGCGCCGTGAGCGAACGGCCTTTCGGATGGAGAGTGCGCCTTGAGCCGGCTGTTGGTGTTCGACCTCGACGGCACGCTGGTGGACACGCTGGACGACCTGACCGCGAGCGCCAACCGGCTGCTGGCTGCGCACGGGCAGCCGCCGGTCACGCCCCGCATCGTGCGTCCGATGGTGGGCGACGGCATCCCGGTTCTGGTGCAGCGGGTGCTCGCCCAGGCCCGCCTGCAGACCGACCAGGCGGAAGCGGTCCGGACCTTCGCGGCCGATTACCAGCGCCGTGCCGCCACCGCCTCGCGCCCGTTTGCGCGAGTGGACGAGACGCTGCAACAGCTGCACCAGCAGGGTTGGCGGCTTGCGGTGTGCACCAACAAGCCGGAAGCGGCGGCGCGCGCGCTGCTCACGGCGCTCGGCCTTGCCCGGTGGCTGGCTGCCACCTGCGGCGGCGACAGCTTTGCGGTCCGCAAGCCTGATCCGGGACACCTGCTGGGCACCATCCGCCGGGCCGGCTGCGAGCCGGCGCGTAGCGTGCTGGTGGGCGATCACGCCAACGACGTGGCGGCGGCACGCGGTGCTGGAGTCGCCTGCATCTTCGCCCTCTGGGGCTACGGCCACCCCGGCATGTCGGAGGGCAGCCAGGCCAGCGCAGAGACGATGGCGCAGGTGCCCGCGCTGGCCGAGGCGCTGCTCGGCTGATCAGCCGTTCGAACCAGGGGCCGGCAGCCGATCCACACCGGTCAGCACCATGGTCGCAAGACCCAGCCTCGGGTTCTCGAAGGTGATGCGGGCCGGCAGCGCGGGCGCGCCGGGCAGCACCGGCAGCACCCAGGCGCTGCCATGCTTCGGACGACGCATCTGCGCCTCCTCGTCATTATGCAGGAAGCCGCCGATCTCCTGGCTGACGAAGTCGCAGCGCAAGGCCGTGCCCTTGAACGGCGAGCGGTCGTCGGCGGGCAGCGCCTGCTGGCCGGCGGTGCGCGAGCTGGCCCGGGTGAGACGCAGCCCGTCGAAGATCAGCGCGTCGCCGTCGCACCGGCCGGTGCGCTGGATCTGGTGCACCATGTCCGCCATCGCGGCCAGCGTGTCGATGCTGCCATGCGTCTCCGCAGGATCAACCGGATCGCGGTTGCGTTCGGTGGGCGTCAAAACCCGGACCACCGGGTTGCCGTCGCTGTAGTCGAGCACGGTTTCGCGCTGGGCGCCGCGCGAATAGCCGGTGCTCTCGAAGCGCACCGGCTGGACGCCGCCCGGCACGAAGCGTCCGATGGCGGTCGAGGTGACGTCGGTATGCACCATGAAGCCGAGAAAGCCGGTCGTATGGTCCCGCAGCACCACCGAATAGCCGCTCGAAGCGAGCCGCAGCTCGGCGACCACCGCCAGCACCCGCAAGCCATGCGCATAAAGCGCATAGGTAAGCCGGACGCTCCCGGGCGTCGCGGCCGGGCCGGAGGGTGCGGCGCCAGCAGCGGCCTGCGCACGCGCCGCGGGCGCCGCGACGATCAAAAGCAGAGCCGCGGCGGCGGCCCGGAACGGTGTTGATGTCATCGGCTGATCGTGCCGAGGCTGCTCTTGAAGTCAAGCAAGCCCGGTTCCGGGTTCAGCGAAGCAGGGTGCCGGCCGCGGCCGCGCGCCAGTACGAAAGCGTCAGCGGCCCGAACACCGTGCCGGCGTCTCCGGCCGCCATGCGTTCCAGTGCTGCCAGCAGCGACGCCGCCTGATCGCCGCACCCGAGCAGGGCCAGGCAGCGCAGGATGCGAGAGATGCGCAGGAAATTGTGGTTGTGCCGGCTGATCCAGGCCTCGCTTCCGCCGGGACTGCGACCGAACGCACTGGGCGGACCGCAGGCCGCAGGCTCGAAGCCATAGAACGCCAGCATCCGGCTCAGCGCCTCCACCAGCCGCTCGCGCAGTTCCGGCCGGGTGCGGAAGGCATCCTGGTCGCCCTCGCTCAGCACCGGACCGGCCGCGTTGAACTGGCTCCGCTCGGGAAGCGGGAACAGCCACTGGATGTAGTCGTGGGTGTCCTCGAGCCAGCGGTCGTCCTGCGACAGGATGGCCGCGCGGGTGCGGCCGCGATGGTCCGTGCCGTCCGCATAGAACAACAGGACTGGCGATGCAGCAGGATGTGCCATGCGACGGTAACGAATGATCGGGCAAATCGGTGCAAACTGTATCAACGATTGCGCCGGACCCACCCGTCTGTTCCCATGCGGCATGCACAAAGCCCTGCCGCAGACCGCACAGCCCGGCCTCGAACCCACTCCCGAAGCCAGCCCGCTTCGGGGAATGGCCTATGCCTTGTTGATCCTGCTGGTGGCGACCGGAGGCTGGGTGCGGTTTTCCGACCGCATCGCAGGCTGGGTGCCAGCACTCGGGGCTCCCGGCCCTGCCGCGACCGGCACGCCGGTTCAGGGCCTGCTCGAACTCGGGGCGGCCGCGCCGGCCTCGGCCGAAGCCGCCCGCCAGGCGCTGCACCTGCCGCCCAACCAGGCGGCGGCGCTGCAGGAGGCGGTGAGCCGACGCCGGCTCCGGCTGGTGCAGTTGCCGTTGTTCGAGCGCGACGGCGGCGCAGGCGAGGTGGTGGAGGTGAGCGCAGGCGGCCTCACGCAACGGGTGCAGCTCTCGGAGCGCCCCACCCCGGTGGAGCTTGCGATCGCCGATGTCGGCAATGTCAGCCTGCGGGTGCTCGGCGCACCGGCCTCCGGCAGCGTGTCGATGGGTGCCCTCACCTTGAACGGCCCGTTGGCGCTGCCGCCGCTTGCGGCAGGGCACGTGCTGGAACTCGGAGTGGTCGCGCAATGAAGGGTCTGCTGCCCGCGGCGGCACGGCTGATGCCGCTGATGATGCTGGCGTTCCTTACGCTTGCCACCGTGCAGATCGCCAGCCAGATGCATCTTTCGCTGGGCGGGGTGCTGTCGTGGCTCGCCCGGCTCGGCTGGCTGTATGCGGGAGTTGCCGCGGTAAGCTGGATTCTGGTGGTGGCCGCGGCCATCTTCGAGTGGCGCGCGGGTCCCAAGGCGCGATCCCTGAACCTGCAGGCGGACAAGCCGCGAGGATGGATGATGGATATTCTGGCCCGGCTGACCAACCGAGCAGCGCTGGAGCAGCTTCTCTCGCAGCAGGAGAAGGCCACCTTCATCGATGCCGCGTCGTTGTCGCAGAGCCTGCGCGACCAGGTGATCGGCCAGGACCAGGTCTGCGAAGACATCGCCCAGCAGCTTCGCCGGCGGCTCGCCCTGCAGGTGCGCGGCAAGCCGGTCGGCATCTTCCTGCTGGCAGGGCCGCCCGGCACCGGCAAGACCTATCTCAGCAAGCTGCTCGCGGCGGCACTCGGCCGCAAGCTGCTGCATTTCGACATGACCCAGATGAGCTCGCCGCATGCTTCCACGCAGCTGTTCGGTTCGCCGAAGGGCTATGTCGGGTCCGACAGCTACGGCAAGCTCACCGGCGGCCTGAAGGACACGCCGGACGCGGTGGTGCTGCTCGACGAGATCGAGAAGGCGCACCCGGACGTGTTCAAGAAGTTCCTCAGCGCCTGGAACGACGGCCACGTCACCGAGGCCTCGAACGGCGCGCTGGTTTCCACCACCCGGGCGATCTTCATGCTGACCTCCAACATCGCAACCGAAACCCTGGGAGAGATCGTGGACCGTCTCGGGCACGATCCGGAGGCGATGCGGGCCGCCTCGGTGGAGGCGCTGCGTTCGGCCGGGTTCGCGCCGGAGGTTCTCAACCGGCTGGATCGAATCTTCGTGTTCCGCAAGCTGGAGGGCCTCGACGTCGCACGCGTCGCAGCCCTCGAGATCGAGGCGATGATCGCCCAGTACGGCCTCGAGATCGCGCCCGGCGGCATCGATGCGGCATTGCTGTTCGAGGTGATGCAGAAGCAGGACCGACTCGGCCATGGCGCCAGCGCGCGCGACCTCGTGCGCTCAATCGAGGAGATGGTCAGCGACGGGCTGATCGAGGCGCGCCAGCAGGGGGCGAGGCGCGTGCGCCTCGAGCAAGGGGAGACCGGCGTGGTCACCCGGGTCGCTGACCTCACCGCGCGCGACCCGCACGCCCAGGTGCGGTAGGGCGCGGCAGGGCCGGGTCGGAGCGGGCGATGTCGGCGGTGCGCCGGCTGTGGCGACGTGCCCCGGCCTGGCGGCTGTGGCTGTTCCTGGCGGTGGCCTGTTCCAGCC
>CAXUNX010000119.1:0-10143 GCA_964252545.1 uncultured Acetobacteraceae bacterium | reverse complement strand
GCGTTGTCGCGCGCCGCCCGCAGGAGGCCCACCAGCTTGGCGCCGGCGACCTCGCCGAAGGTGCCGCCCATGAAGCGGCCTTCCTGGGCGGCGATGCCGACAGGATGCCCGCCCAGCCTGCCGCGCCCTACGATCATGCCGTCATCGAAGGCGCGCGGCAGATCGAACAGCGGCAGGTGCGGGCTCATCTCGCGCTGCTCGGGACCGAGCGCCTCCCCGAAGCTGCCGGCATCCAGCAGCAGCGCGATGCGCGAGCGTGCCGAGGCCTCGAGCCAGCTTACCCGCGCCAGGCTTGCCGGTGCCGGAGACGCTTCGCTCACGAGCCGGACTCCAGCAGACGGATGCCCTGCATCAGCCGCAAGGCCACCGTGTCGGGGCGGGCGCCCCCGTCATTGATCGAGATCCGCACGCCGCCCGGGGAGGCGCGCTCGATGAAGTCCGATACCACCGCTTCCCAGATCGGCCGGAAGCCGTGCGCCGCGGTGGCGATGGCGACCACGGTTTCGGTGCCGGCGTCGCTCCGCTCCACCAGCACCTCGAGGTTGCCGGAGGCCACCACGCCGGTGATGACCTGGCGCGCGGTGCCGCCCGCGCGTCGGCGTGCGACCCCGTGGATGGTGAAGTTCTCCATGGCGCCCGTGCTCCTACCAGTTGCGAAACCTGGATGGCGGCCGGTAGAGGCCGCCCGACCACGCCACCAGCTCCTTGATCGAGCGGGCCGCCAGCATCTGCCGGCTGGCCTGGAGCAGGTCGATGCCGAGATCCTCCGGCCTGCGGACGATGCCCCGCTCGCGCAGCCGCTGCACCATCCCGCGGTCACGCGCGCGTCCCACCTCGGTGTAGCCGGCGACGCCGCGGATCGCCTGTTCGCGCTCCACCGCGTCGCGGCACAGCAGCAGGTTGGCGATGCCTTCCTCGGTGACGATGTGGGTCACGTCGTCGCCGTAGATCATCACCGGCGCCAGCTCGAGCTCGAGCTTCTGCGCGAGCTCCAGGCTTGCGAGCCGCTCCACGAAGGCGGGGGTCATGTTGTCGCCGAAGGTTTCCACGATCTGCACCACCAGCTTGCGGCCGCGGACCAGGGGCTGGCTCCCACCGGCCGCCGCCTCGCGGCCGGCCTTCAGCCACGCCCGGGTGGGATGACGCCTTCCATGCGGGTCGGCGCCCATGTTGGGAGCGCCGCCGAACCCGGCGATCCGGTTCGGGGTGATGGTGGAGGAGTTGCCGGCGAGGTCGATCTGCAGCGTCGAGCCGATGAACAGGTCGCACGCGTACAGCCCGGCATTCTGGCAGGCGAGGCGGTTGGAGCGCAGCGTGCCGTCGCGGCCGATGAAGTAGATGTCCGGCCGCGCCGACATGTAGGCGTCCATGCCGACCTCGCTGCCGAAACAATGGATCTGCTGCACCCAGCCGGTCTCGATGAGCGGGATCAGGGTGGGGTGCGGGTTGAGCGCCCAGTGGGTTGCGACCTGGCCCTTCAGCCCGAGGCTCTCGCCGTAACCGGGCAGCACCAGCTCGATGGCGGCGGTGGGAAAGCCGATGCCGTGGTTGAGCCGCCGGACGCCGTATTCGGCGTAGATCCCCTTGATCGCCAGCATCGCCATCAGGATCTGGGTTTCGGTGATGCTTGCCGGATCGCGGGTGAACAGCGGCTCGACATAGAACGGCGTGGGCGCCTCGATCACGAAGTCGATCTGGTCGGCCGGTATGTCGACCCGCGGCAGCCGGTCGACGACCTTGTTGACCTGGGCGACCACGATCCCGTTCTTGAACGCGGTCGCCTCCACGATGGTGGGCGTGTCCTCGGTGTTGGGGCCGGTATAAAGGTTGCCCTCCCGGTCGGCCTGGTTGGCGGCGATCAGCGCCACGTTCGGCGTCAGGTCCATCGCGTAGCGCGCGAACAGCTCGATATAGGTGTGGATGGCGCCGAGCTCGATTGCGCCCTGGTTCAGGGCGCGCGCCACCGCCGCACTCTGCGGACCGGAATAGGAGAAGTCGAGCTTGCGTGCGATGCCCAGCTCGAACAGGTCGAGATGCTCGGGAAGCACGATGCCGGACTGCACGATGTGCAGGTCGTGCAGCTTGTGCGGATCGACCCGGGTCAGGGCCGCGGCAAGGAAGTCGGCCTGCTTCTGGTTGTCGCCTTCGAGGCAGACGCGGTCGTGCGGGCGGATCACCTGTTCAAGCAGCGCGGTCGCCCGGTCGGCTGGGACGTGCTTGCCTTCGGCGAGCGGACGGGCGCGGTCGAGCCGGGATTGCTGTTCCGTCCGCTGCCTGTTCCATTCGGCCATGCGTGTCCCCTGCCGCGCCGGCGCGCAGACCCATTCAACGTGCATGCGGGCGGAAAGCTCCGCCCGGCGTGCTGTTCAGGCCGGACCGAGGCATGGCGGGGACGCCGCGTGGTGCGGGTGTTTTAGCGCAACCCCCATTCCCTGCGGAAGCGTGCGGCGGCGCCCCCCGGGGATTGCCGGGCCATGTCCGAAGGCAGCCGCCTCGAACCGGAGTGCCGCGAGCCTGCGCTGGCTCCGGCGCCCGTCCCCGACATCCTTGAAGCCCGCCGGATCGCCGAGCCCGAGGATGGTCCCGCCCATGCCGTGTTCCCGTGCTCGTTCGGCATGGCCATGACCCGCAATGCCGCACCGTGCTCACGGAGATACCGTGTTGGAAGCCAGCTCGCTTGATAGGCCGGCTGGAAACTGCCGTGGAGATGTCTCGGGTTTTGCTTGGTTGAGGTGTGATGCCCGGATGACTTCCCCGAAGTTCTGGCCCATCGTCCCGAACGGGATCGGCAGCGCTGGAAAAACCTCACAGCCCGATCACTGCGGCATGTAGCGGCGCTGCCCCTTCTCCATCTCGGCATGGACCGCTTGCTTGAGATGCTGCCGACGCGGCCGCGCAATCGGGAGGGCGGTTTGACGTTCCACGTCACGGCACAGGACGGCCACCCTTCAATCGATACACGTTCCGGGATCATGACGGACCGATTGCTCCGGAGCATGCGTCGTGCCGTCGCGGCCATGGCTTCCGAGGAAATCATCTCATGAGAGATGATGTCATGTTCGCGCCCCTGCAGATCCCTGAGGCGGGTGAAGGGAAGCGGCGAGCGGGAAACCAGGCTCCCGCGCGGTGTGTATGACGTGACTTATCGGGGAATGACATACGGGCTGAAGCTCGACACGACCGTAACGAAACCGCGATGCGCCTAGGCTATTTGCAGAGCGTCTGGTCTTACATCGTTGTGACCAACTGATTGGCGCCTTGTGCGCAGGCCGGTGATCTTGCAGATCACGGACATGCGAGGAAATGCGGCATAGCGATAAGGATCAATCGCAGGCGAGGAGCGTGGCGATAATCGCGCTTTGTCGAGCCGCCTTGTTTTGGTCATCGTATCGGCACTCAACAAAGGTGATGAGAGCCTTCCACAACGCCCAACCTCTCGCACGCTGCCACGTCGCTGCGTCGAGGCCGACGGCGAGCCTGAACCGTTCACGACAGGGCGCGTCGAAGAAGGTCCAAGCCATGACCAGGTCGCACGCTGGGTCACCGATGCCCAGACAGCCGAAATCGATGACCGCACTCAGCCGCCCATCCTCAACCAACAGGTTGCCGGCGGAAACATCACCGTGGACCCAGACTGGAGCCTGCTCCCATTGGGTGGAGACAGCGTGGCTCCAAACACGGGTCGCGATCGACCCATCGATGAGATGATCCAGTGTCGTGATGGCTTGGCGGGTTTGGCCGTCGTAGACACGGAGTGGTCCGCCGCGATGAAAATTGTGCGCTCCAGCGACCGGCCCGCCAGTGGTATCGAGACGCCTGAGATGGCGGAGGAAGGAGCCGAGTTCCTCGGCAAGCATCATCGGCTCGACATGTGCCGCGTCGATCAACGCTTCGCCGTTGAGCCATCCGTAGATCGACCACGGAAAAGGATATTCAGGGGTTGGTTGGCCTCTGCGCAGAGGAGTAGGGATCGGGACAGGCAGGTCAGGCGCGAGTTGGGGAAGCCAGCGCTGCTCCTTTTCGACCTGTGCAGCGTAGGCGCCGGTACTTGGCAGTCTGATGGCCATGCGTAAGCCGAGGCGGAACATCCTGTTGTCCCAGCCACCTGGCTCGACGGTAGTGTCTCAGTTTGAATTTGCAGCCCGTAGACTCAGCTCTGCCCGGACCTGATCGGCAACCTCACGGGTAAGCGCGCCGCTAGCCAACTTCCTCTCAAGGTTGACCGAGGCCGTCCACTCGAACGGCCTAGCGCTTGTTCTCCGCGCTATCAGACGCTCCATCGTGCCATCCGACCCGTGGAAAGATCCAGGCTTGGTAATCACGCTGCCACCCGCGCCTTGTAGGGCCCCCGCTTCTTCGCCGGCTCCTCGGCCGCGTCGACCATCGCCACCACATCCTCCATGCTCCACAGCCGGTCGGACACGCCGGCCGCCATCGCCGGGCTGCAGCGAAGGGTCTTATGCACCCGGACGAAGTTGTAGAACGTGAAGTACAGGGCCAGGGCGGCGGCGTGGTTCTCGGCCTTCTTGGAGAACGCGTTCGTCAGCCGGGTGAACCGGCGCATGGACATCCGCATGGTGAGGTTCTGGCGCTCGACGTAGGAGGTCGAGACGTGCTTCGCGTCCGGGCGGCCCTCGACGCGGCGCATGACGGCTCCGGTGCAGATGCCGGGGCTGTAGCGGCCGGAGGGGCCCGGCGCCTCGCCGTAGATCTTCACCAGCTGGGCGAAATCCACGTTGGCGCCGAACGCTCCCTCCACCGCGTCCAGATAGGACTTGAGGCCGTCCGTGGTGAGCTGCACGCGGGTCGCGAGGCGGCTGGCGACGTCCTGCATAAACTCGGCCGCGTAGCCGGCATCCCGGCCGCCCACGAGGTAGGACACGATCAGCTTGCTGTCCGCGTCCAGCGCGGTCCAGGTCCATACGTCGCCGGCATCCTCGGGCGCAGCCTTAGCCGTCTCGACGTTGCGCTCCTTGGCGTAGCAGAACGACCAGATCTCGTCGCACTGCACCCGTTTGGCCTTCACGCCGACGACGGTGGCCTCGTGGTGGGCGGCGCAGGCCCGCCCGGCGTCTTCAAGCAGCTTGGTGACGGTGTTGATCGACACGTCGACCACATGGGAGATCGACCGCATGGACGACCCCTCGCAGAGCATCGACAGGATCTGGACGCGCTTTGCGAGGGGGAGCTTGTTCGCCATGACGCGCATGATATGAACTTCCATGCTTAGCGTCAAGGATACCTAGGCTACGATGGCAAGTTTTGGTTTTGACTTTTCAACGACGCGGGTGTGCCCGACGATGTTGAAGAGCAGCTTGGAAAGCTCGCTTTCCGGAATGCTCAGTTCGGAGGAGATGTGGCTAAGCGTTACACCCTGCTTCCAGAACGCTGTCAGCACTTTCAACCAAATCTGCGACGTTTCATGAGGACGAGGGTCAGCCTCTTTGTCTCTGCCATTCCTGCTGATATCAATACAGTTGGTTCTGTACTGCCAGTCTCGTATGATCCCCATTTCATGCAGTGCGTAATTGAGCGCAGCAGCAGACACGCCCCAGCGATGCTTAGCCTTGTTGAGATCTGCCAGTGTTTGCACTCTTGATGCATTCGCAACAAGATCATCCTGCGGCATTAGGAACTCTGATGCGAAAGTGTTGGCTTCGTATTCAGCAGCACGTTTGTCTACTTGCCCTTTGCCGTGCATGACGAGATGACACAACTCGTGAGACGCATCGAACCTGCTGTGCTCGCCAGTCTTGCAGGTATTTAAGAACACATAGGGAGCTTCATTTCGCCAATATGCATAAGCGTCCAGATGTCGAGTTTCCTCGAACAAACTGAATACTCGAACACCATGCGCTTCAAGCACATTGATCATGTTGCTGATTGGCCTGATACCAATACCCCAACTTGATCGAAGCGCTAGTGCGGCCGCCCGCGGCGCGTACCCGTTTAAGTTCGGCAGATCATGCTGCGGCAACTCTACCCGCGACCGAATCCAATCGTCGAACTCGAAAGCATAGTTAGCCGCAGCCAAAGCAGCATCGCGCAGTCGAGCTGTCAGTGAACGAAGCGAACGAAAACTCACTCCCGATTCATCTAAAAGGTCTGGATCGCTTTTGTGGAAGAACTCGCCGGGATATCCCGTAACAGATACTAGTCTTCTCAAAAGTTCTTGGTGATCGCCTGCCTCGTCTGCGAGAGCACGCTGAACTGTGGTACGATCTAGATCAAGCGCTTTAGCAAACTCACCCTTGTTGTAGCCAAGTCTCTTCCGAACCAAGTCAACGCGATTAGGATTGATAGTCACTGAGCAATCCTAATGGGTATGTCGATTTCATCGAATGCATCGTTGTCCGGACGCGAGCGCTTGGACTCGCCCGGTGGCGTACGCCCATCGAGCAAAGGAACCCGGGGGGTGAAAGCTAAATATTGCTCGTCCATGAAGCTGACCGGAACAGAAACCTCTGCTTTTGCAAACTCACCCTCGAAGTTCATTCCAAGTACCAGAGTTGTATAGCCTCTAACGGTCTGAGGTATTGCTTTAGGTGCAACGCGTGGCGCCAAGGCGTCAAACAGGTCCATCTGATTCTTCTGAGTATCTGAATCAGCTGCGCTCCCCTTCCCACTGGCATTCGTAGGCATGCCACTGGGATCAGCGACTGGTCCGGACAGGTTGCAGGGATGCAGACGGAGTCTTAGCGCTTGGTTTCGAATAGCCGTCTGATTGTTCAGGTCATCGCGGATCCATTCGCGAGTGGGCACGAATAGTTCACGTAACCTACGGCCTGCACGAGCATATGCGATGATGAGGTTGAAGCCCGCCGGATCAAAGGCTGAACATTCGGCGTAGTACGCACCCGCGGAAAGCACGGCTTCGATAAGAAGATCTCGCCGCAGTCCCCAAGCCAGGAGCTGAGCATCCTGTTTGAGCGGGTCCTCGACAAACTGCAGCTTCACCCTCATATCCTCAAAAATTTGCATCAAATGATGCAGAAAATTGAGGATGGGCGCAAGAGGTTAAGAGGGCGGCTTATCCCACCTCTTCGCCGCCGCTTTTCGAGCAATCTCCGCCCGCTGCTCCGCCGTCAGATTGCGGGCGCGGGCGGCCCCACCCAGCTTCCCAAGTTGCGCCGCCGCACTCGACGCTGCCTCCCGCTCGTCCTGCTCCTCACCGGTCGCGATCTTCGCCACACGGATCGCCGCGCCGATCACGTCGGCGGGGCGGTGCTCGCCTCGGGGGCCTTTAGGCATCAGAGCCAGCCTTTCCGGAGACCGTCTTCAATCAAGCGCTCGCCATACTCGGCCGCGTCCATGCCGTGCTCGTTGCTCTTGCGCGGGACCTGACCAGAGCGCTCAGCCTCGGCGTACTCAAGGCCGAGAGCGGTCTTGTTTTCCTCAATCAGCCGACGCACTGCATCGCGGATAAACTCGCGCTGGCCCTGTGAGGCACCAGTGTTGCTGCTTTCGTTCATGATCTTCGTCCATGCCTACCGCTAAGCATGGCACCGATCGGCGGCGGGGGCCAAGGTCAGACTTTCAGGCGGCGAATTTCAAACTGAGACACTACCAGCTCGACGGCGCTGATCTGTAGAGCGGACCATTCCGGGAACTGGCTGCTGATGAGGTGCGAGACCAAACGGACATCAAGCGTAGTCATCGCTGCAGACCTCGGCCCAGATGAATATTGGTTTGGTTTCCCGATGACCGTGTCGGGGTGAACGGCCCCTGTGGGCAGTCAGGCCATGGGAACCGCTTCCTGCGACGTGGCGGCCTCGATGCTGACCGGGAAGCTTACCGAGCGCGCGATGAAGCACATGGCGTGGGCCTGGTGATGCAGCTCCGCCGCCGTCGCCGCATCGGAGTCGGCAGAGATCGTCACGCGGGGCCGCAGGACCACCGCGCTGAACTGCCCCGCGCCGCGGGCGTCTTCGGTCATGCTGCCCTCGGCGCAATCCTCATAGGCGGTGACCACGACGCCGGATTGCGAGCAGAGGCCGAGGAACCAGAGCTTGTGACACGCCGACAGCGACGCCACCAGCAGTTCCTCCGGGTTCCACCGGCCGGGGTCGCCACCGAAACGCGGATCCGACGACCCGGCGATCGTGGGCTCGCCTTCCGACGAGATATCGTGAGCGTGCTCATAGCCGCGGGTGCTGCGGGTGCCGCCGCCGGTGTTGCCCTTCCATGTCACCTTGACCGCATAACGGTGCTGCTTGTCAGCCATCATCGTCTCTCCCCTTGGCACCGGCACCTGCTCATGCCGGACTTGTCCGCAACAGCCCATCCGGCTGGCAGAGGCGGCCAGGGAGTGTGATCCTCCGGGTCGGCAGTGGATAGGAGAACCTGGCATGCAGTTTGACGCGTTCATGCTGGACCGGTGGCTGCAGGAAAACAGCGGACCGGGGATCCGCTTCGATTTCGGTGGCAGCACCGGTCCGGTTTGGCGGCTGGGCGACGTGCTGGCGCTGGACGGCCCCGGGGCAGCCGACAGGCTGCTGGAGCTGCGGCTGGGCTACTCGCGTACAACGGGTGCGGAGAAGCTGCGCTGCGCGATCGCCGGGATGGCGGGGGTGCCGTTCGAGCGCGTGGTGGTGCTGGGCGGGGCGTCGGAGTGCCTGGCGCAGGTGTTCATGCATGCGGCGGGGCCGGAAGGCACGGCGGGCAACGTGGTGGTGCCGTTTCCGTGCTATCCGACCCAGGCGGCACTGCCCAAGGCGTTCGGCCTCGAGGTGAGGGTCTATCCGCTGCGCCGCGAGGCGGGATTCCGGCCGGACCTGGACCAGATCGCAGGGCTGGTTGATGGCGACACCCGGGTGCTGCTCGCCAACGTGCCGCACAACCCGACCGGGGCGGTGTTGACGGATGCGGAGCTGGTGGTGCTGCGCGACCTGGCGGCGCGGCACGGCGCGCAGTTCGTGTGCGACGAGGTGCACAGGCCGGTGTTCCACGGCTCGGTGACCGGATCGGCGGCGCTGCTGCCGGGAGCGACCGCGATCGGCGACTTTTCCAAGGCGTTCGCGCTGCCGGGGCTGCGCCTGGGCTGGATCATCGAGCCGGATGCGCAGCGCCGCGCCGCCTATGGCAATGCCCGGGAGTATTTCTCGATCTCGAATTCGCCGCTCACCGAGGCCGTGGCGGAGATCGCGGTGCGGCATCGAGACGCGATCCTTTCGCGCACCGGGCGCGTGGCAGCGGCAAACCTTGCCGTTCTCGACGCGGTGCTGGAGCGCAACGCGGACCGGATCGGCTGGATCAAGCCGGATGGCGGCATGACGGGGTTCCCCTGGCTGCGCGGGGGAGGCGACGGGCGGGCGCTCTGCTCGGCTGCGGTGCAGCACGGCATCCTGCTGGTTCCCGGGGACTGCATGGGTGTTCCCGATCACCTGCGCATCGGCTTCGGTGCCCAGGATAGCGGGTTCGAGCAGGCGGCAACGGCGCTGGAAGAGTTTGTGCGCGGCTGGCGGGAATAGCGGTGCGCCACCACGACATTGGTTCCACGCCCTGTTCCAGCTCCCGTCCGGTCTCAGGCGGCGAGCGCGTCGCCGACCCCGGCGACGGGAGCGCGGCGGCTGCGGATGCAGGGATGGATCAGGAAGATGCCGGCGGCCGCCGGAAGGATCGCAAGCGACGGCGCATGCCTGCACAGCAGGGCCAGCAGCGCGGCGGCGAGACAGCCCGACACGGCGCCCAGATCCCAGCCGGCTTCGGCCGCGAAATGAAAGCGAAACGCGGCACCCGAACGCTTGGCCCGGTCATAGATCGTGCTCATCAGCACAGGGGTGTAGAGTGCCCCGACCGCAGCACCGGTGAGGTTGGCCAACGCCGCCGCCCAGGGCGAGAACGCCGCCGCGCTGCGCATCATCAGCACCGCCATGAGCATCAGGCAGACGCCGTTCAGGTAGGTGTCGCGCTGGCCGCGATCGATGCCGCGCCCGCACAGCGTGCTCGCCGCAGCACCCACGATCCCGGCCACCGCGTTTGAGGCGCCGAACGCCTCGTAGTGCGAGCCGAGCGAGGCGAACAGGATCATCGGCCAGGCGATGAACACGCCCGAGCTCAGCCAGCCATCACCGGCGAACGCCAGCAGCGAGCGGAGGTCGGCGCCGGCAAGCGCGCCGCGCAGGGCGGGCACCGGCCCTGCGC
>CAXUNX010000118.1:0-10184 GCA_964252545.1 uncultured Acetobacteraceae bacterium | reverse complement strand
GGCGCTGCGCCAGCAACTGGCCGCCCGCGTGCTGATCATCGAGGACGAGCCCTTCATCGCGCTGGACCTCACCGGGGTCGCGCGCGAACTCGGCCACACCGTGGGGGGCGGCGCGGCGACGCGGTCGGAGGCGGTGGCCATGGCCGCTGACGCGCGGATCAACCTCCGAGCTGATCCCACCGCGTCAGTTCCACGGCGGCCTGTTCCAGGGCGACGCGGAAGTCGGCGGCGCAAAGGGTTTCGAGTTCCGCCTCGTGCCGGTAGTCCGGCATCAGCCTGGCGAGCCCAGCGCCGCGCGACGACGCAGGATGGAAATAGATCTCGCTCACTCCGGGCGGCAGCCGGGCGGCGAGCGCGCAGACCCGCCCGATCGTCATGTGACCCGTCCAGGCGAGCCCGAAGCACGAGTCGTTCGCAACCAGCCCGGCTGTTCTGGCCTGCCGGCGCAGCAGCGATGTCCATCGCCGCAGCATGGCGGCACCGGGACCCGTTCTTGTGCCGTCGGCTGCGAGCAGCGGCGCCGCCGGCTCGCATGGCACCCGGATGGCGCGCAGTCCGAATCGTCTGCCGACCTCGATGAGCAGCCGGCCCACGGTCGGGTGCAGGTGCATGTGCTTGTGCGCGTTGGCATGGTCGAGCGGCAGACCGGTGGCGGCGAAGGCGCCAAACTGCGCCGCGATCTCGTCGGCCAGCTGAGCCCTCGCGTCCGGACGCAAGAAGTAGCGGAGCGACAAGCGCAACTGCTCGGGTCCGAAGCGGCCTTCCGGATCCAGCAGCAGCGGGATCCTCTCCTTCGTCAGGACCGCCGGACCCTCGACCACCACCAGATGCAGGCCGACCCGCAGGTTCGGCAACTTCCTGGCTCGGGCGACCGCGTCGGCGGCGGCCGGTCCCGCCACCATCAGGCTGGCCGTGCTGAGCACGCCCAGCCTGTGCGCCTGCTCGACCGCCTGGTTGACTTCCTCGCTCAGGCCGAAATCGTCTGCCGAGACGATGACGCGCCGCATCGACGCCGTGCGCGTGGCTCTAGGCGGCGTGGCGTTCCTTGAGGAACTGGAAGAACTCCACGCCCTCGCGCAGGCGACGCTTCATCATCTGCGGACTGCGCACCATCTCGCCCACGATCGAGGCGATCTTCGGCGCCCGGAAATAGAACTTCCGGTAGAAGGTCTCGACGCTGTCGAAGATCTCGGTATGCGAAAGGTGGGGATAGGTCAGCGGTGCGATCTGGATGCCATGCTCGTCGATCAGCTCGGCGTTCTTTTCATCGAGCCAGCCATTCTCGGTGGCCTGCTTGTGCAGGAAGGTGCCCGGGTAGGGTGCCGCGAGGCTGACCTGCAGCGTGTGCGGGTTGATCTCGGTCGCGAAACGAATGGTCTCCTCGATGGTTTCGCGCGTCTCACCGGGTAGGCCGAGGATGAAGGTGCCGTGGATCTTGATGCCGAGCTCATGGCAGTTGCGGGTGAACTCGCGCGCCACCTCGATCCGCATTCCCTTCTTGATGTTGTACAGGATCTGCTGGTTGCCGCTTTCGTAGCCGACCAGCAGCAGCCGCAGGCCGTTCGCCTTGAGCACCTCCAGGGTCTTGCGCGGCACGTTGGCCTTGGCGTTGCACGACCAGGTGACGCCGAGGCGGCCGAGCTCGCGGGCGATCGCCTCCGCCCGGGGAAGGTCGTCGGTGAAGGTGTCGTCATCGAAGAAAAACTCGCGCACCTGCGGGAACAGCTTGCGCGCGGCCGCGATCTCGGCCGCCACGTGCTCGGGCGAGCGCGTGCGATAACGGTGGCCGCCCACCGTCTGCGGCCACAGGCAGAAGGTGCAGCGCGACTTGCATCCGCGTCCCGTGTAGATCGAGATATACGGATGCATCAGGTAGCCGATGAAGTAGTCCTCGATGCGCAGGTCGCGCTTATAAACGTCGGTGACGAACGGCAGCGTGTCCATGTTCTCGATGATCGCGCGCTCGCGGTTATGCACGATCAGGCCGCTCGCATCCCGGTAGGAGATGCCATCGATATCCTTGAAGTCGCGGCCCTCGGCCACTTCCTTGATGGTGAAGTCGAACTCGTTGCGGGCGACGAAATCGACTGGAGCCCCTTTGAGCAGGCTCTCTTCGGGCTGCACCGCCACCTTGGCGCCCACCATGCCGATCTTCAGGGATGGTTTTGCATCCTTCAGCGCCTGCGCCACCCTGACGTCCGATGCGAACGAGGGCGTCGAGGTGTGCAGCACAACGAGATCTCGCTGCTTGGCCTCCGCCAGCACCGGCTCCATGCCCAGCCGGGCCGGCGGCGCATCGATCAGCCGGCTGTCGGGGATCAGGGCCGCCGGTTGCGCGAGCCAGGTGGGATACCAGAACGACTTGATTTCCCGCTTGGCCTGGTAGCGCGAGCCGGCACCCCCGTCGAACCCGTCGAACGAGGGCGGCTGCAGAAAGAGGGTTTTCATCATGATGGATCAGTCACCTTGGGCGAGAGTCTCATGCGCATGCGCAAGCAGCGGACGTGAGGTGATGGGGCGCGAGACGATGGTGGCGGCGGCGGCAGACGGCGAATCGTTCCACCCTGACACACGCAGCCTCTGGCCACGCCAGCTGACCCGGCTGCCGGTGAAGCTCGCGGCCATGACGATCGCCGACACCCAGTCCCGCAACAACAGCAGCAGGAACGGCAGGGTGTCGGTGCCATGCCGCGCGCTGGCGCCTTGGGGACCGATGCGCGCGATCAACTGGTCGATGCGTGCGGCGGTGGCAGCGCGGAGTGCCCAGATCGCAGCGAACAGCATCCAGCTCCATGCCGCTTCCGGCGCTGCAAGCACCGCAAGGCTCGACCAGAACAAGGGGAACTGCACGGCGGAAAGCGCATAGCCGAGCGGCTCGACTGCGCGCACCGTGCGGCCCCAGCGCAGCTCGTGCGCAAACAACGCGCTGGCGCTGCTCTCGCCGTTGGTGGTGGCGGTCAGGCTGGGAGCGATCGCGATGGTCCGGCCCTGACCGCGAACCAGCTTGCCGAGTACCGAGTCATCGGCGACGTGCGCGGATAGCATCGGCAGTCCGCCGATCGCATCAAGCGTGTCGCGATGAAGCGCCATGGTGGAGCCGAGGCAATCCTGGCGGCCGAGCAGCCGCGACAGCAGCACGCCCGGCATGAAGTTGTGGTTGATCTGTCCCGCCGCCAGCCGTCGCGTAAGGCTGCGCGATGCTGGAATGCCATGATAGAGCGTCGTCACCAGGCCCACCGCCTGGTTGGACGTGAAGCTGGCGGCGACCTGGCGCAGGTAGTCCGGCGCCACATGGATGTCGGAGTCCGAGATCACCAGCAGATCGTGCACGGCATGCGGCAGCATGTTGATCAGGTTGCCGACCTTCCGGTTCGGCCCGTGCGGCGTCGGATTGATCACCAGCTGCAGGTCGCGGTCCGGGAAGCGTCGCTTCAGCTTCTGCACAACAGCAATGGCCGGGTCTGCGGCGCTCTGCACCCCGAAGACGATCTGCAGCGTCGGATAATCCTGGGTGATGAAGCCGAGCAGCGCTTCCTCCAGCATCGGTTCATCGCCGTGCAGCGGCTTGAGGACGCTGATCGGCGGCAACTCGGCATCGAGGCGCCGGGAGGGATCTTGTTGAGCGTGCACCTGGCGGCGGAACCGGCCCATCATCATGGCGCCGGCCAACGCCTGCATGCAGCCGAGCAGAGCCACCCCTTGCAGTGCGGCGGCAACAACAACCGTGGAAAACGGCAGGGCGATCACGAGCAGGTCATCCGGTGAACTAGGACCCCGATACGGCCGGTGGGAACAAAGATGTCACGTCTCGGAGAAGCTCTGGATCTTTTTCTTCAAACTCTCGATCAGCGGATTGGCATCCCCGGTTGAGACCGTTGAGCCGAAATCGGAACGCTGCACGGCAACCTGGCTGATGTGACCGTCGAGCAACACGTCAATTGCCTGCCAGCCTTGCGGAAAGCGACGCATCACGTAGTCCACCTTCGTTGTGCCCCCGGATGCCGAGATCAGCTGGGTCTGCACGATCTGATCCGAACCATAGGGCGACGGACGCGTGTCGGGCAGCACCTTCAGCGTATCGCCGGTGTTAGGTGCGAAGTTTGACACATACCGGGCGATCGTGAACTGCCGGAACACCTGCTCCAGCTGCTGCTTCTGGGCATCCGGAATCGAGCGGAAGCGCAATCCGACCGAGGTCTGCAGCACCGTGGGGATGTTGAAGGCACGGTCCACCGATGGCGCCAGGGTCTGCGCGCGCTGTGCGAACGACGCGGAACCCTGGTGCTCGAGGGTGCTCAGCGTCCTGTAAAGCGCGGCCACTGGCGCCACCGGGCCATTCTCCCCGGCGCTGGGCGCGTCCGTGCCGGCCGCCTGCGCGTAGGCGGTCGCTCCAGTCAAGGCAGCCGGCAACGCCGTCCAGAGGAGCAACGCGAACAGGCGTTGTATCAAACCGTTACGCATGACCTTCATGATGTTGGGCCGGAGCGCCCGACCGACAATCCCTCGTGCGCGGCATCCGCGACGCCAAGGGCGGCCAGGGCGGTTGCCACCACGTGCCGGGCGGAAAGTCCCGCCTCCGCCATCTGGGCAGCCGGTGTGTTGTGGTCGATGAAACGGTCGGGAAGCGTCATCGGCCGTATGCGCACCTGATCCAGCAGGCCGGCATGCGCCAGATGATGCATCACCGCCGCCCCGAAGCCGCCTGCCGCGCCCTCCTCGACGGTGATCAGCACCGCATGCTCGCGGGCCAGCCGCTCGATCAGCGCGGTGTCCAGCGGCTTTGCGAAACGGGCGTCAACCACGGTCGGCGGCAGGCCGCGGGCGGCGAGCTCGTCGGCGGCGCGCAGCACGTCGCTCAGGCGGGTGCCGAGGCTGAGCAGCGCGATGCCTCCCCTGAGCCGGCCGCTCTGCCGTCCGGCCTCCCGCAGCACGCGTCCGCGTCCGATGGCGATGATCTCGCCCTTGGCGGGCAGCACGAGGCCGTCGCCGTTGCCGCGCGGGTAGCGGAAGGCGATCGGGCCTTCATCAAAGGCGGCGGCGGTGGCGGTCATATGCAGCAGCTCGAGCTCGTCGGACGGTGCCATGATGGTCATGTTGGGCAGGCAGCCGAGATAGTTCAGGTCGAACGAGCCGGCATGGGTGGCTCCGTCCGCGCCAACCAGGCCGGCGCGGTCGATTGCGAACCGGACCGGCAGGTTCTGCAGCACGACGTCGTGCACCACCTGGTCGTAGGCGCGCTGCAGGAAGGTGGAGTAGATCGCGCAGAATGGCCGCAGGCCTTCGCTGGCCAGCCCGGCGGCGAAGGTCACGGCGTGCTGCTCGGCGATGCCGACGTCGAAGAACCGGTTGGGGAAGCGCTGGGCGAACTTGTCGAGACCGGTGCCGGAAGGCATCGCCGCGGTGATCGCCACGATCCGGTTGTCCCCCTCTGCGGCGGCGAGCAGACCCTGGGCAAACACGTTGGTGTAGGTGGGCGGCCCCGGAGGCGCCTTGGTCTGCTCGCCGGTCACCACGTTGAACTTGCTGACCGCGTGGAACTTGTCGCCGGACGCCTCCGCCGGCGCATAGCCGCGGCCTTTCTGCGTGATGACGTGCAGCAGCACCGGCCCGCGCTCATCCGCCTCGCGCAGGTTGCGCAGCACCGGCAGCAGATGGTCCATGTTGTGGCCGTCGATCGGCCCGACATAGTAGAAGCCCAGCTCCTCGAACAACGTACCGCCGGTCAGGATGCCGCGGGCATATTCCTCGGCCCGCTTGGCGGTGCGCTCGATCGGCTGCGGCAGGCGCTTGGCGAACCGGCCCGCCAGCTCGCGCAGGTTGAGGAACGAGCGCGACGACATCAGCCGCGACAGATAGGCGCTCATCGCGCCCACCGGCGGCGCAATCGACATCTCGTTGTCGTTCAGCACGACGATCAGGCGGGCGCGCGACGACCCGGCGTTGTTCATCGCCTCGTAGGCCATTCCTGCGGAAATCGCGCCATCGCCGATCACCGCGATCACATGGCGGTCGCCGAGCGAGCGGTCGTGCTCGGCGAGCAGGTCATGCGCGGTCGCCATGCCGAGGCCGGCGGAGATCGAGGTCGAGGAATGGGCCGCCCCGAACGGGTCGTACTCGCTTTCGGAGCGCCGGGTGAACCCCGAAAGCCCGCCCGGCTGGCGCAGCGTGCGGATCCGGTCGCGCCGCTCGGTCAGGATCTTGTGCGGATAGGTCTGGTGCCCGACATCCCAGATCAGCCGGTCCGAGGGCGTGTCGAACACCGCATGCAGGGCCACCGTCAGCTCGACCACGCCGAGCGAGGCTCCGAGATGGCCGCCGGTGGTGGACACCGTGTCAAGGGTCTCGGCACGCAGCTCGGCTGCGACCTGGGTGAGCTGCTCCGAGGTAAGGTTGCGCAGGTCGTGCGGCGAGCGCACCCGGTCGAGCAGGGGAGTGCGCAGGGATGCCGCTGAATTGTGACCGATCCCCATCGAGGCGCCTGCCTCCACCGGGCGGAGCCTGCTGTCGCGTCCGCGCCTGCCGGATTCGCTCGAACCAGCCTTCGCACCGGCGTTCCCACCAGGCTCGGCGCCAGCCTGGACTTCGGAAGGATCCGACGTGACGTTCGGCTGGACCATTGTTGACTTCCTCTCATTGCCGTCATCTGCCCGGTGGGCTCCAACGTTCGGCGCCCGGAGCTGGTTGGCGTGCGCCGGATCGGCGCTTCTAACGCCAAACCCGTCGGTCTTGCCAGACATGGCGAACCTCGTGTTGCAACTGGGCCACAGGGTCTCGCCAGTTGAGGGGGGTGTCGGGGCACCCTCTGTTTGCGGTGCAACCCGGGTCTAGTTTATAGCCCTAGTTCCATCCAGGTGCCGCGCCGGCGCCAATCCGACGTCGCACTCGCCTCGGCGCCTGCCGCGTCGCGGCGACGCGGGCGTGTTGCCTCCCAGAGATCCGGCCAGCGGGCCGGCATAGGAGCGGAGTTCGAATGGCCGTACCGTTGATGCAAGCCGTGAGGGTCGGCGCCTATGTCGTCAAGCAGCACGCGCGCGGGCGCAAGCGCTATCCCCTGGTGCTGATGCTCGAGCCGTTGTTCCGCTGCAATCTTGCCTGCGCCGGCTGCGGCAAGATCGATTATCCGGCGCCGATCCTGAACCAGCGCCTGTCGGTGCAGGAGTGCCTCGACGCCGATACCGAGTGCGGCGCCCCGGTGATCGCGGTGGCCGGCGGCGAGCCGTTGCTGCACAAGGAGATGCCCGAGATCATCAGCAAGCTGCTGGCGCGCAAGAAATACGTCTATCTCTGCACCAACGCGTTGCTGCTGGAGAAGAAGCTCGACGACTACAAGCCCAATCCGTTCTTCTCGTGGGACGTGCATCTGGACGGCGACCAGTCCATGCACGATGCCTCGGTGTGCCAGGACGGGGTGTTCGACCGTGCCGTGGCCGCGATCAAGAAGGCCAAGCAGCGAGGCTTCCGGGTTTCCATCAACTGCACCCTGTTCGATGGCGCCGAACCGTCCCGCGTCGCCGCGTTCTTCGACGAGGTGATGGCCTTGGGCGTCGACGGCATCATGACCGCACCCGGCTATGCCTATGAGCGGGCACCCGATCAGGCGCATTTCCTCAACCGGCAGAAAACCAAGCAGCTGTTCCGCGACGTCTTCCGGCTGGGCCGCGGCAAGAAGTGGAAGTTCACCCAGTCGCCTTTGTTCCTGAACTTCCTCGCCGGCAACGAGACCTACCATTGCACCCCCTGGGGCAAGCCGCTGCGCAACGTGTTCGGCTGGCAGCGTCCCTGCTACCTCCTGGGTGAGGGCTACGCTCCGAGCTTTAAGGAGCTGATGGACGACACCGCGTGGGACCAGTACGGCACCGGCAACTACGAGAAGTGCGCCGATTGCATGGTGCATTCCGGCTACGAGTCGACCGCGGTGATGGACGCGGTCAAGCGCCCGCTGCACATCCTCAAGGTGGCGCTCACCGGCCCCGCCACCGAGGGGCCGATGGCGCCCGAGATCTCGCTCGAGCACCAGCGTCCTGCCGAGTACAACTACAACCAGGTCGTGGAACAGCGCATGTCTGAGATCGCCGCCAGCAAGAAGCCGGCGCGCGCGCCGGTGATCAAGCGCGTTCAGGCGGAAGCGGCCGACGCTGACTGATTGATGCCCTCTCCGGCCGGCCGAAGCCGGTCCGGTGAGCCCGGCCATCCTGGCGCCGGCACATGCCGGCCCATAGGATGGAGCCATGTTCCTGTCGGTGATCCTGGTTCTGTTGCTGGTGTTGCTCAACGGCGTGTTCGCCATGGGCGAACTGGCGCTGATCTCCGCCCGCAGGCCCCGCCTGGCGGTGCTTGAGCGGCGCGGCGTCGCGGGCGCTGAGCGAGCCCGGGCGCTTGCCGACGATCCGCAGCGTTTCCTGCCGACGGTGCAAGTCGGCATCACCCTGGTCAGCATCATCGAGGGCACCTTCGGGGGTGCCAGGATCGCCGGTGATCTCGCACCCTTGCTGAAGCGTGTGCCGGTGCTCAGGCCGGTGGCGGGCGAATTGTCGCTCGCCCTGGTGGTGATCGCGATCACCATGCTGATGCTGGTGCTGGGCGAGCTGGTGCCCAAGCAGCTGGCACTTCGCCATCCGGAGACCATCGCGGCGCGGCTGGCGTTGCCGCTGCTGATTCTCGCCCGGGTGGCGAGCCCGGTGGTCTGGCTGCTCGGCTGGGCATCGGCTCTGGTGCTGCGGCTGGCGCGGATCTCGCGCGAGGCTAGGCAGACGGTCACCGAGGAGGAACTGCGTGCGGTGCTGGCCGAAGGCGCGCAGGCGGGATTGCTCGAGGTGGAGGAGCGCAACATGATCGAGCGCCTGCTCCGGCTCGCCGACCGGCCGGTGCGCGCGATCATGACCCCCCGCAACGAGCTGTCCTGGATCGAGCGCGGCGCCGGACGCGACGATCTGGCCCATGCCCTCAAGACGGGGGTCCATACCAGGCTGCTCGTGTGCGACGGCGGCGTGGATGATCCGGTCGGCATCATTCTGGTCAAGGATGTGCTCGATCTTCTGCTTGACGGCGGCGCGCTCAGCATCGACGGGGTGATGCGGCAGCCGCAGGGGGTGCCGGAGACGATCAGCGCCTTTGACGCGCTCGAGCGGCTGCGCGGCCTGCCGCTCGGCATCCTGCTGGTGCTCGACGAATATGGCAGCTTCGAGGGGGTCGTCACTACCGCCGACATCTTCGAGGCCATCGTCGGCGAGCAGACCGAGGCGGGGGTTGGACCGGCGCCGGCGCACGTCTCCGACGGCGTGCTCACCCTCGAGGGCACCTCGCCTGCCGACGAGATCAAGGACCGGCTCATGCTGGCCGATCTGCCGGCGTCCGGCAGCTACCATACGCTCGCAGGATTGATCCTGGCGCTGCTGCGCCGGGTTCCGGCGGTTGGCGACAAGGTGGCGTTCTCGGGCTGGATGTTTGAAGTGGTCGAGATGGATGGCAGGCGCGTGCAGCGGGTGCAGGCCAGCCGGCAGAAGCTCGCAGAGAACTAGCGGGTCGGGACCGGATGACGCTTGCAGCCAGGCGCGCGGCGTGGGCCGCAGCCATCTCGCTCGGCGCGCTGCCGCTGCTGATCACCCGACCGGCGCCGCTGATGGACTGGCCGAACCATGTCGCGCGGATCCATATCCTGGTGGCACTGCTCCAGGGTGGCGGAGCCCCGGCGCATGATTTCTGGGCGCAATATTACCGCTTCACCGGCTTCGCGGTGCCGAACGCAGCACTTGACCTGATCATCCTCGGCCTGGTCCGGGCCGGCCTTGCGGTGGAGACCGCGGCGCAGCTGTTCCTGGTGCTGACCTATCTCGTGCTGGTGGCGGGCTTCTGTGCGCTGGCGCGGGCGCTCGATGCCTGGTCCGGAGCCAAGCCCTGGTTCGCGATCCTGCTGTTCTACAGCCACGCGCTGTTCTGGGGCCTGGTCAACTACGCGCTTGGTCTGGGCTTGCTGCTCGGGTTGCTGGCCTGCTGGGTCCGCGCCGAGCGTCATGGCATCCTGCGGCTTGGCGTGGCGGGCCTGGGCGCAGGGTTGCTGCTTTTCACCCACCTGGTGACCGCCATCCTCTGGATCACGGTGCTGGGATGCTTCGATTTTTTTATTGTTATTTGGTTTACAGATATCTTGAGGTGGCTTTTCGTCGGCAGCGCATCGTCCCTGGTAG
>CAXUNX010000117.1:0-10201 GCA_964252545.1 uncultured Acetobacteraceae bacterium | reverse complement strand
GCAAGGGGCGCGGTATGGGGCGGTCGGGCTCGATCCGGGCGGGGTTCGCGGGCGCCACCGCCGACGCCTTCACGCTGCTCGAGCGGCTCGAGGCCAAGCTCGAGCGCTACCCGAACCAGCTCGAGCGGGCCTGCGTCGAACTGGCCAAGGATTGGCGCACCGATCGCTACCTGCGCCGGCTTGAGGCGATGATGGCGGTGGCCGACGAGGCTCGCTCGTTCACCCTCACCGGCAACGGCGACGTGCTGGAGCCCGAGGACGGGGTGATCGCGATCGGCTCCGGCGGCAACTACGCGCTGGCGGCGGCGCGGGCGCTGATGACCGTGGACGGGCTGTCGGCCGAGGCGATCGCCCGCCGGGCGATGGGGATCGCCGCCGAGATCTGCGTCTACACCAACCATGCGGTAATCGTGGAAACGCTTGCCGGAGAGCAGCGCTGATGGATGTTCCGACCTATTCCCCGCGCGAGATCGTCTCCGAGCTCGACCGGTTCATCGTCGGCCAGACCGACGCCAAGCGGGCGGTGGCGATCGCGCTGCGCAACCGCTGGCGTCGGGCGCAGCTGCCGGAGGGCATACGCGACGAGGTGGTGCCGAAGAACATCCTGATGATCGGACCCACCGGCTGCGGCAAGACCGAGATCGCAAGGCGGCTGGCACGCCTGGCGCAGGCGCCGTTCCTGAAGGTGGAGGCGACCAAGTTCACCGAGGTGGGCTATGTCGGACGCGACGTGGAGAGCATCATCCGCGACCTGGTCGAGGTCAGCCTCAACATGCTGCGCGAGATCAGGCGGCGCGACGTGCAGGCGCGGGCCGAGCTGTCGGCGGAGGACCGGCTGGTGAACGCGCTGGTGGGCGAGACCGCCACCGCCGACACCAAGAGCAAGTTCCGCCGGATGCTGCGCGACGGCGAGCTGGAGCACAAGGAGGTCGAGGTGGCGGTCGCCGAGCCGCAGGGCTCGCCGCTTGGGCAGATGGACATCCCCGGCATGCCCGGCGGCAGCGTGATCAACCTGGGCGAGATGATGAAGGGGATGCTGGGCAAGGCGCCGCAGCCGCGCCGGATGACGGTGGAAGCGGCACGGGCGGCGCTCGAGCGCGAGGAGTCCGACCGGCTGCTGGATAATGACAGCCTCAGCCGCGAGGCGGTGGCGCACGCCCAGGACCACGGCATCGTGTTTCTGGACGAGATCGACAAGGTTTGCGCGCGTTCCGAAAGCGGCTTTCGCGGCGGCGACGTTTCGCGCGAAGGCGTGCAGCGCGACCTGCTGCCGCTGATCGAGGGCACCACGGTGTCGACCAAGTACGGGCCGGTGAAGACCGACCACATCCTGTTCATCGCGTCGGGGGCGTTCCATCTGGCCAAGCCCGCCGACCTGCTGCCCGAGCTGCAGGGCCGGCTGCCGATCCGGGTCGAGCTGGCGCCGCTGACCCGCGCCGACCTCCGCCGGATCCTGACCGAGCCGGAGCACTCGCTCTTGAAGCAGTATACCGCGCTGATGGGCACGGAGCAGGTGACGCTGGATTTCGGCGAGGACGCGATCGACTCGCTGGCCGATCTCGCCGCCGACATCAACGACCGCATCGAGAATATCGGTGCCCGCAGGCTTGCCACCGTGCTGGAGCGCCTGCTGGAGGATGTGAGCTTCACTGCCAGCGACCGCGCCCAGGACGTGGTCCATGTCGACGCCGCCTATGTCCAGGACCGGGTGGCGCCGCTGGCGCAAAAGGGCGACCTCAGCCGCTTCATCCTCTAGGCGCGTGATCCGGGCGCGTTGCTCCGGCAGGGTTGCGGTGTCCGGCGGGCATGGTTGGGTGTTGTTGCGAGGTTTAGATGGCAGATCCGTTCGTGGTTCCGGAGGAGCCCACCGCCGCCGCGGCGGTGGAGGCGATCGGCGAGGAGCTGGAGGTGTTCGATGACTGGATGCAGCGCTACCAGTACATCATCGATCTCGGGCGTAAGCTGCCGCCGTTTCCGGCCGAATGGACCAACGACGCGCACCGGGTGCCGGGCTGCCAGAGTCAGGTCTGGATGGAATCCGACCTGTCGGATGGCACGCTGAGGCTGGCGGGCGCCTCCGACGCGGCCATCGTCTCGGGCCTGGTCGCCCTGTTGCTGCGGGTTTATTCCGGCCGCCCGCCCAGCGAGGTGCTGCAGACCGACCCAGTGTTCCTTAAGCAGCTCGGCCTGCTCGAAGCCTTGTCCACCAACCGCGGCAACGGCATCGCGGCGATGGCGCGCGCGGTGCAGCGAGCCGCCCAGGAGGCGGTGTCAGCATAACCGGCGAGCCTGTGCTAGGCTTGTTGTTCTTTGCGGAGCCCTCTGAGCCCCATGGTCGACTGGAACATCCAAACGCCGCCGCCAGCCTACCGGGTGCCGACGCTGCCGCCGCCGAAGCTGCTGATCAGGCTGGGCATCGCGCTGGTGGCGCTGGTGGCGCTGGCTGCGTCCGCGCCCTATTTCACGGTGGCGCAGAACGAGCGGACGGTGGTCACCGACTGGGGCAAGGTCAGCTACCTCGCGCAGCCCGGCTTCCACCTGCGCATCCCGGTGGTGCAGGCGCTGGTGCCGATCCCCGTCAATGTCCGCTCGATCCAGCTCGACGACCTGAACACCTATACGATCGACAGCCAGGAGCTGGAGGCCACCATCGTGCTCCAGTACCGCATCCCGGTGGGACGGGTGCTGGATGTTTATTCCAACCTTGGTCCGGATTACGCGCTGCGTCTGCGCTCGATGGTGATCGACCGCTTCAAGACGGTGATCGGCACGGTCAATGCGATCGACCTCGCCAGCGAGCGCGGCCGGGTGGCCAGCGAGGTGCTGCGCAGCATACGCACCGACGCCGCCCGCCTGTACGACGGCATCGAGATCACCGACTTCCAGTTCATCAACTTCAACTGGAACGACGCCTATCGCACCGCGATCTCGAACGCGTCGGTGGCCAAGGCGCGCGTCGACCAGCAGGAACAGGAGAAGCGCCAGGCCGAGGTGTCGGCCGAGCAGGCGGTGGTGGAGGCGACCGGGCGGGCCAACGCCCAGATCGCCACCGCCGCCGGCGACGCCAAGTCGCGCCGCATCCGGGCCGATGCCGATGCCTATGCGGTGCAGATCGCGGGCAATGCGGCGGCGAGCGCGCTCAGGGCGCAGAACGAGGCGCTGAACAACAATCCCAACCTGGTCGCCATGCAGTGGGCGCAACGCTGGAACGGGGCGCTGCCCACCAGCATGTATGGCAGCTCGCCGGTTCCTCTGCTCATGGGCAAGTGAACGGGGCTGCTTAAAACTTGACCTGCTGATCCCGCGCGTGCAGGAGGACGGCCGTGCCCCGTCGGCTTGT
This sequence comes from uncultured Acetobacteraceae bacterium, assembly GCA_964252545.1. GTDB lineage: Bacteria > Pseudomonadota > Alphaproteobacteria > Acetobacterales > Acetobacteraceae > Lichenicoccus. The sequence continues at coordinate 6,861 of CAXUNX010000117.1, read as the reverse complement.
CCGGCAGCCGGCACGTGCGCGCAGATCTGGAGCAGGCAATGAGGGTGCCGTCGCGGCAACTGGGATCTTGGCTTCGACGCGGCCTGCTGCTCGGCGGATCAGGGCTGCTGCTGGGCGGCTGCCAGCTCGGCATCCTTGATCCGGCCGGCAGCATCGGCGTCGCCGAGAAGAGCCTGATCATCGCCTCGACGCTGGTGATGCTGCTGGTGGTGGTGCCGGTGATCGCGCTCACGCTGGTGTTCGCCTGGCGCTACCGCGCCACCAACACCGGCGCCACCTATGCGCCGAACTGGTCGCATTCGTTGCGCCTCGAGATCGTGGTCTGGGCGATCCCGTGCATGATCATCCTGTTCCTGGGCATCCTGACCTGGACCACCACGCACGCGCTTGATCCCTACAAGCCGCTGAGCTCGAAGGCGCGGCCGATCACCATCGAGGTGGTGGCGCTGGACTGGAAGTGGCTGTTCATCTACCCCGACCTCGGCATCGCCACGATCAACCAGATCGCATTCCCGGTGGGCACTCCGGTTGATTTCCGCATCACCTCGGACTCGGTGATGAACTCGTTCTTTATTCCGCGCCTGGGCAGCCAGATCTTCGCGATGGCCGGCATGCAGACCCAGCTCCACCTGATCGCCGACCAGCCCGGCAGCTATGACGGGCTTTCGGCCAATTTCAGCGGCAGCGGCTTTTCGGACATGACTTTCAAGGCGATCGCCACCACCGACGCCAAGTTCCAGGACTGGGTGCAGAGCGTGCGCCGGGCGCCGGGTCGGCTCGACCAGGCCGACTACCCGAAGGTCGCAGCACCCAGCGAGAAGGCGCCGGTGACGTTCTTCGCGCACGTCCAGCCCGGCCTCTACCAGGCGGTGATCGCGAAATACATGGGCAAGGCCGCGAGCTTTCATTCCGGCATGAAGGAGGACTAGGGCGATGCTCGGCACCCTGACCTGGGCTTCGATACCGCTGGACAACCCGATCGAGCTTGGCGCCGTGGTGTTCATGGCACTGGTGGTGCTGTGCGTCGGCGGCGCGGTCACCTACTTCCGGCAGTGGCCCTATCTGTGGCGCGAGTGGCTGACCAGCGTCGACCACAAGCGCATCGGGGTGATGTACATCCTGCTGGCGATGGTGATGCTGCTGCGCGGCTTCACCGACGCCCTCATGATGCGCAGCCAGCTGGCCCTCGCGCATGACGGCCACCCCGGCTACCTGCCGCCGGACCACTACAACCAGATCTTCTCGGCGCATGGCGTGATCATGATCTTCTTCATGGCGATGCCGTTCATGATCGGGCTGATGAACATCGCGGTGCCGTTGCAGATCGGCGCCCGCGACGTGGCGTTTCCGTTCCTGAACTCGATCAGCTTCTGGCTGACCGCGGTCAGCGTGGGGCTGGTCAACCTGTCGCTCGCCGTGGGCGAGTTCGCGAAAACCGGCTGGCTGGCCTACCCGCCGCTGTCGGAGCTGCAGTTTAGCCCGGGCGTGGGGGTCGACTACTATATCTGGAGCCTGCAGATCTCCGGCATCGGCACGTTGCTGACCGGGATAAACTTCTTTGTCACCATCCTGAAGATGCGCTGTCCCGGCATGGACTACATGAAGATGCCGGTGTTCGTGTGGACCGCGCTGTGCACCAACGTGCTCATCATGGCGGCGTTTCCAATCCTCACCGTCACCTTGGCGCTGCTGACGCTTGATCGCTATCTCGGCATGCACTTCTTTACCAACGACCTTGGTGGCAACCAGATGATGTACGTGAACCTCATCTGGGCGTGGGGGCATCCGGAGGTCTACATCCTGATCCTGCCGGCGTTCGGGATCTTCTCCGAGGTGGTGCCGACCTTCTCGCGCAAGCCGCTGTTCGGCTACGTGTCGATGGTGCTGGCGACGGTGGCGATCACCTTCCTGTCGTTCGTGGTCTGGCTGCACCATTTCTTCACGATGGGAGCGGGTGCGGACGTCAACGCCTTCTTCGGCATCACCACCATGATCATCGCCATTCCCACCGGCGTGAAGGTGTTCAACTGGCTGTTCACGATGTATCGGGGCCGCGTCCAGTACACCGCGCCGATGCTGTGGACGATCGGCTTCATGGTCACCTTCACCATCGGCGGCATGACCGGGGTGATGCTCGCGGTGCCGGGTGCCGACTACGTGCTGCATAACAGCCTGTTCCTGATCGCGCACTTCCACAACGTCATCATCGGCGGCGTCTTGTTCGGCTATCTGGCGGGCTTCAGCTACTGGTTCCCCAAGGCGTTCGGCTTCCGGCTCAACGAGAAGCTTGGCATCCGCGCCTTCTGGTGCTGGCTGGTCGGCTTCTATGTGGCCTTCATGCCGCTCTACGTGCTCGGCTTCATGGGCATGACGCGGCGGATGAACCACTACAACAATCCGGCCTGGACGCCGTGGCTGGAAATCGCGGCGGTCGGCGCCTGCCTGATCATGGTGGGCATCGGGTTCCAGATCGCCCAGCTCTACGTGAGCATACGCGACCGCAACCAGAACCTGGACGTCACCGGCGATCCCTGGAACGGTCGCACCCTGGAATGGTCGATCGCCTCGCCGCCGCCGTTCTACAACTACGCGGTGACCCCGGTGGTCCACGAGCTCGACGCCCTCGAGGACCTCAAGGTGCGCGGCATGGTGCATGCCGCGACCCACGAGTACCAGGACATCCACATGCCGCGGAACACCCCCGCCGGGCTGTTCATCAGCCTCTGCGCCGCGGTGATGGGGTTCGCGCTGATCTGGCACATCTGGTGGCTGGCGGCGCTGGGCGTGGGGAGCGGCATCGCCGTGCTGATCTGGCGCACCTGCGACGATGACATCGACTACTGGGTGCCGGCGGCCGAGGTCGAGCGGATCGAGGCCGAGCACGCGGCCCGGGTCGCCGCGGCCTCCGGGGTGGAGCTGAAGCAGGGGGTCCACCATGCCGCATGAGACGCTGGCGGCGCATCCCCACCACGGCGAGCATCACGGTCCCGGGCCGAACACGGTGTTCGGCTTCTGGCTCTATCTGATGACCGACTGCATCCTGTTTGCCACCATCTTCGCGGCGTTCGCGGTGAGCCGGCATCAATATGCCGACGGCCCCACCGGGCGCGACATCTTCGACCTGAAATATGTGGGGGTGGAGACCGCCCTGCTCCTGGTCAGCAGCTGCACCTACGGCTTTGCGATGCTGAGCGCCTTCAAGGGCGGCCGCAGCCAGGTCATGGGCTGGCTCGGCGTGACCTTCCTGTTCGGGCTCGGCTTCGTGGCGATGGAGGTGCACGAGTTCTCGCACCTGGTCGCCGAGAATAACGGGCCGGACCGCAGCGCCTTCCTGTCGGCGTTCTTCACCCTGGTCGGCACGCACGGCTTCCACGTCACCTGCGGGCTGATCTGGATGGTGACGCTGATGCTGCAGCTCGGCATCAAGAAGCCGAGCCTGGACGGCGTCTACATGAACCGGCTGATGTGCCTCAGCCTGTTCTGGCATTTCCTCGATATCGTCTGGATCTGCGTGTTCTCGTTCGTCTACCTGATGGGAGTGAGCTGATGGCGGGCCCGCACGCAACGCACGGCGGCCGCGCCCCCGGTCATCCCTCGGGCCAGGGCCATGGCCACCATCAGGGACGCTCGCTCGAAGGCGCCAGCCACGGCAGCGTCCGGAGCTACCTGATCGGCTTCGTGCTCTCCGTGGTGCTCACGGCGGCGGCGTTCGGGCTGATCATGGTGCCGAACGCGCTGCCCTATGACGCCGTGCTGCTGGCGATCGCACTGCTGGCGGCGGTGCAGATCTTCGTGCACCTGGTGTGCTTCCTGCACATGAACACCCACTCCGAGCAGCGCTGGAACGTGACCGCGTTCGCGTTCGCGGTGCTGACCCTGGCGATCCTGATCACCGGCTCGCTGTGGATCATGCACAACATCAGCACCCACATGATCACCGACGCGCCGATGCCCGACATGTAGCGGCGCGCAGGCGCGCGGCGGCTGCCGGCAGGCATTGTCGGGCCTGCGGGTCGCACCATATGCGCAGGGGCCATGCCGCGCCCCTGTATGGAGCTTGCCGCTTGGCCACCACCCGCCTGCTGATCGTGTTCTATTCGCGCAACGGCTCGGTGGAGTCGCTGGCCTGCGCCGCCGCCGAGGCGGCGCGCGAAGCGGGCGCCGAAGTGCGCCTGCGCCGCGCCAGGGAGGTGGCGGACGAGGCTAGCATGCAGCAGGTCAAGGGCTGGCAGGAAAGTGCCGCCCGGCAGAACGCGCTTTATGGCGCTCCCGAGAAGCAGGACGCCGAATGGGCGGACGCGATCCTGTTCGGAACGCCCTGCTATTTCGGCAGCATGGCGGCCGAGCTGAAGAACTTCCTCGACCAGCTCGGCCCGCAATGGAAGCGTGGTGCTTTGGCCGGAAAGGTCGGGGGCGCGTTTGCCACTGCCTCCTGGCCGCATGGCGGCTCCGAGGTGGTCACCTTGTCGCTGTATGCGCCGATGGCGCATCTGGGGATGGTGATCGTGCCGACCGGCTACACCGACGAGGCGATGCTCGAGGCGGGCTCGCCCTATGGGGCATCGGCGATCGTCGGCGCCGAGAACAAGCCGCCGGAAAAGCCGGACCTCGATGCCGCCCGGCACCAGGGCCGGCACGTGGTGGCGATCGCCGGCGCGCTGCTTGCCGCCGGAGAGATGCCGAACCGCCAGGGCTGAGGCGCCCGGCGGGGCGCCCGGCTGGAGCACCCGGTCTTGCCTGCCACCACCGGCTGCGCCACTTCTAGGGGCATGCCGAGCGCCGTCCTCAACAACAAGCCTGCCCGCAGATCCAGCCAGGTGCTGCGTCCGGCATCCGAGATCTTCGTGCCGGACCGTCAGGCGGCGAAGCCGAAGACCCGCGCACTCACCGTGGTCTCCCCCTACGAGCCGGCGGGCGACCAGCCGACCGCGATCCGTGAGCTGGTGGAGGGGCTGAGAACCGGCGAGCGCGACCAGGTGCTGCTCGGGGTCACCGGCTCGGGCAAGACCTTCACCATGGCCAAGGTGATCGAGGCGGTGCAGCGGCCCACCCTGGTTTTGGCGCCGAACAAGACGCTCGCAGCCCAGCTCTACGGCGAGATGAAGCAGTTCTTCCCGGACAACGCGGTGGAGTATTTCGTCAGCTACTACGACTACTACCAGCCCGAAGCCTATGTGCCGCGCTCGGACACCTATATCGAGAAGGACAGCCAGATCAACGAGCAGATCGACCGCATGCGGCATGCGGCGACCCAGGCGCTGCTGGAGCGCAACGACGTCATCATCGTGGCCTCGGTGTCGTGCATCTACGGCATCGGTTCGGTGGAGACCTATGGGCGGATGGTGGTGCGGCTGGAGCGCGGCGGCCGGATCGACCGCGACACCATGATCCGCGCCCTGGTCGAGCAGCAGTACCGGCGCAACGACGCGGCCTTCCAGCGCGGCACCTTCCGGGTGCGCGGAGAGACCATCGACGTGTTCCCGGTGCAGAACGAGGACCGCGCCTGGAGGGTCAGCCTGTTCGGCGACGAGATCGAGGCGCTGTCCGAGTTCGACCCGCTGACCGGGGAGAAGACCGGCGACCTCAACGAGGTCAACATCTACGCCAACAGCCACTACGTGACGCCGCGTCCGACCCTGGCCCAGGCCATCGTGCTGATCAAGCAGGAGCTCAAGGCGAGGCTCGACGAGTTCACCGCCCAGGGCAAGCTGCTCGAGGCGGAGCGGCTGCAGCAGCGCACCACCTTTGACCTGGAGATGATCGAGACCACCGGGGTGTGCAAGAGCATCGAGAACTATTCGCGCTACCTGTCCGGGCGCAAGACCGGCGAGCCGCCGCCGACCTTGTTCGAGTACCTGCCCGAGGACGCCCTGCTGATCGTCGACGAGAGCCACGTTACCGTGCCGCAGATCGGCGGCATGGAGCGCGGCGACCATGCGCGCAAGTCGATCCTTTCGGAGTTCGGCTTCCGCCTGCCGTCCTGCCTCGACAACCGGCCGCTCCGCTTCGATGAGTGGGAACAGTTCCGGCCGCAGACCCTGTTCGTCAGCGCGACCCCCGGGCCTTGGGAGATGGAGCGCACCGCCGGCAGCTTCGCCGAGCAGGTGATCCGGCCCACCGGCCTGATCGATCCGGTCACCGAGATCCGCCCGGTCGAGCGGCAGGTCGACGACCTGCTCGCGGAATGCAGGCGGGTGATCGGCCAGGGCAGCCGCATCCTGGTCACCACGTTGACCAAGCGCATGGCCGAGGACCTCACCGACTACATGACCGAGGCCGGCATCAAGGTGCGCTACCTGCACTCGGACGTGGACACGCTGGAGCGGATCGAGATCATCCGCGACCTGCGGCTCGGCGCGTTCGACGTGCTGGTCGGCATCAACCTGCTTCGCGAGGGGCTGGACATCCCGGAATGCGCGCTGGTGGCGATCCTCGACGCCGACAAGGAGGGCTTCCTGCGCAGCCGGACCTCGCTGGTGCAGACCATCGGGCGCGCCGCGCGCAACGTCGACGGGCGGGTGCTGCTTTATGCCGACGTCATGACCGACAGCCTGCGCTTCGCCATCGAGGAGACCAGCCGGCGGCGCGAGAAGCAGGCAGCCTGGAACGAAGCGCACGGCATCACCCCGCAATCGGTGCGCACCCATATCCGCGAGGCGATGAGCTCGGTGTTCGAGCAGGACTACGTGACGGTGGCGCCGGTCAAGGACACCGGGGTGGTCGAGTTCGTCGGACGCGACCTGCGCGCGTCGATCGGCGAGCTCGAGCGGCGCATGCGCGCCGCGGCGGCCGACCTCGAGTTCGAGACCGCGGCCCGGCTGCGCGACGAGATCAAGCGCCTGGAGGCGCTCGATCTGGGAC
>CAXUNX010000116.1:975-10271 GCA_964252545.1 uncultured Acetobacteraceae bacterium | reverse complement strand
GTGCGCAGGACGTTGGTGGCGCCGATGTTGCCGGAGCCGATCCTGCGTATGTCGCCGAGTCCGGCAGCCCGGGTCAGCAGCAGGCCGAACGGGATGCTGCCGAGCGCATAGCCGAGCGCCGCCACCAGGCCCAGGCGGGTGGCCAGAAAGCCGATCATCCGAGCACCCGCCGTGCCGCCTTCCACACGCCCAGCACCCGGCCCTCGAGCGCGCGTCCGTCGAACGGGCTGTTCTGGGCGCGGCCACGCAGCTGGCCCGACTGCACCTGCCAGGCACGGTCCGGATCGAACAGGCACAGATCGGCGGCGGCGCCGCGGCCGAGGCTGCCTGCCTGGATGCCCAGGATGCGCGCCGGCTGCACCGTCAGCAGTCCGATCGCCTGCGACAGGGTGAGGGTCGAGTCATGCACCCGCGCCAGGGTGACGCCAAGCAGGGTGGCGAGACCGACGCCGCCGCTCGCCGCCTGGGCGAAGGGCAGGCGCTTGTCGTCGGCGTCGCGCGGCATGTGGTCGGAGGCGACGGCGTCGATGGTGCCGTCGGCGAGGGCGCTGCATACGGCGAGCCGGTCGGCCTCGACGCGGAGCGGCGGCGACAGCTTGGCGAAGCTGCGGAAATCGCCGATCGCGGTCTCGTTGAGGTCGAAATAGGGCGGCGCGGTGTCGCAGGTGACGGCAACCCCGTCGGCCTTGGCCCGCCTGATCAGTTCCAGCGCCTCGGCGGTCGAGACATGGCCGAAATGCAGCGCGCCGCCGGTCAGCCGCGCCAGGATCAGGTCGCGCGCCACCAGGATCGGCTCGGCGGCGGCCGGGATCCCCGGCAGGCCGAGGCGGGTGGCGAGCTCGCCCTCGGTGGCGCTGCCGCCGCGCGCCAGCGTCGGCTCCTCCGGATGCTGGATCACCACCGAGCCGATCCCGCGCGCATAGGACAGCGCGATCCGCATCATTCGCGCGTCGGCGATCGCCCGGGTGCCGTCGGTAAAGGCGGCGGCACCCGCCTCCCGAAGCAATCCCAGCTCGGCCAGCTCCTCGCCGCGGCAGCCCTTGGTGACGGCGCCGAAGGGATGGATGTCCACCAGTCCGGTCTCCTCGCCGCGGGCGCGCAGCATGCGCACCAGCGCCGGGTCGTCGATCACCGGGGTGGTGTTGGGCAGCACGCCGAGGCTGGTGACGCCGCCCGAGATCGCGGCGTCGGCGGCGGACGCCACGGTTTCGCGGTATTCGTGGCCGGGCTCGCCGACGCTTGCGCGCATGTCCACCAGGCCGGGGCACAGCACAGCACCGCCGCCGTCGATCACCGTGGCGCCCTCGGGCGGTGCTGCGTCCGAAGGCAGGTCGAGATCCTCCACCAGGCCGTCGCGGACCAGCAGCCGGCCCGGCCGATCAAGGCCGCTCGCCGGATCCACCAGCCTCACATGGTCGAACAGCACGCAGCTCACGCGTTGCGTCCCCGCGACAGGCGGTCAAGCACCGCCATCCGCACCGCCACCCCCATCTCGACCTGTTCCTGGATGACGCTCTGCCCGTGGTCGGCCACCGCGCTGTCGATCTCGACTCCCCGGTTCATCGGCCCCGGGTGCATCACCAGGGCGCCCCGCTTGGCCAGCCCCAGCCGTGCCACGTCAAGCCCGAAGAAGCGGAAATACTCGCGTTCGCTCGGCACCAGTCCGGTGTGCATGCGCTCGCGCTGCAGTCGCAGCATCATCACCACGTCGACGTCGGCGAGGCCCGCCTGCATATCGTGGAACACCTCCACGCCGAGCCGCTCGATGGCCGCCGGGATCAGCGTCGGCGGTCCGATCACCCGCACCCGGCTGCCCATCGCGGTCAGCAGGTGGATGTTCGAGCGTGCCACCCGGCTGTGCGCGATGTCGCCGCAGATCGCCACCAGCAGCCCGGCCAGCCGGCCGCAGCGGCGCCGGATGGTCAGCGCATCGAGCAGCGCCTGGGTGGGATGCTCGTGGGTGCCGTCGCCGGCGTTGATCACGCTGGCATCGACCTTGCGCGCCAGCAGGGCAGGGGCGCCGGACTGCGGATGGCGCACCACCAGCAGGTCGGTGCGCATGGCGTTCAGGGTGGCCGCGGTATCGAGCAGGGTCTCGCCCTTGTTCACCGAGGAGGTCGACACCGACATGTTGATGACATCGGCGCCGAGGCGCTTGCCGGCCAGCTCGAAGCTGGTGCGGGTGCGGGTGGAGTCCTCAAAGAACAGGTTGATCAGGGTGCGGCCGCGCAGCAGGTCGCGCTGGGTCTTGCGCTGGCGGTTGAGCAGCACGTAGCTCTCGGCGAGATCAAGGAACGGCTCGATCCGGGTCGGGTGCACGCCCTGCAGGCCGAGCAGGTGGCGATGGTTGTCGCTGCCTTCCTGTTCGGCAAAGAAGCGGCTGCCTTCAGCCATGCGGGGTCCGCTCGGCGCCGCACACCGCGCCGATCCGGGCCATGACCTCGTCGCGGCCGAGCGCCTCCAGGGTCGCATCGATCCCCGGGCTCATGGTGCTGCCGGTCACCGCGGCCCGCAGCGGCTGCGCCACCTGGCCGAGCTTGAGGCCGGTGCGCTCGCAAAACCGACGCAGTGCTGCGTCGATCTGCGCGGACCCGAACGGCTCGATCGGCGCAAGCTCCGCTGCAAGCCGCTGCAGCATCAGCCGGTTGTCGCCCCCGAGCAGGGCCTGCGCCTTGGGCTCGAGCCGCAGCGGCACCGTCGAGGCCAGGAACGCCGCACTGTTGGCGAGCTCGACCAGGGTCTTGGCACGCTCCTTGAGCCCCGGCATCAGCGCCAGGATGCGCGCCTCGGCGGTGGCGTCGAGCCTCAGCTCCGGCCGCATGGCGAGCCGCTCCAGCACGTCCCGGGTCAGCCGCGCATCATCCGCCTGGCGTAGCCAGACGCCGTTCACCTGGGTCAGCTTGGTGTAGTCCATGCGGGCGGCGGAGCGTCCGACCCCGTCGAGATCGAACAGCCGGATCTGCTCCTCCCGCGTTAGGATCTCGGCGTCGCCGTGCCCCCAGCCCAGGCGAAGCAGGTAGTTGTTCAGGGCCTCCGGCAGGAAGCCCTGCTCGCGGAACTCCACCACGCTCTGGGCACCGTGCCGCTTGGACAGCTTGGCGCCGTCCGGGCCGTGGATCAGCGGCAGATGCGCGAAACATGGCCGCGGCCATCCCATCAGGGCGTAGATCTGTGACTGGCGGAAGCTGTTGGTGAGGTGGTCGTCGCCGCGGATCACATGGGTGATCTCCATGTCGTGGTCGTCCACCACCACCGCATGCTGGTAGGTCGGCGTGCCGTCCGCGCGCAGGATGATCATGTCGTCGAGCTCGGCGTTCTGGACGCGCACCTCGCCCTGCACCAGGTCCTCGACCACCGTCTCGCCTTGCTGCGGCGCGCGGAGGCGGAGGGTGAAAGGCGCCCCGGCCGGCGCCTCGGCAGGGTCGCGGTCGCGCCAGATCCCGTTATAGCGCGGCGGCCTGCCCTCGGCCGCGGCCTGCTCGCGCATCAGCCGCAGCTCGTCGGCCGTGCAATAGCAGCGATAAGCGTGGCCGGCCTCGAGCAACGCATAGGCCACCGCGGCGTGCCGCTCCTGGCGGCTGGACTGGTAGAGGGGAGGCTCGTCCGGCTCGAGGCCCATCCAGGCCAGCCCGTCCAGGATCACCTCCACCGCCTTTGCGGTCGAGCGTTCCCGATCGGTGTCCTCGATGCGGAGCAGGAACGCGCCGCCATGGTGCCTTGCGAACAGGAAGTTGAACAAGGCGGCGCGGGCGTTGCCGATATGCAGCAGGCCGGTCGGACTTGGCGCGAAACGCGTGCGGACGCTCATGCGCCGCTCTCTAACATGCGCCAGCCGCCGCACGATAGTCGCCGGACGCGGCCGGCCACACCCCGGACCGGCCATTAAACAAATCAAAACCAATAACTGTTCCAATAAGCGTCAACGTGGTCCTGCGCCCACCAGCCGGATGGTCCGGTATCTCGCCAGCGCATCTGAGCGGTTGTGTTGTCCTTGTCCTTGACCAGCCCCCCTCTGCCGGAAGCCGAAACGACCAGGGTGGCCGACGGCAGCCCGGCCGGAGCGGCGCCGCTGCTGCTCGCCATGCTGAACGGGGTCCATCAAGGGCTGCTCAGCTTCGATTGCGCGTTGTCGGTGCTCAACAGCAACGACCGCTTCTGCCGGCTTCTCGACATCGCACCGGAGCTGCTGAAGCATTGCGCCGGCGTGTTCGAGCTGCTCGAGGCGAGCGCGCTGCTGGACAGCGCGCTGGTGCAGCAGATCCACGAAGCCTGCCTGGCTGCGGTCTCGGGCGGCGAGCCGGCGGCTTTGACGCTGGCGCCCGCAAGCGCGCAGCGCACCATCACCGTGCAGATCGGCCAGATCGAGGGGGGCCACTGGATGGCCTGCTTCGAGGACATCACGGCGCGGCGACGCTCCGAAACGCTGGCGCTCCAGCAGGCCCAGCTTGATCCGCTGACCGGGCTGGGCAGCCGGCTGTTGTTCCAGCAACGCATCATGGAGGCCCTGCGGCCAGCGGATGGCCACGCCCCGAGCTGCGTCGTCCTGGTTGTTGATCTGGATCGCTTCAAGGCGGTGAACGACACCCTCGGCCACCCGATCGGCGACGCGCTGCTCAAGCTCGTGGCCAAGCGGCTGGTCGGCGTCGTGCGTCGCGACGAGGTGGTGGCGCGGCTGGGCGGCGACGAGTTCGCGCTGCTGTTATCGCCCGCGCCCGAACGCGCGGCGCTGGCAGCGCTGGCCTCGCGCATCGTTGACGTGCTGAGCCGCCCCTATCTCGTCGACGGGCACCTCGTGAACATCGGCGCCAGCATCGGCATCGCGTTTGGCCCGGTTGACGGCGTCGATCAGAGCCAGCTCATCAAGAATGCGGATCTGGCGCTCTACTCGTCGAAAAACAGCGGGCGCAACCTCTACTCGTTTTTCGAGCCGGCGATGGATGCACGCGCCTTTGCGCGGCGAATGCTGGAGATCGATCTCCGCAAAGCCATCCTGATGCGCGAGTTCGAGCTGCACTACCAGCCGCAGGTCGATCTCGAAAGCGCGGCGGTTGTCGGGTTCGAGGCATTGCTGCGCTGGCGTCATCCGGAACGCGGCCTGGTCCCGCCCGGCGACTTCATTCCGCTCGCAGAGGAGATCGGCCTGATCGGGTCGATCGGCGAATGGGTCCTGCGACGGGCCTGTCTCGAGGCGGTCCGCTGGCCGGGCGACATCTCCGTCGCCGTCAACGTCTCGCCGGCACAGTTCGGCGACAGCAGCCATCTGCTGAAGGTGGTGGCGAGGGCGCTCGCGCAATCCGGGTTGCCGGGCCGCAGGCTCGAGATCGAGATCACCGAGAGCGTGCTCATGCGCAAGGAGAAGGACGTGCTCGCGACCTTGCACGGCCTGCGGGCGCTGGGCGTGCGCGTGGCGATGGATGATTTCGGCACCGGCTACTCGTCGCTGAGCCAGCTGCAGAGCTTTCCGTTCGACAAGATCAAGATCGACCGCTCGTTCGTGAAAGAAGGCGAGGATCCTGCCGGCCAAGCCGCCATCGTCCGCGCCATCACCGCACTCGGCACCAGCCTTGGCATGAACACCATCGCCGAAGGCGTCGAGACGCCGCTCCAGCTCGCCCGCATCCGCGCCGAAGGATGCACCTCCGTCCAGGGCTACCTGTTCAGCCGGCCGGTGCCGGCGGACCAGATCGACCTCTTGATCGCCGATACCGCCGGCCGCCAAGCGGCCTGTTTCCTCTAGGAGAACAAAACACCATGCCTCAGCTCTACCGGGTCCTCTACCAGAGCAAGAACTGCGTCGAGCTTCCTGCCGAGAAGTTGCGCGGGGAGATCGACAAGATCCTTGCGACCTCCCGTCAAAACAACCGGCGTGACGGGATCACCGGCGCGCTGCTGTTCAGCGAGGGCTGGTTCGCCCAGGTGCTGGAAGGGCCGGCCGACACCCTCGAAAGCACCTTCGAGCGCATCCAGTGCGACGAACGCCACCAGAAGGTCACCGTGCTGCAATCCGGCGTGATCGACGCGCGCGAGTTCCCGGAATGGTCGATGGCGTTCACCTCGACCCTGGCCGCAAGCCCGGCGGTGGAAGCCTCGCTCGGCGTCGCGCTGCGCGCGCAGTCGAGCGCAGGCGACCGCCTGGTCCACCTGCTCAAGGAAATGGTGAGCTGCGGCGAAGACGGGATGATGCCTCGCTGAGCCGCAAACACCGCCGCCGCCGGTTGCGGCTTGTGGATTATGTTTCGGTTTCGTCATAAGATGTCGGCATGGCGATCCATGCTGGCGTGCTTCCGTCATCCGGCTTCTCCGCCCTGGCGCGGCCAGGCGCGCGATGGCTGTCGCGGTTCGGCCAGGCGTGCCTGATTGAACGGGACCGGCTGACATTGTGGCTGCCGGTTTGCGTGGGCAGCGGGGATGCAACGTATTTCGCGCTGTCCGCCGAGCCCAGAAGCTGGCCGGTGCTGGCACTCGCCTGCGTGGCGGTGCTCATGCTCGCCGCCGCCCGGCACGGCGACATCCTGCGTGTGGCGGGGGCTGCGATGCTGGCGGCCGCGATCGGCTTCCTGGCTGCGGATCTTGCGACGTGGCGGGCCGAGCCGATGCCCGATCTGCCCCGCAAGGCCAGCATCGTTTCCGGCCGCATCAGCGCGGTGGAGCTGTTCGCCGACGGCGGCCGCCGGGTGACGCTGCAGCACGCGGTGATCGACGGCGATCCGCCGATCGAGCGGCGGGTGCGGGTACGCTTGCGCAACGACGACGTCCAGCCGGCCGCGGTGGGCGACGACCTCACGCTCCGCGCGATGCTTCGCGCCCCTTCGGCGCCGTCGCTTCCCGGCGGCCGCGACCTCCAGCGCGAGGCGTTCTTCAGCGGCCTGGCTGGTTCCGGCTACGCGCTTGGAGTCGCACAGATCGGCCGGCACGCCGAAGCGGGCGGCCTGTCACGCAGGTGGCAGCGCCTGCGCGAGACCATCGCCGGGCGGATCACGGCGACGCTGCCCGGGGCACGCGGCACCATCGCCGCGACCCTGCTGACCGGCATCAGCAGCGCGATCCCCCCATCTGATCGCGACGCGTTCGCGGTTTCCGGGCTCGCCCACCTGCTGGCGGTGGCCGGGCTGCATCTGGGTATCGTCATGGGCCTCACCATGGGCGGGCTGCGCATGGCGCTGGCGCTGTGGGAGTGGGGCACGCTGCGGCTGCCCACGCGCCAGATCGCAGCGGTTGCGGCGCTGGCGGTGGGCGGGCTCTATATGGCGCTGACCGGCATGCATCTGCCGACCATACGCAGCCTGTCGATGGCAGCGGTTGGCGTGCTGGCGCTGCTGCTCGGACGCCGCGCCGTCTCGATGCGCGGCCTCGGCCTGGCTGCGGTGATCCTGCTTCTCGGCTCTCCCGAGTCCCTGCTCGAGGTGTCGTTCCAGATGAGCTTTGCCGCTGTGCTGGCGCTGATCGCCGGCTACGAGGTGCTGCGGCCGTTGACGATCGGGCTGATGGGCAGCGGCGGCTGGCTCCGCAGGCTTGGGCTGCATGTCTGGGCGTTGTTCCTGACCAGCCTGCTTGCGGGCGCCGCCTCCACGCCCTACGCCGCCTATCATTTCGGCCATGTGCAGTTCTATTTCGTGCTCGCGAACCTGGTCGCAGTGCCGATCACCGCGCTGTGGGTAATGCCGGAGGGGCTGCTTTCGCTCGCCCTGATGCCGTTCGGCCTGGAACGGCTGTCGCTGCTGCCGATGGGCTGGGGCATCGACGTGATCCTGTGGCTGGCCCGCCACGTGGCAGCGCTTCCAGCGGCAAGCGTGGCGTTGCGCTCGATGCCGTCCTGGGCGCTGGCACTACTCTCGTTCGGGCTGATCTGGCTGTGCCTGCGCCGCGGAACGTGGCGCCTGCTGGGGCTAGTGCCGCTCTGTGTTGGCCTGCTCACCCCGCTGCTGTGCCGGCCTCCCGATCTGCTGGTGTCGTCCGACGCCAGGCTGATCGCGCTGCGGGCGCCGGCGCCCGGCGGGGCGCGGCTGCTGCTGGAGGAGGGCTCGGGCGCCAACCCGACCACGCTGGCGGACTGGCTCAAGAGCCAGGCGATCGGCTCGCCGCCCCTCTACCTGCCGGAAGCCGGCAGCATCGGCCCGGTGTCGTGCGACCCGGTGCTGTGCCGGATCGTGATGCGCGGACAGACCGTGCTGCTGCTGCGGGAAAGCAAGCAGCCGCCGCCGCCGCTCGATTGCGCCGGAACCGCGTTGGTGGTCTCGCCGATGCCGGCACACCGCGCCTGCTTGTCACGCCCGCGCATCGACCGATTCACCGTGTGGCGCGAAGGGGCGCAGGCGGTCTGGATCGATGCCGGCGGGGTGCAGCTGGTGTCCGTCCAGGACGCGCGCGGGGTGCGTCCCTGGATCCCGGTGCCGGGCCGCAGGAGGGTGCCCGCGTTGCCGATGGCGCCGGCGGAGTGAGCTCAACCGGCTGGCGCAAGCGTTTGCTTGTCGCCATAGCGGCACCACCGGACCGCGGCACAGCGCCAGCATTCCGGTCGCCTCGCCTTGCAGACATAGCGTCCATGCAGGATCAGCCAGTGATGCGCCGGGCGCAGCATGGCGGACGGGATGCGGGCCACCAGCTGGTCCTCTACCGCGCGCGGCGTCTTGCCCGGGGCAAGCCCGGTGCGGTTGCCGATCCGGAAGATGTGGGTGTCCACCGCCATCGTGCTTTCGCCGAAGGCGACGTTCAGCACCACGTTGGCGGTCTTGCGCCCCACCCCGGGCAGCGCTTCGAGCGACTCGCGGTCGGAGGGCACCTGGCCGCCATGCCGCTCCAGCAGGGCCGCACTGAGGGCCGCGACGTTGCGCGCCTTGGCGCGCCACAGGCCGATGGCGCGGATGTGCCTGGCGATGCCCTCCTCGCCGAGCCGGACCATCGCGGCCGGATCGGGCGCTTCTCCGAACAACCCCACGCTGGCCTTGTTCACCGACGCGTCGGTGGCCTGCGCCGAAAGCACCACCGCGACCAGCAGGGTATATGGATCAATGAAGCTGAGTTCGGACTCGGCCTGGGGATTGGCGAGCGCCAGCGCCTCCACGAACCGCCGCGCGTCGGCGCGCGGCATCGGCCGCACCGGAGGCGGCGGGGGGATGCTGCCGGGGGCTGCGGCGCCGCCTTTGTTGGTCATGCGCGCTCCCGGGCGGGCCTGTGCCGCGACGCGGCGCGGCGGTTGAGGAAAATTTTCGTGTATGCCTGCAAAAACATTGTTCTCTCGTAAACTTTATCATAATTTTTTCGTGAAACAGCGGAACGACGGATCACCAAGGTCCGCC